>NZ_JAMYTD010000003.1:0-401609 GCF_040322255.1 Mesorhizobium sp. M0166 | reverse complement strand
CCCTACGAGTTCATCTGCAAGGCATGGGCTTCCCAGCCCGAGCGCTTCACTCTCAATCCGCTCCAGCAAATGCCGGGACTAAACATCTAGCAGAAAATCGGCGAGCGTCAGTGCATGTGGCCATGGTCCTGCGTGTGCTCGTGAGGATGGTCGTTCTCTCCACGTTCGGTTGAAAACCGCACATTCGCCTCAGCCAAGGCCGGCATATGCTGGGACAGTTCGTCCTTCAGCGCTGCTGCGATCTTGTTCGCTTCCGACAGCGGCAAGGTTTCGTCTGCGGCAATTGCGATGTCGGCGTGCAATCGATGACCGATCCAGCGCGCCTTGGCATCGACAATGCGTGCGCCCGGAACATGCTCGGCGGCATGTCGGATTTCATCCATCACACCGGGTTCGATTCCATCCAGCATGCGGGTCAGCACCGAGCGGGCCGATTGCCAGACGATACCGAAGATCGCAATCGTGATCAGCAGGCCGACGATCGGGTCGGCCAAGGAAAAACCGAGCCAGACGCCGAGGGCTCCGATGACCACGGCAAGACTGGTAAGGCCGTCGGTGCGGGCGTGGTAGCCGTCGGCAATCAGTGCCGCGCTGTTGATTTCGCGGCCGACGCGGATACGGAACACGGCAACCGCCTCGTTGCCGAGGAAGCCGACAATGCCCGCCGCAGTCAGCCAGCCGAGGTGTGTCACCACTTGTGGATTGATCAGCCTGTCGATGGCCTGGTAGGCGGCGACTACAGCGCTGAACAGGATGATGAGTACGATGATGATGCCGGCCAGATCCTCGACCCGACCCAAGCCATAGGTGAAGGTCCGCGACGGCTTGCGCCGCGCCAGCACGAACGCAATCCATAGCGGGATCGCCGTGGTCGCGTCGCCGATGTTGTGGATTGTGTCGGCCAGCAGCGCCACACTTCCCGACAGCACAACCACGACCATCTGCAATGCTGCGGTGATCGCCAGGATCACGAACGACCATTTGATTGCCCAGATG
Organism: Mesorhizobium sp. M0166; assembly: GCF_040322255.1. Lineage (NCBI taxonomy): Bacteria > Pseudomonadati > Pseudomonadota > Alphaproteobacteria > Hyphomicrobiales > Phyllobacteriaceae > Mesorhizobium > Mesorhizobium sp. M0166. The sequence goes on along the minus strand of NZ_JAMYTD010000003.1, from coordinate 400,613 downwards.
CCCCGGTCGGTGGTGGCAATTGTCGCATCGATGACGCCATAGGTGTGACCGTGCGGACCGTGATCGCCGTGATGATGTGCGGCCTGCGAGCCGAACCCGAGCCAGTCCAGAATGCGGGCCACGACATTGTTCATAGATACTTCGCCAGCTGCTTGAGTTCCGCCAGCGAGTTGCCGCCGGTTTCCACGCTGTCCGTCAGACAATGCTCGATGTGGTCGTTGATCAGCTCGCGCTTGGCGCTGCTGATGGCTTTTTCGACGGCATGAAGCTGCTGCGCCAGATCTACACACGGGCGATGCGCCTCGATCATCGCCAGCACCGCCGCGAGGTGTCCTTGCGCGCGCTTCAGGCGCTTAATGATGGAAGGATGCGAGGCGTGGAGGTGATCTGACATGCCTCAGCATATCCTCCTGGGGAGGATACGCGTCAAGCTCTAAGTCAGCTGTGCAACTTTCGGAGAGGCTTCACCTTGAGCATTGCTTGTTCTATGCCTTTCCCATGAAGAAGCTTGCCCGTTTTCTTGGGCTGCTGGCCGTTGCAATAGCGCTAGCGGTAGCGCTGGGCACGCTGCTGCCGCGCCCGCTCTGGCCGGCGGCCGTTGCCGATCCGATCGGCGCAAGCCACCGTATCCTGGTGCTGCAAAATCCGATCCACACCGACATCGCCATTCCGGTCGACGACGATGTGCGCCGGCGCTTCCACTTCCTGGTCGATGCCGGCATTCCGGCCGACATGGCGGAGGTCCGCTACATCGTCTTCGGCTGGGGTGGCCGCGCCTTCTATCTGGAGACGCCGACCTGGTCGGAGCTGAAGGCAGTGCCGGTGATGAAGGCGCTGACCGTCGATGCCTCGGTGATGCATGTCGACATTTCCGGCGAAATCGCCGAACCGCATCCCAACGTCGCGGGTTTCGACATCGGCGAGGCGCGGTTTACGGCGCTGCTCGATTACATTGCAGCAAGCTTCCGGCAGGGGCCGAACGGGGCCATGCCGATCGAGAGTGCGGCCTATTCCCGCTTCGATCGTTTCTTCGAAGCCAACGGTCATTTCAACGCACTGGTCGGCTGCAACACCTGGACGGCGGCGGCACTGCGCACGGCCGGCCTGCGCACCGGCTGGTGGAACCCGCTGCCAGCCTCGCTCGGCCTGTCGATGCAGCTTTACAATTGAAGAGGGTTCCGGCTGATCAACGCCGCGATCCTTCGCGCCCCCCTCTGTCCCGCCGGCCTTCGCGCTTCACCGCCGATCCCCAGACTCGCGCGCCCGCCAGCCATAGAGCCAATCGAGATCGGCGGCGAGTTTTTCGGGCGAGCGCATTGCCAGGAACAGGTTGCGGGCCATCGCCACCGGCCCGGCCGCATGCCAGGCGAGGCGATTGACGGCGCCGCGGCGGGCGACCTGGGCGACGCGCGGCCGCCGCGCCTGTTCCCAGGCGGCAAGTGCCCCCTCAAGGTCGGCTGTGGAGGCCGCAACGAAGCCGGCAAGCGTCGCCGCGTCCTCGATCGCCATCGCCGCGCCCTGCGCGGCAAACGGCGTCATCGCATGCGCCGCATCGCCGATTAGCGCGATGCCTTGCGGCGTCGTCCACCGCCGCTGCTCGACGGTGTGGATCGGCCATGCCGTCCATGGTGCGGCCTCGCTCGCCAGACGGACCAGCGCCGGCGCGGTACCGCGCATGGCGCTTGAGAGGCTGGCGGGGTCGGCATGCCCCGACCAGCCCTCGGCGATACGCTTGCCCCTGGTGAAGGCGGCGAGGTTGAAGGCAGTGCCACGGCTGACCGGATAAGCGACCATATGGAAGCCGGGATAGAGGAATGCGCTAACGCAATCGGGCGCACCGACCGCTGCAAAGGTTTGTCCGGCGGGGCTGTCAGCGGCCACCGTCGCGCGCCAGGCAAGCTCGCCCGAAAACCGGCTCCTACCGAATTCGGCCGCCTTGCGGGCAAGCGTTTCTCGCACCGACGACCAGACGCCATCGGCGCCGATCAGCAACGATGCTTCCGTTTCGATCGCCGTGCCGGCAACCTCGACTGTTGAGGTGATGCCATTCGGTCCAGTGGCGACGCTGCCGACGCAGGCGCCGGTGACAAGCTCGACCTCGGGCCGCTCGGCTATCCGCTCCATCAGCGCTGACTGCAGATCGGCGCGGTGGGCAACGAGATAGGGCGCTCCCCAGCGCGTTTCTGCCGCCTGGCCAAGCGGTACGCGAGCCAGCTGGCGCAGCGTGGCGGCATCCTTGAGCACGACCGCCTCCGGGCGCACCGCCGTCGGCAACAGCCGACCGAGTACGCCGAGCTGCCGTAGGATGTGCGTCGCGTTGGGCGAAAGCTGGATACCGGCGCCGGCAGCCTCGAGGTGCTGCGCCTGTTCGAACAGTTTTATCCGATAGCCGCGCTCGGCGAAGGCCAGTGCCGCGGTCAGCCCGGCGACGCCCGCCCCGGCGATGACCACCTGCCGGGACTGCATTTCCTGCATCAGGCTTGTCGCGGAAGAATCAGGCGGCCTGGTCGAGATAGAGGCAGCCCGGCGGCTGCGTTTCCAATGCCTTCAGCTTCGGCGAATAGCGATAGAGCGTCGAGCAGTAGGGGCAGACTTTTTCATTGTCGTCGCCCATGTCGAGAAATACATGCGGGTGGTCGAAAGGCGGATTGGCGCCGGTGCACATGAATTCCTTGACGCCGATGTCGATTGCCGGATAGCCCGCATCGTTCTGGAAATGGGGAATAGAACCGCCTGCCATCGTCGTCTCCTGATCTTGTCGATTGCATCTGGATCATAACTCGTCTCTTTGCAAGATCGATGAAATGAAACTGTCGCAAAAGCCTGTCAGAGGATAAGTTAAGCCGGTTAAGGCTGTGGTCGTCGAACGGTGTTGGAAGAGCGGAAACCATGAACGAACTGAAGCCGGTCCAGAACGAATTCATCACCGTCGAGGCGGCGAGCCGCGAAGGCGGCAATCCCGACCGCTTCGTCAACCGCGAGTTTTCCTGGCTGCAATTCAACCGGCGCGTGCTCGAAGAGTCGCTGAACGCCAATCATCCGCTGCTCGAGCGCGTTCGCTTCCTGTCGATATCGGCAGCCAATCTCGACGAGTTCTTCATGGTCCGCGTCGCCGGTCTTGCCGGCCAGGTGCGCGAGGGCATCGTGCTGAAGAGCCCGGATGGCCGCACGCCCGAGCAGCAGCTCGAACAATTGCTGCGCGAGGTCGAGCGCCTGCAGGAGGACCAGCAGAAAAGCCTTTCGGCGCTGATGCTGCTGCTCGACAAGGAGGGCATCGAAAGCATCACCCGCGATGCCCTGACCAAGGACGAGAAGGCCTGGCTGGAGGACCATTTCCAGGAGCAGGTATTTCCGGTGTTGACGCCGTTGTCGATCGATCCGGCGCATCCGTTCCCGTTCATTCCCAATCTCGGTTTCTCGATGGCGCTGCAATTGCGCCACCGCAAGAACGGCGAGGAGATGAGTGCGCTTTTGCGCCTGCCGATGGCGCTGAAGCGGTTCATCCGTTTGCCGGATCGCAAGCGCCATGTCCGCTTCATCCCGCTCGAGGAGGCGGTCGGTCTTTATATCGGCAAGCTGTTCCCAGGCTATGAGGTCAAGGGCTCCGGCACGTTCCGCATCATCCGAGACAGCGATATCGAGGTCGAGGAAGAATCAGAGGATCTGGTGCGGCTGTTCGAGACGGCGCTGAAGCGCCGCCGCCGCGGTTCGGTCATCCGTATCGAATTCGACATGCTGATGCCGCCCGAATTGCGCGACTTCGTCGCCGGCGAGCTTGGCGTCTCGGCAAGCCGCATCAGCGTGCTCACCGGTCCGCTGGCGCTCAGCCAGATTTCGGAGATCGTCGCCGTCGCCCGCGACGATCTGAAATTCACCCCCTACAATCCGCGCTTCCCCGAGCGCATCCGCGAGCATGGCGGCGATTGCTTTGCCGCCATCCGCGAGAAGGACATCATCGTCCACCACCCCTATGAATCCTTCGACGTCGTGGTGCAGTTCCTGCGCCAGGCAATGGCCGACCCGGAAGTGGTGGCGATCAAGCAGACGCTCTACCGCACCTCTAATGACAGCCCGATCGTACGCGCTCTGGTCGACGCCGCCGAGGCCGGCAAGTCGGTGACGGCGCTGGTCGAACTCAAGGCGCGCTTCGACGAGGAGGCCAACATCCGCTGGGCGCGCGACCTCGAGCGCGCCGGCGTTCAGGTCGTTTTCGGCTTTCTCGAACTGAAGACCCACGCAAAGATGTCGCTGGTGGTGCGGCGCGAGGATGGCAGGCTGCGCAATTACGTGCATCTGGGCACCGGCAACTACCACCCGGTCACCGCCCGCATCTACACTGACCTGTCCTTCTTCACCACCGACCCGACGATCGCGCGCGATGTCGCCCAATTGTTCAACTTCATCACCGGCTATGCCGAGCCGGCCGAGCAGATGCGGCTGGCCATCTCGCCGTTCACGCTGCGCGACCGCATCCTCAAGCACATTTCGGACGAGATCAGCCACGCGCTGGAGGGCAGGCCGGCCCGCATCTGGATGAAGATGAATGCGCTGGTCGATCCGATCGTCATCGATGCGCTTTATGATGCCAGCCGCGCCGGCGTCGAGATCGATCTCGTCGTGCGCGGCATCTGCTGCCTGAGGCCGCAGGTGCCCGGCCTATCGGAGAACATCAGGGTGAAGTCGATAGTCGGCCGTTTCCTCGAGCACAGCCGCATCTACTGCTTCGGCAACGGCCACGGCCTGCCATCGGACGGGGCGATCGTCTACATCTCCTCGGCCGATTTGATGCCGCGCAATCTCGACCGCCGCGTCGAGACCATGGTGCCGATCACCAATCCAACTGTGCATGAGCAGGTGCTCGGCCAGATCATGCTCGGCAACATCATGGACAACCAGCAAAGTTTCGACGTATTGGCTGACGGAACCTCCCGGCGCGTCGTGCTGGAAGAGGGCGAGGAACCGTTCAACGCGCAGGAATATTTCATGACCAATCCGAGCCTGTCCGGACGGGGCGATGCGTTGAAGTCGCATGCGCCCAAGCGCATCGCGCAGTTCAAACGCCGCAAGAAACAGAACGCAGCGACGGGCTGATGATTTCAGCGTCCCAGGGCCGGCTCCAGGACCGCCGACCGCTGTCCATCATCGATATCGGGTCGAACTCGATTCGTCTTGTCATCTATGAGGGGCTGGCGCGCTCGCCGACCTTGCTGTTCAACGAAAAGATGCTGGCCGGCCTCGGCCGCGGCATCGTTTCGACCGGAAAGCTCGATCCCGAGGCGGTGACGCGTTCGATGGAAGAGTTCCGCCGCTTCCGCGCGCTGTCCGACCAGGCCGGCGCCGAGCGCATGTATGTGCTGGCGACCGCCGCCGCTCGCGAGGCCGTCAACGGCCCCGACTTCATCCACCGCGCCGAGGACGTGCTCAAGACCGAAATCCAGGTGCTGAGCGGCCGCGAGGAAGCCCATTATTCGGCGCTCGGCGTCATCTCCGGTTTCCACCCGGCCAACGGCATTGCCGGCGACCTTGGCGGCGGCAGCCTCGAACTGATCGACATCGATGGTGAGACGATCGGTGACGGCATCACGTTGCCATTGGGCGGCTTGCGCCTGCAGGACATGGCGAAGAACTCGCTGAGCCAGGCGGCAAGGATCACGCGCGAGCAACTGGCACGGGCGAAATTGCTGAAGGGCGGGCAGGGCAGGGCCTTCTACACGGTCGGCGGCACTTGGCGAAACCTCGCCCGGCTGCACATGGAAATGACCAACTACCCGCTCGGCGTCATGCATCATTACGAGATCGGCATCGAAAGCGCCGCGAATTTCCTCCGGCAGGTCGCCAAGGCCGAGATCGATAAGATCAAAGGCATCGAGGGCATCTCCAAGAACCGCCGCTCGCTGCTGCCCTATGGCGCCATCGTGCTGCAGGAGATCATGGCGGCGATGCAGCCGTCGAAGATCATCGTCTCGGCGCTGGGCGTGCGCGAGGGCTTTCTCTATTCGCTGCTCGACAAGGCCGAGCAGAAAGCCGATCCGCTGATCTCGGCGGCGGAAGAGCTCGCCCGCCTGCGCTCGCGCTCGGTCGACCACGCGCATGAGCTTGTCGAATGGACCGGCAAGGCGTTCGCCGCCTTCGGCATCGACGAGACCAGGGATGAGGCGCGCTACCGCCACGCCGCCTGCCTGCTCGCGGATATCGGCTGGCGCGCCCATCCCGAATATCGCGGCAAGCAATCGCTCAATATCATCGCCCATGCCTCCTTCATCGGCGTCGACCATCCCGGCCGCGCCTTCCTGGCGCTTGTCAGCCTGTTTCGCCACGAGGGCGTGTTCAATGAAGCCGCTCCGGAAATCCGCGGACTGGCGACACCGCGCTATCTCGAGCGGGCTCGCGTGCTGGCCGCGCTGCTGCGCGTCGTCTATTTGCTGAGCGCGGCAATGCCGGGTGTCATGCCGCGACTGAAATGGGAAAACCGCGGCAATGGCGTGCTGGCGCTGGTGCTGCCGGCAGCGCTGGCCGATCTTTACGGCGAGCGGCCGGCCGGCCGGCTGGCACAGCTGGCAAGGGTCACCAACCGTCGGCTGGTGCTGGCGGTCGAGGGCGGGCCGAGCATGTCGGTGAAGTGAACGGACGGTCCGAGGCTGAATTCCGGGCGGTGGGGTAACGCGGAGCGAAGAATTCCATGACCATCCCAGAGTTATCGTCATCTCCGTCCGTAGCTGCGGCCGAAGCGCTCGGCTTCGATCCAGCGATCCACCGTAAGCTGCTTGCCGGGCTCGAGTCCGGCCTGTTGCGCGACTTGCACATCGTTCTCGCTGCCCGCTCCGAGAAGGTCTTCCTGGAGCACTATGCCGAGGGCAGGGACGAAGAATGGGGGCGCCCGATCGGGCAGATCGCCTTTGACGCCGGTACGCTGCATGATCTGCGCTCGGTGACGAAGAGCATCGTCAGCCTGCTTTACGGCATTGCGCTCGACAAGGGACTGGTGCCGCCACCCGATGCGCCGCTCTTCGCCCTGTTTCCCGAGTACGCTGATCTCGCCGCCGATCCCGCGCGCGCGAAGATCACGATCGGCCATGCGCTGACGATGACGCTCGGTATGGAGTGGGACGAAAACCGTCCCTATAGCGATCCGCAGAACAGCGAGATCGCGATGGAGAACGCGCCCGATCGTTATCGCTTCATCCTTGAGCGGCCGATCATCGCCGACCCCGGGAGCCGCTGGATCTATTCCGGCGGCAGCGTCGCGCTGGTTGGCGCGATCATTGAAAGAGGCTGCGGTAAATCCCTGCCGGATTTCGCGCGCGCGGCGCTTTTCGCGCCACTTGGCATCGAGCGCTTCCACTGGTCGGCTGGTCGTGACGGCGTCGCCTCCGCAGCCTCCGGCCTCAGGCTGGCGGCCCCAGACCTTTTGAAGATCGGTCAGCTCCTTCTTCGCAAGGGCCTGTGCAATGGGGAGAGGATCGCGTCGGAAGGCTGGATCAACGCGTCATTCACAGCCGCGACCTCGACGCCGGACGGCCTTGGTTATGGCCGGTTGTGGTTCACCGGCGACGCGCCGGCGCCGGCATTCGCCGCCCCGAAACCATGGTATGGCGGTTTCGGCAATGGCGGACAGCGGCTATGGCTGATGCCTGAAGCCGACATCGCGGCGGTGATCTATGCCGGCAAGTACAATGCCTGGGATGCCTGGGTGACGCCGACCCGCGTCTGGCGCGAGATCATCCTGGCCAATTTCCTGAACGCCTGATGATCTGTGCTGACGCCAAAGTCTTTCAGGTCGCTTCGGCACCGATGCCGATGCCACGCCCGTCGGCCGACCAGGCGCCCGCACCAGCCATCGCCAGCGCCAGGAAACCGCCTGATATGGCGATGTCCTTCATTAGCATCTGCGAATGCATGAAGGTCAGCGTCGGATCGTCGCCGCCTTGGCCATAGTGGCCGATGAAGCCGGCCGCGATGCAGAAGGCGGCGAGCAACAGTGCCACGATCGGTGTCTTGAAGCCGACGAGGATGAGCAGTCCTGCGATCAGCTCAAACAGGCCTGTCGCCCAAGCCACCAGCGTCGGCAGCGGCAGGCCGAGGCCGGCGAAATAGCCTGATGTGCCGGCGATGTCGGCAAGCGCATGGAAGCCGGACGGCACGAACAGCGCGGCGAGCAGCAGCCGGGAAAGCAAGAGCAGCGCATTGCGAGGCATGGTCTCCTCCGATATCGGCGGCCGATCCTAGCAGAGTTCCAGCCGGCAGATATAAACCGACAACGAAAAAGGGGCGCGGAAAATTCCGCGCCCCTTTGTTCAGGAATGCTGGGCTGCTTCAGCCGCGCTTGGCATCGATCGAATACGAGCCTGGACCCGAGGAGGCGAGTACGAGGAAGCCGCCGGCAATGCCGAGGTTCTTCATGAAATTGATCATCTGCATCTGATCGGCCCAGCCGGTGTGGGCGACCAGTGCGGTGGCGACTGTGAAGATCGCCATCACCCAGCCGACGATCCGGGTCTGGAAGCCGACGAGGATGGCGAGGCCGCCAAGCAGTTCGATCAGGCCGACGACAATGGCGGTCACCATCGGCAGCGGCAGGCCGAGGCTGCCGAAATAGCCGGCCGTGCCGGCAATCGCCGTCAGCTTGCCGAAACCGGAAAGCAGGAAGATGACAGCAAGCAGGATGCGGCCGAGCAGGATCGTGCCCGAGGCGCCGGAGGCGGTGCCGGAACCGGCAAACGAAGTGTTGGTGGACGTGTTGGTGGACATGCGTAACTCTCCAGAAGGGTTTGGCCAAACGACTTGGGATAGCCGTCCAGTTAGCGCATGCCGACTGTTCACCAAAGACGTCAGATTGGTTACGGATTGTTCACTCAGGTAACGTTTTCGCGATCAACTCACCCTGGGTGCGTCATGTCCTCCGGCCGCACCAGCCGCTCATAATCGGCTTCGCTGACCAGCCCGGTAGCCAGCGCTTCCTCGCGCAGCGTCGTGCCGTTCTTGTGCGCCGCCTTGGCGATCTTGGCCGCGTTGTCGTAGCCGATCGTCGGCGCAAGCGCCGTCACCAGCATCAGCGAACGGTCGAGCGCTGCCTTGATGTTGTCTTCGCGGGCCTCGATGCCGACGACGCAATTGTCAGTGAACGACACCGAAGCGTCGGCCAGCAGCTGTACCGATTGCAGGAAACAATAGGCCATCAGCGGATTGTAGACGTTGAGCTCGAAGTGGCCCTGGCTGCCGGCGAAGCTGATCGCCGCATTGTTGCCGAACACCTGCACGCAAACCTGCGTCATCGCCTCGCATTGGGTCGGATTGACCTTGCCCGGCATGATCGAGGAGCCCGGTTCGTTTTCCGGCAGCGACAATTCACCGAGGCCCGAACGCGGGCCCGAGCCGAGCAGGCGGATGTCGTTGGCGATCTTGAACAGCGCCGCCGCGCAGGCATTGATGGCGCCGTGCGAGAAGACCATGGAATCATGCGCGGCCAGCGCCTCGAATTTGTTCGGCGCGGTAACGAAATCGATGCCGGTGATTGCGGCGATGCGCGACGCCACCTTTTCGGCAAAACCGACCGGCGCGTTGAGGCCGGTGCCGACCGCGGTTCCGCCCTGTGCCAGCTCCTGCAGGCCGGGCAGCGTCATCTCGATGCGCTTGATCGACGAGGCGACCTGCGCCGCATAACCGGAGAATTCCTGGCCGAGCGTCAGCGGCGTCGCGTCCTGCGTATGGGTGCGGCCGATCTTGACGATGTGGGCGAAAGCCCTGGTCTTGGCCTCGAGTGCCGTATGCAAATGTCTCAGCGCCGGCAGCAGGTCGTGGATGATGCGCTCGGCGCAGGCGATGTGCATGGCCGTCGGATAGGTGTCGTTCGACGACTGGCTCATATTGACGTGGTCATTGGGATGCACCGGCTTCTTCGACCCCATGACGCCGCCCAACAGCTCGATCGCCCGGTTGGAAATCACCTCATTGGCGTTCATGTTGGACTGGGTGCCCGAGCCGGTCTGCCAGACGACCAGCGGGAAATGCTCGTTGAGCTTGCCGTCGATGACCTCCTGGGAGGCCTCGATAATGGCCTTGCCGATCGCCGGATCGAGCCGCTTCAGCTCCATATTGGCTTCGGCGGCCGCCCGCTTGACGATACCCAGCGCCCGCACGATCGACGCAGGCTGCTTTTCCCAGCCGATCTTGAAATTGGCCAGCGAACGCTGCGCCTGCGCACCCCAATAGCGGTCGGCGGCGACCTCGATGGGACCGAACGTATCGGTTTCGGTTCTGGTCTCTGGCGCGCTCACGTATCTCTCCGGTTTGCAATTTGCAAACGGCGTATCGCGTTGCACAAACGCCTTCAAGCGGAGATTGCGGGCGATGGGGATGCAAATCGGTTGAAGGGACTGGCAATCTCCCCCCTCGTGGGGGAGATGCCCGGCAGGGCAGAGGGGGGCGCGAAGGATCGCCAACGTTGTTCACCCTGCAACCAGCGGAGAAGGACAACAGGCCTAAGGGCGGAATTGCGATCGATGAGAAGTCGGCGGGACAGCGCCCCCTCTGTCCTGCCGGACATCTCCCCCACAAGGGGGGAGATTGGCAGCTTCGCCGACCGCTCCTCACCCCGCCCTGTATCCTCCATCCACGGCGAAGATACCGCCGCTGGTCCACGCCGCTTCGTCGCTGGCGAGATAGACCGCGATGCCGGCAAGGTCGCTGGTCCTGCCGATGCGGCCGAGCGGGTAGCTGCGCTCGACATAGGCCTTGAGCTCGGCTTGCGCGGCTTCCGGCAGGTTTTCGATCGACCTGCGCCGCATCGCTGTGTCGACCGTGCCGGGCGCGATGGCGTTGACCCTTATGCCGCGCGGCCCGAGCTCGAAGGCGAGCGACCTGGTCAGCGAATTGAGCGCGCCCTTCGACAGCGAATAGAGGCTGGATGGCCGTTTCGGGATCATCTTGTGCGCGAAATAGGACGAGATGTTGATCACCGAAGCCGCGCCCGGCGCGAGATGCGGCAACAGCCGCTGAGTGAGGAAGAATACCGCCGTGACGTTGAGTGCGAAGGACTGCTGGAACTGGTCCTCGCTGACGGTTTCGAACGGCACCAGGAACGCCACGCCGGCATTGTTGACGAGGATATCGACAGGTGGGCCGCGTTTGACATGCTCGACCACGGCATCGATGCCGGCGCTGGCCGACAGATCGGCCGACAGCGTTTCGACGCCGTCCCCGAGCTGCTTGCGGGCGGCGTCGAGTTTTTTGCCGTCGCGGCCGACGATCAGCACATTCGCGCCTTCGCGCAAAAACGCCTCGGCGATTGCCAGCCCGATCCCGTCCGAGCCGCCGGTGACCAGTGCCCGTTTGCCGCCTAGTCTCATCCAACACTCCCACGCATTGCCGTCTTGTCTGGTAAGGAGAGCAGCGCCGTTGCCGATTGTGGTCAAGGCGCCGGCCTATCTCACAGTATGAACTTCGGCTATCGGGCACGATGGTCTATTCGGCAGCGGCTTCACCGCGCCGAACAGCCAGCCGCGTGGCGACGAAATCCTTGACCTGATGAATGGCCTGTTCACGCGTGACGCTGCCGGGCTGCAGGCCAAGCCGCAACCACAGCCCGTCGATCAGGGCGGTGACGCCGAAAGCGATCTCGTCAGCATCGCGTGCCGGCGCCAGACCGCGCAGGCCGGACAGCAGGTTGGAGCGCATGCGCGCATGGATCACCTTCTGGATGCGGGCAAGCTTTTCGTCGCGCGGCACCTCCGCGCAAAGTGAAAGCCAGGCGTGGCAGAGGGACGGCTGGAAGAGATGCGGCTCGAAATTGCCTTCGATGATGGCATCTATCCGTTGCATTGGCGTGCGCGCCTGTCTCAGCCGCTCGACCACCGCATGCCGTAGCACCAGGTTCGATTCCCGCATGGCGTGCTCGAACAGTTCCCGCTTGCTGTTGAAATAATGCAGCACGATGCCCTTCGACGCGCCGGCCTGCGCCGCCACCTTTTCAATGGTCGCGCCAGCTATGCCTTCGCGCTGAAGCACGGCAAAGGCAGCCTGCCGCAGCTCTTTGCGGCGTATGTCGCTGAGACGCTTGAGTTTCACGGGCCGGATCCATGCATCTAAAACCGACGTTGACATTTTCGTCCGTCGAGATCAAGAATTGACCAGTGGGACAATATAAAATCCGAATGGTCAACGCTGTTGGCGAAATGAGGAGAACCGAAATGCTTCGTAGCCTTGGAATGGGCGCCTCGCTCTGCGTCCTGCTGGCTAGCCAGCCGGCCTTTGCGGCTGAACCCGAGCAATGCAAGGTCGTGCGCATGGCCGAGCCTGGATGGAACGACCTTGCCTTCACTACCGGCGTCACCAGCGTCTTGCTCGATGCGCTCGGCTACAAGCCGGCTAGCTCGCTTCTGGGCATCAACGTCATCTATGAATCCTTGAAGAACAATGATTTGGACGTATTCCTTGGCTATTGGGATCCGGCGATGATCACCTACTACGAGCCCTATAAGAAGGACGGCTCGGTAGACGATGTGCGCGTCAATCTCGTCGGCGCCAAATACACCTTTGCCGTGCCGACTTACGTCTGGGAGGCCGGCGTCAAGGATTTTGCCGACCTGCAAAAGTTCGCCGACAAGTTCGGCAGGAAGATGTACGGCATCGAGCCGGGCTCCAACCAGTTGATGATGGACGCCATCGCCGACAAGTCGCTGGGCCTCGATGGCTGGCAGGTCGTCGAATCGAGTGAAGCCGGTATGCTTTCCGAGGTCGGCTACGAGATCAAGGAAAAGCGCTTCATCGTCTTCCAGGGCTGGGCGCCGCATCCGATGAACACGATGTACGACTTCAAATATCTGAGCGGCGGCGACAAGTTCTACGGCCCCAACTTCGGCGCCGCGACGGTGACGACGCAGGTGCGCAAGGGCTATCTGCAGCAATGCCCGAATGTCGGGCAGTTGCTGAAGAACCTCGCCTTCGATATCGATTTCGAAAATCTCGGCATGGGCTATCTCATCAATGACGGCATGAAGCCGGAGGAAGCCGGCCTGAAGGCGGTCAAGGAGAATCCGGATAGGCTCGGCGCCTGGCTTGCCGGTGTCACCACATTCGATGGCAAGCCCGCGCTCGACGCAGTCAAGCAGCAGCTCGGCCTGTGATATCGGCCGATCAGGCGGGCTGGAACGGCCGCAAGCGCGAGGTCGGTGCTGAAACGGCCTGCGTCGAAATCGCCGGGCAGGAGCCCGCCCTGGTGCTGGTGCACGGCTTCTCCGATACGAGCCGCAGCTTCTCATTGCTGGCGCCGCATCTCGCCGGGCGCCGGCTTGTCATTCCAGACCTGCGCGGGCATGGCGCCTCGCCGGCCGGCACGCGCGGCTTCGCCCCAGCGGATTTCGCGGAAGACGTGGCGGGTTTGATCGAGCGATTGCGGCTCGAGCGGCCGGTTCTGGTCGGGCATTCCCTGGGCAGCATGGTGGCGATCGAGGCAGCCGCGCGCTACCCCGAGATGATCGGCGGCCTTGTGCTGATGGCCGGAACGCTGCGGCCACAGATCGGTGAGGACCACCCGATGACCATTGGTGTGCGGACGCTTCGAGATCCGATATCGCCGGCCGATCCGTTCTATGACTATTGGCATGCCTGCGAGGCGGAGATTCCAGCGGACTTTTTGACCATGGCTGCGGAGGAGGCGTCAGCCATGCCGGCGGCACTCTGGCGCGCAATCCTGGAGCAGGTTCAGCGCATCGATCTGACCGACAAGGCGCGCACGCTACGCCTGCCGGCGCTTATTATTGCTGGCAGGCGCGACCTGCTCTTCGACGAAACGCACCAGGGGCGGCTCCTTGAAGAAATCCCAGGCGCCGCGTTCGTAAGCGCGGCGCGCTGTGGCCACAATCCGCATTGGGAGGATCCGGCATTGGTTGCGGCAGCCATCGCCGGATATTTCAAGGTCCGGAATGAAGCCGACCTCGAAGCGACCAGCAATCCGGGCTGAGAGCGGTCATGAACCTTTCCGAATACGTGGCGCTGGATGCCGTCGCCTTGGCCGGTCATGTTCGCTCGGGCGAATTGTCCGCCGTCGAGGTCGTCGAGGCGGCTATCGAAGCGATCGAAAGCATCAATCCCGCCATCAATGCCGTGACGCTGATCGATGCGGACCGGGCGCTTTCCGCCGCGGCAAGCTGCAACCGGCAGGCCGCACTCGCCGGCATTCCTTTCCTGGTCAAGGACACCGGCGTCCATGTGCGGGAGTGGCCGACGACGCACTCGTCGCTCTACTTCAAGGATGCCGCGGCGAAGCCCGACAGCGAGATCGTCCGGCGCTGGCGGGCCGCCGGTCTGATCTTGCTGGGCAAGACAAACACGCCTGAATTCGCCAACGACTTCGTCACCGAGCCCAGCTTTAGCGGCCCCACCTTGAACCCCTGGGATCTTTCGCTGACGGCGGGCGGCTCAAGCGGCGGAGCTGCTGCCGCGGTGGCGAGCGGCATGGTGCCGGTCGCCCACGGTTCCGATATCGGCGGCTCGATCCGGGTGCCGGCTGCCTGTTGCGGCGTGTTCGGCATGAAGCCGTCGCGCGGGCTCACGCCTGTCGGACCGTGTCGAGGTCAGGTCGGCGCCGGGCTCTACGCCGAAAACGTCCTGTCCCGCACCGTTCGGGACAGCGCCGCCATGCTGGACATGACTGCCGGTCCAGAACAAGGAGCGCCTTACTCCGTGCCGAAATCGGTGCCGTCCTACCTGGATTGGTTGTCTTCCCCCGGCGAGCGTCTGCGCGTCGCGTGCCTGGCGCACCGGCCGGACGGCACGCCCGTCGCGTCCGAGATCGGGGCAAAATTCCGGGAAGCCATGATCCTCCTCGAGGACAGGGGGCACGAGGTCACAGAGGCGCGTTTCCCGGGGGAAGCCAGCGCCGAAGCGGACTGGAGCATCTTCTGGATGTCGGAGGTCGCGCGGCTGGTTGACGAGCGCGCCGAAGAGATCGGGCGGATGCCGGGGGCCGGCGAAATCGAAAGCCTCAGTCGTCACGCGCTCGACTGTTTTCGGCGGTCTTCGGCCGCCGACTATCTGAGAGCGCAGGACCATGTGCACAGCGCTTCGCTGGCGATGGCGAGAGCCTTCGATGCGTTCGACCTGATCATGACGCCGACGACGGCCGACCTGCCGCCCCGGCTTGGCGCCATCCATGGCGATGGTGCTGTCTTCGATTACGAGGCTTGGGCGAGCCGGGCCTACGGCTTTGCGCCTTTCACCGAAATCTTCAACGTCACCGGCCAACCGGCCGCCAGCCTGCCGCTGTTCCAGTCGAAAGGCGGCCTGCCGATCGGCATCCAGCTCATCGGCCGCAAGAACGAGGATCACCGGCTGCTGCGCGTTTGCCTTGACCTGGAGCAGGCAACCGCATGGACCACTCGTTACCAGGTGATCCATGCCAGGTATTTTCAGGCGTGAACCAGACAGGGGTTCGGCGCACATAGGTGGCTTCGACGGCGTTGGTCACGCCGGCGTTGGCTGTCCGAGCAGCGATCGCGCCGTCGGCGCCAGGCGCAGAACCTCCACGGGCCTGGCAAATTCCCGCTGCGCGGCCTGCTCGAATGCCTGCCATTCCGGGGAGGCAGCCAAGGCTGCCTCGTGGCGGGCATGGGCTTCGGCGCTGGCGAAACCCGTGATGCTGATGAAGACGTTTTCGCCGGCCCGCACCGGCAACCGCGGAAAGCTGTTTTCGGCATGTTCGGTGACGAAGGCGGCAAGCGGCCGTGCGCCAAGTGCGGCGAGCACAGGAAGAGCCCCGGTCTGGAAATCCTTGGCAAAACGGGCTTCCAGGCCCGGTCGCAAATGATGAATCTTGATGACAACAATTGCCTGCAAATCACTGCTTGCGCTTGGTTCTTCGGGGTCCGACTGGGGTACTCGTTTCGATCCCGAGAGGTCTGGGCTCGCGCCCGGCCAGGCCGGCTTCAGCAGCAGCACGTCGTCAGAATCGATCATCGTGGCGTTGGCGGCGTCGCGCCAGGCAGCCCAGACCGGCCCGTCATAGAAGGCGGTCAGAGCGTTTTTCCGCGCTTCCATGCCATCGAAGCCGCGCAGCCAGACGAACATGTCCGGCCGGTCCAGATCGCGGAACTGGCCGATGATCGTCATTCCCACGGTTTCCTGGCCCTCGATCAGTTGATTGTCGAAGATGCCAATCAGCGTCTCGCGCCGGCCGGGTTTCAGCGTGTATTGCCTGAGTTCTGCAACGGGCGAGGCGAGCAGATCGGATTTAGATTTGGCGTTCAAAGGCAGGTTCATCGCTCGATCTCCAAAACAGGACAGTCATCCTGTTTTACAAAACAGACCGGTTGTCCTGTTTTGTCAATCTGCTATCGTGTGAAAATGTCAGCAGAGACCACAGCCCGCCCAACCCCGCGGCCTCAAAAACGCACCAACGACCCCGAAGGCATGCGCAAAAAGGTGCTCGATGTCGCCGAAACAGCGTTTCAGGCACGCGGCTATCACGCCTCCAGCATGGGTGACCTGATGGCGACGGCGGGCGTTACCGGCGGCGCGCTGCACCACCATTTCGCGACCAAGAAGGCGCTGGCGCTCGCAGTGATCGAGGAGCGGGTCGCCGCCGCGGTAGAAGAGACGTGGATCGCACCGTTGCGGATGGCCCCCTCAGCGCGCGAGGGCGTGCGCTCCGTGTTCGCGGCCGTCGCGGCGGAGCTGGAGCGGCAGGGTTTCGTGCGCGGTTGCCCGCTCAACAACCTGGCGCATGAACTGTCGCTTGCCGATCCGGATTTCCGCATTGCCCTTGCCGGCATTTTTTCGGCCTGGCGTCAGGCGATCGCCGACAAGATCAGCGCCGACCAGCAGGCGGGCCGGGAGCTGGGCACCGATCCGCAGCGCTTCGCAGCGCTCGCCGTCGCCAGCTATTCGGGCGCCATGTCTATGGCCAAAACCGCACAGGACGCAAGCGTGCTGCGCGACTGCCTGATGGCGTTGGAGCAGGGAGTTATGTCGTCCAAAACAGGAACGAGGCGACGTAACAGGATACTGCACAGAGCCCTTTGACGCCGGCAGGACGGTCGCTCACTATGACCGAGGCGGGGAGGCCGAGCTCTTAATTCGGCAGCGGCTTGATCAGCTCGTAGCCGACCACGCTTTCGGCGCTGGTGCCCTCGTCATAGCGCCTGGCCAGAACTGCCTGCAGGTCGGGTGCGTAAAGCGCGGTAAACTCGTCCCGCATCTCGCCGGCCTCGCTCCTGATGGTTTGCTTGACCGCGAGCACGGAGTATTTGCAATCACCCAGGCTGAACGTCTCCTTGCCCTTGACGTTGATCTCCAGCGTCTCGGTGCCCTTCGGCGGCTTATTCGGCGCGAGGCGAGCAAACACGATCTTGCTCTTAGCCCCCGCCTTCAGCGGGAACACCTTCCTGAGATCGGAAAACGGGATCATCGCCAGCTGCCCCGTGCTGCTGTCGCGAAACACTTCGATCAACCCGCCGAACAGGTACTGCGACTGCGGCGATTGCGACTGGTATTTGTTGGCCACGGCCACCATTCCGCCCGCCGCCGGTCGAAATTCGCTGTGGATGCCAGGCCTTTCGAGAATGAAGCCGGCCTTGGCCGATTTGGCGTCGATGCACGCGGAGGCATGCGCTGCGCTCGTCACCGCCAGAATGGCCATTGTCATGCCGATGGATGCAGTTTTCATGGCGTCCTCCTCTGCTCGCGCAAGTTGAATGCCGAAGGCAATGCCAGACCTGGGAGAACGTGTCGACATACTTTGCGAGCAACTGGACTGCCGGTCCGCGTCGTGCTGAATTTTAGGCATGATGCGTCGCATTTCCGCCCGACCGGTCTCCCGGCGCAGCTTCCTGATGAAGGCGGCGGCCGCTGCCGCTACCGGCGCCGTTTCGCGCCCGGCCTTCGGCCAGACCGGGCAGCGCATCCCGCCGATCGACGCCACCTTCTTGTTTATCGCCGATGTCCATGCCTGCCGCATGGCGAACGGATTGAGCCCGCACTGCGAGCAGGAGGGCAAGACCGACGCTGCCTTGCTGCGCAATGTCGCCGCACTAAACGGCGTCGGTGACAGGCAATGGCCGGCTGAAATCGATGGCGTTGCCACCGGCCTGCGCTCGACGGGCAAAATCGGCGCGCCGCTCGGCCTCGTCGTCGGTGGCGACATCACCGATGATGGCGGCGGCCAGATCACCCAGCCCAGCGAGGGCACGCAGTTGCTTCAGTTCAGCCAGCGCTACCAGCAAGGCGTCGGCCCCGACCGCGTGCACATGCCGGTCTATGTCGGCCTCGGCAACCACGACCTCGACCAGAACGGCCCGCGCTCGCATATCGGCTGGTACCGCCGCGAAATGCGCGACTACGTCGAGGTCAACCACCGCCCCGGCGTGTTCTTCAAGCCGCCTGCGCCGGCGACGGACTACGATGTCGAGACCGACTGCTATTCATGGGATTGGGGCGGTCTGCATCTTGTCCAGACGCACCGTTTTGCCGGCGATACCGGCCATGGCGCCGTCAGCAGCCTGCCATGGCTGAAGCAGGACCTGGCGACTTATGCCGGCGACGGCCGCCCCGTCATCCTGTTCCAGCATTATGGCTGGGATACTTTTTCGATCGAAAGATGGGACGCCGCCGAGAAAACCTTCGACGACGGCGGCAAGGGTCCGCCGCACTGGTGGAGCGAAGCCGACAGGCAGGCGCTGCTGGCTGTGCTGAAGGGTTACAACGTCGTCGGCATCTTCCATGGCCACCAGCACGCGACGCCGATGATCTACCACCGTAACGGGCTCGATTTGTTCAAGCCGAAGGCCGCTTTCATGGGCGGCTTTGCGTTGGCGCGGGTGACGGGAAACAGCATGGATGTGGTGCTGGGCGAAGCCGCCGGAGATCATGGCGAGGTCACCTTCACCAATGCATACAGCAAAAGCCTGACTTTCTGACGGGCAGGGGAGGACGCAAAAAAGGCGGCCGAGCCGCCTTTTCCTGGTTCGCGAAGGGCCACCCTCAAAGCGCCTTCTTCACCTTGTCCTTCACGTCGCCGTAAGCCTTCTGCATCTTGCCGGTGGCCTTGTCGACGTCGCCTTCGGCCTCGGTGCGCCTGTTGCCGGTGGCCTTGCCGGCGGTCTGCTTGACCGAGCCCTTGGCTTGCTTGGCAACGCCGGCAACTTGATCCTTGTTCACCATCTCGCATCTCCTGGACCGTTCGCCTGGAGAAACGGTCGCGGATCGCTTAGGTTCCGGGTTCGGCCGGTCGAGTTGGGATAGCTTCCGGCCGCGAAGCCGACAGGATAGGGTGCACCAGAACGCCCGAACAGACAGGGCCGGAGGGACAATGGCTGAATTCACGCTCTTCATCGGCAACAAGTGTTTTTCGTCGTGGTCACTGAGGCCATGGCTGGCGATGAAGCACCTTGACATCCCGTTCGAGGAAGGTCTTGTGCGCACGCCCGAGACCGCGGCCAATCTGGCCAGGATATCGCCGACCGGCCAGGTGCCGGTGCTGAACCATCGGCTGCCGACTGGCGAGGTCCGGATCGTCTGGGAAACCCTTGCCATCCTTGAATATCTCGCCGAGCTGTTTCCGGAGAAAAAGCTCTGGCCGGCCGACATCGGCGCCCGTGCGCTGGCCCGCTCGGCTGCAACAGAGATGCATTCCGGCTTTCGTGAGGTCCGCTATGGCTGGCCGATGAATTTGCGCCGGCCGAAAGGCCACAAGCCGCTCGACGCCGAAGGTGAGGCGCAACGGGCGCGCATCGAGGATCTGTGGCGGCAATGCCGCGAAAAATACGGCAAAGGCGGGCCGTTCCTGTTTGGCAGTTTCACCGCGGCCGATGCCATGTACGCGCCGGTTGTTACCCGCTTCGACACCTACGGTGGCACGCTGGCGCCCGATACCCGCGCCTATGTCGACGCCGTGCTTTCGATGCCGGCGATGCGGCACTGGTATGCCGAGGCGGCGAAAGAGCCTTGGCCGGAGCCCGGCCCAGACGAGTAGAACCACGCAAAGCCGGTCTTCCACTTCGCGGCCCGCGGCCTATCTGAAGATCGGGCAGGGGTTTTGGAGACCTCACAATGATATCTGTTCCTTCCGCACTGGCCGGCAAGGTCGCGCTTGTCACCGGCGCCTCGTCGGGCATCGGCGAGGCAACGGCTGTGGCGCTGGCCGCCGCCGGGGCCAAGGTTGCGATTGCCGCACGCCGCGCCGATCGTCTCGAAGCGCTAGCCGCGCGTATCGAAAAGGCCGGCGGCACGGCGCTCCGTATCGAGGCCGACGTCACCAGCAACGACGATGTCACCGTCATGGTCGACAAGGTTGTCGCCGAATGGAGCCGCCTCGACATCCTCGTCAACAATGCCGGAGTGATGCTTCTGTCGCCGGCCGCCGAGGCGGTGCTCGACGACTGGCGCCGCATGGTCGAGCTCAACCTGCTGGCGCTGATGGGCGTCACCAAAGCGGCGCTGCCGCATCTGACGGCCGCCAAGGGGCACATCGTCAATGTCTCGTCGGTCGCCGGCCGTGTCGCCAATCCGGGCGCCAGCGGCTACGCAGCAACCAAGTTCGGTGTCGTCGGCTTTTCCGAATCGCTGCGCCGCGAAGTCTACGCCGACAAGGTTCGCGTCACGGTTATCGAGCCCGGCCTGGTGCGCACCGAGCTCGGCGACCACATCACCAATCCGGCGTTCAAGGCCGATCTGGACAAGCGCCTCGCCGTCATGGAGGCGCTGACCGCCGAGGACATAGCCGCGGCCATTCTCTACGCCGTGAGCCAGCCGGCACACGTCAACGTCAACGAGATCGTCATCCGCCCGACCGACCAGGAACGGTGAACGGCGTCAGATATTTTCGCTACGCTTCGAACCCCGCCCGCAGGAAATCGCCACACTCCTCGACCAGCCGCGACGGGTCCCTCGCGAGGTAGACGCCGAAATCCGCCATCGGCGCCGGCGGCAGGTTGAAGCGTCCGTTGAGGCTTTGGCAGTCGGGCGGTAGTCCTTCCTGCAGCAGAAGCCCGATGCCAAGCCCGGCCCTCAGCGCCGAGATCAGTGTCGCGAAGGTCGACACGCGGCAGCCGATCTTCCAGCCGATCCCGGCCTCGGCGAGCGAAGCCAGCATCCTGTCCTGCCAGGAGCAGGCGCCTTCGAAGATGATCAGCGGAAGCTCGACCTCGTCATCGATCTCGATCATGCGGCTTGCCGCCCAGACCAGCTGTCGTGACAGATGGCCTCGCGGCGCCATTGTGAAGCGTGCCGGATCGGCCATGACGATATCGCATCTTCCTTCGCCCTGCGACTTGCTGAGATCGCTGCTGCTGGCTGATGTCAGTTCGATCTCCACGGAGGGATGCCGGCGCCGGAAGTCGGCGATGATCAACGGCAGCCGCGTCACCGCCAAATCCTCGACGATGCCCAGCCGGACACGGCCGACCAGCCTGCGGCCTTCTATCTCGCGCCTGGCATCGTCGCCGATCGCGATGGCCTTGCGGCCGAAGGCGAGCAGGATCTCGCCGGCCTCGGTCAGCGTCACGCCGCGCGGCGAACGGCGCAGCAGCTCGGCGCCGACTTCACCCTCGAGGCGCTGAAGCTGCATACTCACCGCCGCCTGGGTGCGGGCAAGCCGATCGGCCGCCCGGCTTACCGTTCCCATATCGGCCACGGTGACGAAGGCGCGCAGCAGCTTGACGTCGATATCTCCAGTCATAAGAATTCCTGATAGCTGTGTCAGCACTATCAGGCTATCCGAAAGCCCGATCTGAATTCAAGGTCCGCTCGCACGAACGGAAACAGGACCAGCCACCTTGTCGTACAGAAGAAGATTTGAGGAGTTCGGTGTCGCCTGGCCCTCGCTCGAGCGGCCCGCTTTGCCGTTCTCGCCGACGGTTCGGGTCGCCGACATCATCTATGTCTCCGGTCAGATCCCCGAGATCGGGCAGGAGATCGCTGCGATCGGCCAGGTCGGCAGAGAGATCGATCTGACTGCGGCGCGGAACGCTGCCCGGCTCTGCGCGGCCAACATCGTCTATTGGCTGGACAAGGAACTGGACGGCAATCTCGACCGCGTCGTGAAATTCGCCAAGCTGACCGTCTATGTAAATGCAGCGGCCGGCTTTTCGGCCTATTCGGAGGTCGGCAACGGAGCATCCGAATTTCTGCTCCATGTTTTCGGCGAGCGTGGCGAGCACGCCCGCTGCTCGCTCGGCATGGCCGGCTTGCCGGCCAATGTTCCGGTCGAAGCCGACGCTATCGTGCATATCCGCTGATGCACGCACAAAGCACGGCCTCAGGCCTGACCCGAGGCTGCGCAGTCGAACCAGGAGGAGGCTTGGCTTGATAAGTACAAATCTTGAGGGACGGAGGGCGCTCGTTCTCGGCGGAGGCAAGGGCCTCGGTTTCGGCGTTGCCGAAGCGCTCGCGGCGAAGGGCGCCGAAGTCATCCTGGTCGGACGAGGGGAGGCCACCCTCGATGCGGCCCGGCGCGCGATCGAGGCCGCCGGCCACATCTGCTCGACCTTCAGCGCCGACCTCTCCGACTACGACAGCGTCTCCGGGCTGATCCGTGCCGTCGAGGGCGAGGATCAGCGGATCGACATCATCCTGCTCAATGGCGGCGGCCCGCCACCCTTCGCGGCCAGCGTCTTCGATGCGAGCGTCTGGGAGAAGCAGTTCACCAGCATGGTGCTGAGCCAGATGCGCATCGCCGTTTCGTTCCTGCCTGGCATGCGGGCGCGGCGCTGGGGACGCATCATCGCCGTTTCTTCGACTTCCGTCCGCGAGCCGATCCCCGGCCTTACCGCTTCGAACGCGCTGCGTGCGTCGCTCGCCGGCTGGGCCAAGACGCTGGCCGGCGAAGTGGCGGCGGACGGCGTCACTATCAATCTGTTGCTGCCGGGCCGTTTTGCGACGGACCGGACGAAACAGTTCGACGCCATGGACGCCGCCGACAGGGGTGTCGACGCTGCTGTGATCGCCGCCGAGAGTCAGGCTGAAATCCCGGCAAAGCGCTACGGCACCCCCGCCGAATTCGGCGCAGTTGCCGCATTCCTGGCCAGCGACGCGGCGACCTATGTTACCGGCGTGGCCTTGCCGGTGGATGGCGGGCTCAGCCGCGGCATGCTGTGAGGGGCAGCGGCGCGAATGGTCGTATCACACAGGAACGCCCCTCGTGCCTTTTATCTGCGCGGGGGGCGTCCTGTTTGTCGTCCGCCTTTTCTCAAGATCGCTCTTTCGAGAACGGCTTTCGACACCGAAAAAATGCCCTGGCGCCGAAATGGTTCCCGGCTGGAGCCATTCCAGGAAAAGTGTGAACGGTTTTCCGTCCGAAATCGCGCAAAAACAAAGAGATAGAGCGGTTCATCGTTTCCGTGAAACGATGAACCGCTCCAAGTGGTTTTTTCGGCAGGCAATAGCCCGGTTTTCGCTGTCGGATGTGCCGGCGCGCGGATAGCCGCCGCGTGTCTCTGCGAGTGTGGCAAATCAAAAAATTGACACAGCGCGCAAAGAAGTCTACAAGAACTTTGTCGATGTTTGTTTGACCGACTTTTGTTATCCGCGCGCCGAGGCGCGCCTTTGACGAACTTCCCCATCAAAATCGAGACAAACGTTGTTATGCATCCGCATGACGGCGAATGAATATTTGCCATGGAAAGGGTTCGTTATGAGCACAGGCACAGTTAAATGGTTCAACGCCACCAAGGGTTTTGGTTTTATTCAGCCTGACGACGGTTCTGCCGACGTTTTTGTCCACATCTCTGCCGTCGAGCGCGCCGGAATGCGCGACATCGTCGAGGGCCAGAAGCTTGGCTACGAGATGGTCCGCGACAACAAGTCGGGTAAGATGTCCGCCGACCAGTTGAAGGCGGCCTAAAACGGAATTCAGCCTCACCGGTGACCACGGATGTACTGGCACCGGTGAATGGCAAATTCCAGCGCATGGTCGCGGGGAAGTTAAGTCCCGCTCATGCGGATGAGAAGAACGTTTCTTTGCGCGTCTCTCGGGATGCGCGGGCGCTCTCATGGAAGGTCAGGCGGTGCCTGGCCTTTTTCATTTTTGCGCTTCTACCGCCGAAAAGCGCTGCTCGACGGCCTAGACGTGCTAAGGACGTTTCAGCAATTTGAAACCGGCTGCCGTATTGCTTTGTGCGGGATCCTGGCCGAAAGACCAGTCTCGCCACCTTTTCGGCGGCGCGCTCCGAACCGGGAGAAAGACCTTGACCGAAACTTCAAAAAAACCCCGCGACCAGGCCGAATCAATTTTTAGCAAGACGCGGACCCAGTCGATGTCGCTCGACCGCATCAATTCCGAACGGGATGCCGTCAGCCAGGCCCGCGAAGCCAAGACCGCGCGGCTGCGCGAACTGCGCCTGGAAAAGGAAGCCGACGAAATGGCGGCAGCGGTTGCGCTCGCGGCCTCGCCAAAACGCGCAGGCAAACGCTAATGGCCACCAAACGCGTGCCTCAAAAGGCGATCGCCGCCGATTCGACCATCGCCGATGTCGTGGGTGAACTCGACAAGCCGGTCGAATATGTCCGCCGCGTGCTCGAAAAGCTCGAGCGATGCAGGCGTGTCCACGGCGATGCCCAGGTGCGGCTCGGCGTACGCGGTCGTGCCGAATGCCCCAATTATCTGATCGAATACGTCCGGGAAAACGCCAAGACCCGCGAGCGCGTGACCTTTCAGGATGCCGCCTACAGCGGCAGCACGCATCGCGAACTGGCGCCCCGGCACATCGAGGAAGCCAGGAACTGGTCGCCCGAAGAAATGAACATCACGGCCGTTTCGGCGCTCATCGGCCGCCTTCGCAATCCGAATGCGCCATCATCGCGTTTCTCTGAGGAGGATTGATATGGCCATCAAGTTTTCCGCCAAGGGCCAGCCGGCAGCGCCTGCTGCCGCCGTGAAGCCGACCAAGCCGGCCGCCGCGCCAAAAACCGGTGAAGCCGCCGAAGCGGGCACCGATCTGTTCAGGTCGCCGGCCGAAGCACCGCCGCGCAAGCCGAAGAAGAAATAGCGCCCTTGCAGCAAAATGCCGGCCGGAAATCTGCGCCAAGGCTGCTTGCCCTGGCGGTCGCAGAGGATTTTTCGTCGCCGCAAGAGGGCGCCGATCCGGTCGCCTTCGATTGCCAGACCTGTGGCGCCTGCTGCGCCTACTCGTCCAGATGGCCGCGCTTCTCCACCGAGGATGACGCGCAGCTCGACCTTATCCCGCAAAAATACGTGGCTGCCGACGAAGCCGGCATGCGCTGCGACGGCGCGCGCTGTTCGGCACTGTGCGGCGAGGTCGGCAAGTCGACCGCCTGCGGCATCTACGACATCCGTCCCGACGTCTGCCGCGCCTGCATGCCGGGCGATGACGACTGCCTGATGGCACGCCGGGCTCACGGTCTGCCGACGCTTGAATGACGACCCTCGGGCTGGCGTCCCAGTTTGAATTTCTTCAGTCAGATGATCGAAAGTCGCTGCGGTAGAGGCCGGGCGATCGTCCGGTCAACCGTTTGAATGCCTGCGAGAACGACGGCACCGATTCATATCCGACGGCGCGCCCGATCTCGCCAATGTTCTGGTTCGTTTCCCGCAGGGCCTTGGCGGCAAGGTTCATCCGCCACCGGGTCACATAGGACAGCGGCGGCTGTCCCACCAGTTGAGCGAAGCGACGCGCGAAGGTGGCGCGGGACTGTGCTGCGCCGCTGGCAAGGGAAGCGATAGTCCAGGGATTGCCCGGCCGCTCGTGGATCAGGCGCAAAGCTTGCGCAATGCCTTTGTCGCGCAAGGCGCCAAACCATCCGCCTGTTCCGAGCGGCTGATGTTCGATCCAGGCACGCAACAAGAAGATCAACGTGCTGTCGAGAAGGCGTGGGGCGACAATGTCGTGGCCGCCGAGATTGCCTTTCGCTTCGACCTGCAGAAGTTCCAGGGCAAGCCGCAGCGGCTCGCTGGTGCCTATCTGATTTCGGGTCAAATGGATCAGCGGAGGAAGCAGCGAAACCATCGGGTATGGCCCGACGCCGTCGAGTGAATATCTCGCACAAAGAAGAGTTGTCGCGCCGCTCTCGCTTTTCGGTTCTGGTCCGCTCCGATTTGCGGAAAGGACGGCGGATATCGATGCCGTCTGTGCATCAGCCGGATTGCAAAGGGCATGCCCGATGCCGCTCGCGACAAGGATGACGTCTCCCTCGCCTAAGCGGACCGGCTCCTTTTCACCGGCTAGCCGCAGCCAGCATTCGCCGTTCTGTATGACGTGGATGGCGGCATTCCTTGTCGGATCGACCGAAATACCCCATGGCCGATGCAGGGTCGCGCTGCCGATCATGGCGCTGCCAAATCTCAGCGAAGCAAGAACTTCGGACAAGGCGTCCATGAGAACCATCCTCCGATGATGAATAGGACGACGCTATTAGACGATTGGATAAGAATCTAGCGGAATAGCGTATCGACCATCTCACAATCGCGACAGATCATGTTGGCAATGTCGGCGTGCGGACGCTCCTGTCCACACCGGGCAGAAGCGGGCACCTGACGGAGCAAAACATGCGTGATGAACCATCAAATCCAATTCCAGCCAAGGCTCATAGTTCGCTCGAGACCAACAAGATGATCGTCCTGGACTTCATCGACAAAGCGGTAAACCAAGGCAACATCGAAGCTGCTTCGATGCATTTTGGCGAACGCTACATCCAACACAATCCGAACATTGCGGATGGTGCGGACGGCTTCAAAGCCTATCTGCAGCAGCTCAAACAGTCATTTCCCCTCGTGAAGGGAGAGGTGAAGCGGATTTTTGCCGAAGGGGATTTCGTCATCGTGCACATGCACGCAAAACGTGAACCCGAAGAGGAGGGCTTGGCCATCGTCGACATTTTCAGGCTGAAGGACAGCAAGCTCGTCGAACACTGGGAAGTTCGCCAGCCTATTGCCGATAGCAAGCTGCACGCCAACAGCATGATCTGAATGCGCATAGGCTCTCAGGCTGGCTTGTGCCCGCACGTTTCGCTGATTAGGCTGCCGGCGGCTGGGGCAGCACCGGGAGACCATCTGTGAGCATCGAATTCCTGTTGACGTCGCTGATTGTCGTGGCTTCGCCCGGTACCGGCGTTCTCTATACGCTGAGCGCCGGGCTTTCGCGTGGTGTGCGCGCCAGCATCATTGCCGCTTTCGGCTGCACGCTCGGCATTATTCCGCACATGGCGGCCGCCATCACCGGCCTCGCGGCACTGCTGCACACCAGCGCCGTCGCCTTCGAGACGCTGAAATACCTCGGCGTCGCCTATCTTCTCTACATGGCCTGGAATACGCTGAAGGAGAAGGGCGGCCTGAGCATCGAAGAAGATGTCGCGCCGCGCTCGGCCGGCAAAGTGATCGCCTCCGGCATTCTGATCAACATCCTCAATCCCAAGCTGTCGATCTTCTTCTTTGCGTTCCTGCCGCAATTCGTCAGCACCACCGAACCGCATGCGCTCTCGAAGATGCTGGAGCTCAGCAGCGTCTTCATGCTGCTCACCTTCGTGGTCTTTGTCGGTTACGGCGTCTTCGCGGCGTCAATCCGCAGCCATGTCGTGTCGCGGCCAAAGGTGCTGACCTGGATGCGCCGTACCTTCGCCGGAGCCTTTGTCATGCTCGGCGCCAAACTGGCGCTGGCGGACCGGTAGCTCTCTCTGTTTTGACGCAATTCCGGACGGAAAACCGTTCGCGCCATTCCTGGAATTGCTTACCGCCGCGGATCGGCCGGCCCGCCTTCGGTTTCGGAAGCCTCGCCGCCTCCGAAACCGGGCGCAGCGCGAACACCCAGCCGCCAGGCCGACGGGGGGACGCCGATCATCTTCTTGAAGGCACGGCTGAACGCCGCCTCGGACTCGTAGCCGATTTCCGCCGCTATGTTTGCGACGTTGCTGTTGCCGGTGCTGAGCAATTCGGAGGCAATCTGCATCCGCCATTTGGCGAGATAGTGCACCGGCGGCATCCCGACGAGCCTGGTGAAACGCTCGGCGAGCACGGTGCGCGACAGCGCGGCCTCCTTCGCCAGCGCCTTCACGGTCCAATTGTGCTCTGGCCGATCGTGGATCAGCGCCAGCGCCTTGCACAGGTGCGGGTCGCGCAGGCCCGCCAGCCAGCCGGTGTGTTGCGGTGGAAGCGACTCCACATAGCGGCGCAGGACGTCGACGAACATGAGCTCGCTGAGCTTGGTGAGCACGGTCTCGCTGCCAGCCCGCTTTTCCGCCACTTCCGAGACTGCCAATTTGATGAACTGGCCAAGCCAGCCGGCATCGCCTTTCACGTCCCCGGCCTTGATCACCGGGGGCAATGCATCGAGCAGCGGATTGAACGGCTGTGCGTCGCAGGCAAGATAACCGCAAACGAGCCTAGCCGAGACGGACCGGTCGCTGACGTAGTTGATGTGGAACGGCATTTGGCTGGCGGACGCGATCTCCAGGACATCGGCGGTCGGAGGATCGGCCGCGAGCTCGGGATTGCTCGACATGATGTGCGGGTCGCTGTGGGTGAAGACCACGACTTCGCCGGCCTCCACCGCGATCGCCTCCTTGCCCACGATGCGGGCAAAGCAACGCCCGGCCGTCACCACGTGATAGGAAATCAGGTGGTCCGCGCCGGGAAGGATCTTCGGCAGTATCGATGACGGGGCAGGCGAGCAAACGGCCCATGGATCCTGGGCCCTGATGTCGAAAAACGTCGCACCGGTGAGACGCACCTTTTTCAAGAGGTCAGACAGAGCGTCCCCGGCCATCCCATCGATGTCCCGTAAGTTGCGCGGCAACCCGGCGCGACATCCCTTTCGAGTTCCGGACGCGCTGTCAAGTGAGGCGGACGCCCCGTCATTCCGTTCATTGCCGGAAGCCTTAAAATCCCGTCGGCGCTGAGCTCTGTCTCAAATCAGGTGCTGAGCGCAGTCGAACTCAAGAAAGATGAGGATCTAAGTCATGACGGTACATAAGGGCGGATGTTTTTGCGGCGCCGTGGAAATCGAAGTGCACGGAGCGGCCGAGGCGATGGGCTACTGCCATTGCAGTTCCTGTCGTTCGTGGTCGGCGTCTCCCGTGAACGCCTTCACGCTGTGGAAGCCGGAGAACGTCAAGGTCACCAAGGGCGAGGAGTTCCTGTCCGGCTTCGCGAAGTCAAACATGAGCAACCGTCAGTTCTGCACGAAGTGCGGCGGCCATCTGATGACCGATCATCCGCCGCTCGGACTGGTCGACGTCTATGCGGCCACGATACCGACGGTGAAGTTCACGCCGGGGGTTCACGTCAACTATGCCGAGACGGTCCTGCCGATGAAGGATGGATTGCCGAAGCTGAAGGACTTCCCCGCCGAACTCGGGGGCTCGGGTGTGAGCGTGCCGGAGTAACCCGGCAATGCCATACGATTTCGAACAGCGACATCTCACGACAGGAGAATATGCATGGACATCACGACATTTCGCGCCACGCAGGAGCCGATCAAGGATCTATATCGCAAGGATGCGCGCGCGGCACTTCTTACGCTAAAGGCCAGGGGCAGTGCCGACGACTCCAAGGTCACCTGCAAGGTCGAGACAGGACGTGGGCTCGCGCTAGCGGGTATCCATCCGAAGGCCGGGGGCAGCGGACAGGAGCTTTGTTCCGGCGACATGCTGCTGGAAGCCCTTATCGCATGCGCCGGCGTTTCGATGAGGGCGGCGGCCGCCGTCCTCGAAATACCGATCAAGTCGGCCGAAATCTCCGCCGAGGGCGACGTCGATCTTCGCGGCACGCTCGGCGTCACCGCAGGTGTGCCGGTCGGCTTCAAGGAGATCCGCCTGCGGTTCGACATCGAGACCGACGTTGCGCAAGACCGGCTGACTGACCTGCTCGAGCTCACCGATCGCTACTGCGTGATCTTCCAGACGATCCAGCGCAGTCCCAAGACCTTCGTGAAGCTTCACAAAGTCGTGCGGTAACCACGACCTGCCCGGAATCCTAAACTTTGGGGATTCCGGGCTGGGCCTGAGCGCGGCCTCACTGAATGCAGCTTGGCTGAATGCAGCTTGTCGCGCCAAGCGCTATCCCTTCACGTAGCCCATCGCCTCGGCGATCTGCCCGTCCTTGACGTGCATCAGGTTGACGCCGCGCAGCGAATTGCCGTCGGCCATCCAGTAGCGCCAGCGGATCGTTGCCCGGTCGCCGGCGACGAAGGTTTCTTCGATGTCGAAGCGCGTGCCGGGTCCGGTCGCGATCGCCGACCACAGTTCGACGCAAGCGCCCTTGCCGATGCGGCGGGCGCCGTCCGGGGCCGGCGTGGTGTTCTCGATCACGCAATCTTCCGCCACCAGATCGTCGAGCGCCGACGGGTCGTGGAGCTGGAAGACGTCGTTGTAGCGCCGCATGATCTCGGCCGTTTCGGCGGAGCGTTTGGCCGCGGCGATGTCGATGATGAGTTCCTGTGTCATTGGATATTCCTTTCCCTTCAGTGATCAGTAGCGGTTTCGATGAGGCGGGCGCTGAGCGTGATCACGCCGACGCCGGCCAGCGCCCGCGACACGAGGCAGCTCTCCTTGGCGGTCTGCGCCAGCCGCTCGAAATCCGCCGCCGCCAGCCCGGCGACGCTTGCCTCCGTCTCCAGCTCGATACGGGTCAGCGTCGGTCCGGCCGCGCTGGCGCCGAGATGCGCTTTCGCGATCGTGTGGATGTGCGCGGGAGTGTGACCTTCGCGGCCGAGGATGGCGCTCAGCGCCATCGAGAAGCAGCCGGCATGCGCCGCCGCAATCAATTCCTCGGGGTTGGTACCGGGACCGTTCTCGAAACGCGACGGGAAGGAGTAGGCACCTTCAAAGACGCCGCTGCCGAGCCTCAGCCGGCCCGAACCTTCCTTCAACGATCCCTGCCATTGAGCCTCTGCTTCACGAATGGTCATTGTGTCTCTCCTTCGATTTGAGGGTCGATCAGATTTTGGGGGCGAACCAGTCAGGCGCCGTCGACGACCACTTTTCCGAAGACGTCGCCTTGCTGGAAATAGCGGTAGGCATCGTTGGCCTCGTCGAAGGCGAACACCTTGTCGATGACGGGCTTAAGCCGATGCACCGAGATGGCGCGCAGCATGGCTTCGAGATTGGTGCGATTACCGACGAACAGGCGGCTGATGGTGGCGAGGCTGCGCTGGTAGACCGGGCCGGGGATCTGCACCGTCCCGCCTTTCGCATCCTGTATGGTGAGAAGCACGATGCGCCCGTAAAGCGCGCAGGCGATCATCGATTGCGCGAAGGTCGGCGGGCCGCCGGTCTCGACGACGAGGTCGATGCCGCCGGTCTGCTCGCGCACCGCAGCACCCCATTCCGGCATGCCGGCGGTCGAGACGACGAGGTCGGCGCCCAGCGCCCGCAGCCGGTCCAGCTTCTCGCTGCGCGAGGTGACTGCCACGACACGGCAGCCGAGCAGCTTGGCGAATTGCAGCGCAAACAGCGCGACACCACCTGAACCGATGACGAGAACCCATTGGCCGGGCTTCGGCATTTCGGCCGCCGTCACCGCATTCCAGGCGGTCAGGCCGGCGCAGGTCAGTGTCGCTGCTTGATGCCAGTCGAGATGATCGGGAAGCCGTACCGCCCATTGCTCGTCGAGCACGGCGTATTCGGCCAGCATCCCGTCCAGCGTGCAGCCAAGCTGGTCGATCAGCCCGGCATTGATGCGGCCGTCGATCCAGCGCGCGAAATAGCTGCCGATGACGCGGTCGCCTGCCGCAAAGCGGTTGACGGCGTCGCCGACGGCAACGACTTCGCCGGCGCCGTCGCTCAGCGGGATAACGCCTTGGCGCGGCGCCAGCGGATAGGTGCCGTTGAGGATCATCGTATCGCGGCGGTTGAGCGAGGTGGCGCGAACACGCATAACGATCCCGTGCGGCTTCGGGGTCGGCTGCGCCTCGTTGCGCATCACCAGGCACTTGGTCCCGCCGATTCCTTCAAGACGATAACTGCGCATTAGCCCTCGCTCAAATATGTAGACTGATCTACATATTATATAGACCGGTTGTCATATTCGAGGCAAGGCCTATAGTGCTCACTCCTGACAGAGGTTGACATGGCGAACGACACTCGCACCCGCATGCTCGAGGCGACGGCGCTGCTGCTGAGGCAGCGCGGCTACCACGGCACGTCGCTCAACGACATCTTGAGCGCCTCCTCTGCGCCAAGAGGCTCGCTTTACTTCCACTTTCCGGGCGGCAAGGACCAGCTGGTCATCGAGGTGACGCGCAATAGCGTCGCCGATGTGACGCAGAGGCTGGACGCCGCGCTCGCCGCTGAAAAGGACCCGGCGGTGGCTGTCCACCACATCTACCAGTCGGTCGCGCGCATGCTGGAAGACAACCAGTTCACGCTCGGTTGCCCGATCGCGCCCGTGGTGTTGGATTCGCCGACCGACATGCCGGAGTTGGTTGAGTTGTGCCGGTCAGCCTTCGAGCAATGGATAGGCTTGCTCCGGGCGGCCTTCGTCAGGGCAGGGGTGCCCGAGCGCCGCGCGCATACGCTGGCGCTGCTGGTCGAATCATCGCTGGAAGGGCTGATGGTGATCGCGCGCGCCACCCACGACCGCGCCCCGGTGCTAGCGGTAGCCGATGAGGTCGCGGCGCTGATTGAGGGGGCATTGCCGGCGAAAGAGATCGCCATCACGGCGCATTGACGTTTCGCGCTTCCAGGGCATCAAGGCCAGCGCGGAGCCCTGCTGAAGTGCCGACACTCCAGCTCGGCGATTCACGTTCTGCGCCGACGCCGAAGAGGGGTGAGGGGTATGCTTCCGCTTGGTTTGGAATCGAACAGCCTCTCATCCTCCGTCCCATCAACAAAAAAGGGCGACCTCTCGGCCGCCCTTTCCGTATCTGAAGGCTGACGGGTTGGATTAGAAATCCATACCACCCATGCCGCCCATGCCGCCGCCGCCCATGCCGCCAGGCATGCCGCCGCCAGCCGACTCCTTCTTCGGAGCCTCCGCGATCATGGCTTCGGTGGTGACCAGCAGGCCGGCGACCGAGGCCGCGTCCTGCAGAGCCGTGCGCACAACCTTGACCGGATCGACGATACCCATGGCGATCATGTCGCCATATTCGCCGGTCTGGGCGTTGTAGCCGAAGGTCGCGCCCTTGTTCTCAAGGATCTTGCCGGCAACGATCGATGCTTCCGCACCGGCGTTGGCCGCGATCTGGCGGGCCGGAGCCTGCAGCGCGCGACGCACGATGCTGATGCCCGCGGTCTGGTCGGAGTTGGCGCCGGTTGCCTTGATGCTCAGCGAAGCGCGCAGCAGTGCGACGCCGCCGCCGGGAACGATGCCTTCTTCGACGGCCGCACGGGTCGCGTTGAGGGCGTCATCGACGCGGTCCTTCTTTTCCTTGACTTCCACTTCGGTCGCACCGCCGACGCGGATGACGGCAACGCCGCCCGCCAGCTTGGCGAGACGTTCCTGCAGCTTCTCCTTGTCGTAGTCCGAGGTGGTCTCCTCGATCTGCTGCTTGATCTGGGCGACGCGGCCCTGGATCTCGGCCTTCTTGCCGGCACCATCGACGATGGTGGTGTTCTCCTTGGAGATCGACACCTTCTTGGCGCGGCCGAGCATGTTGAGGCCGACATTCTCGAGCTTGATGCCGAGGTCTTCGGAGATGACCTGGCCACCGGTGAGAATGGCGATATCTTCCAGCATGGCCTTGCGGCGATCACCGAAGCCCGGCGCCTTGACGGCAGCGATCTTCAGGCCGCCACGCAGCTTGTTGACGACCAGCGTGGCCAGGGCCTCGCCTTCGACGTCTTCCGAGATGATGACCAGCGGCTTCGAGGTCTGCACGACAGCCTCGAGGATCGGCAGCATGGCCTGCAGGTTGGAGAGCTTCTTCTCGTGGAGAAGGATGTAGGCGTCTTCCAGATCCGCAACCATCTTCTCGGCGTTGGTGACGAAGTAGGGCGAGAGATAGCCGCGGTCGAACTGCATGCCTTCGACGACCTCGAGCTCGGTCTCGGCGGTCTTGGCTTCCTCGACGGTGATGACGCCTTCATTGCCGACCTTCTGCATCGCTTCCGCGATCATCGAGCCAACCGAAACATCGCCATTGCCGGCGATGGTGCCGACCTGGGCAACCTCTTCCGAGGTCTTGATCTTCTTGGCGTTCTTGATCAGCGTCGCGACGACGTCGGCGACGGCGAGGTCGATGCCGCGCTTGAGGTCCATCGGGTTCATGCCGGCGGCAACCGCCTTGTGGCCTTCCTGGACAATCGACTGTGCCAGAACGGTCGCGGTCGTGGTGCCGTCGCCGGCGATGTCGTTGGTCTTCGAAGCAACTTCGCGGACCATCTGCGCGCCCATGTTTTCGAACTTGTCTTCAAGCTCGATTTCCTTGGCGACGGTGACGCCGTCCTTGGTGATGCGCGGTGCGCCGAACGACTTGTCGATGACGACGTTGCGGCCCTTGGGGCCGAGCGTGACCTTCACCGCGTCGGCGAGGATGTTGACGCCGCGCAGCATGCGCTCACGAGCGTCGCGGGAGAATTTTACGTCTTTGGCAGCCATTTTTAGCTCCTGGCAGGGGCTTGGATTGAGCCCGAAGATTTAAATGAGGGTGAGGCCGATATTCAGCCGATGATGCCCATGATGTCGGATTCCTTCATGATCAGAAGGTCTTCGCCATTGAGCTTGACTTCGGTGCCCGACCACTTGCCGAACAGGATGCGGTCGCCGGCCTTGACGTCCAGCGGGACGAGCTTGCCGGCTTCGTCGCGGGCGCCGGAACCGACGGCGATGATCTCGCCTTCCTGCGGCTTTTCCTTAGCCGTATCGGGGATGATGATCCCGCCCGCGGTCTTGGATTCGGATTCGACCCGACGAACGACCACGCGGTCATGAAGCGGGCGGAACTTCGACTTTGCCATTTTTTATTCCTCGATGAGAATGGTGAGAACAGTTCCTCCGTCCGGCGGCGCCGGACATGTGGTTAGCACTCATCTTGGGGGAGTGCTAACGTGGCGCTGAAATAGGCTGGCAGCTCGCGTGAGTCAAGGCGCCCGCTGGGCATAATCAGGACAATTGCTTCAAACATGATCCTTGACTAAGTCAACTAAATCGCTGATCTTGCCGGGAGGAGGATGCCATGACCATTCATCGTCACCCAGGCAAGGAGCGGATCGACGCGGTGCGGGCCTTCAACCGCTTCTACACTCGCCAGATCGGGCTGCTCGACGAAGGGCTGCTGAAAAGCACCTTCTCGCTGACCGAGGCGCGCGTGCTCTATGAGCTGGCGCATTGCGATGGCCTGACCGCCACCGATCTTGCGCGCGATCTCGGCCTCGATGCCGGTTATCTCAGCCGGCTGCTGAAGAAGTTCGAGGAGCGTGACCTGGTCGAGCGCGCCACGATCGAGGCGGATGCGCGGCGCTCGTCGATCGCGCTGACCAAGGCCGGGCGGCAGGCTTTCGCGCCGCTGAACCAGGGCTCGCACGACCAGGTCGCGGCTTTGCTCGAACGGCTTTCGGTTGCCGAACAGGACAGGCTGGTCAAGGCCATGCAGACGGTGCAGCGCCTGCTGGACGGGACCGCCGAACCCAAGATTCCCTACACGCTGCGGCCTCTGCAGGTCGGCGACATCGGCTGGATCATCCATCGCCAGGGTCTGCTCTACGCGCAGGAATATGGCTGGGACGAGACCTATGAAGCGCTGGTCGCCGAAATCCTCGGCGCCTTCGTCAAATCCTTCGATCCGAAATGGGAACGCAGCTGGATCGCCGAGCGGGAAGGGGAGGTCGTTGGCTCGGTCTTCGTCGTGCGCCAGTCGGACGCGGTGGCGAAGTTGCGCCTGCTCTATGTCGAGCCGTCGGCGCGCGGCCTCGGCATCGGCAAGCGGCTGGTCGAGGAATGTGTCGGCTTTTGCCGCGCCACGGGTTACGGGACACTGACGCTGTGGACCAACGACGTGCTCGCCGCCGCCCGCCACATCTATGAGGCTGCGGGCTTCAAATTGACCAACGAGGAGCGCCACCATTCCTTCGGCAAGGATCTGGTCGGCCAGAACTGGGATTTGGAGTTGTAGCAGCGCTGCAGAATTTCGGGCATCGGCCTGCGGCGGTCGCTCAGGTCGCAGGCTTGATGTTTTGGTTCAAGCGAAAGAAATTGGTAGGATCATACTTGTTTTTTAGTGCGGCCAACTTCGGATAATTCTCGCCGTAAGCTGCCAGAACCCGATCAGTGCCCTCGTCGCCGAGATTGTTGGCATAGACGCCGCCGGTCGAGAACGGTCTCATTGCATCCCACAGCTCACGCGCCCATCGGATGTGCGTTTCGTCGTCAGACGGATTGTCCCAGATCGATATCGGGAAGCAATCGTAAAGTGCATCTCGGTTGGCGCAGGGCGTTCCGTCCATCGGTACTCGCGAGATGGCGCCGCCAACCTGCTGCAGGACCAGAAGCGATTCGCTGGGTGCAGTCATGTAAGCCGCAAACATGGTATCGATCGCCTGATCTGTGATTTCGCGCATGAACTGCGCCTTCCAGTAGTAGCGCCGACCGCGCGGAAAGAGGCTGTCCGCGGCCGATTGGATTTGAAGATAGGGGACAGGAGCAATCCGGCGCTCAACCGGCGTGCCATACTCTCTCAGAGGTTGAATGATTTGCTGGCCCTCGTCGAGTGGGCCGATGTAGCACGCCGATATGCTGAAGAAGCGTTCGCCCGAGGGCGCCGTCACAAGTGCTGCATCCAGGCTCAGCTCATCCGGGGCGCCGCTCGAGAACGCACGATAGAACCGCATCGCTTCGCGTGCCTCTTCGTACCGGTATAGCATCGATCCCGCGATGAGGAGCGGACCCACGGGATGGAGCTTGTATTCGAAAGTCGTGACTATTCCGAAATTGCCGCCGCCGCCCCGAATGCCCCAGAACAAATCTGCATTTTCGGCCGCGTTTGCCGTGAGCAACCGGCCGTCCGCCGTCACGATTTCGACAGCGACAAGGTTGTCGCAGCTCAGTCCATGTTTGCGGCCAAGCTTGCCGAACCCGCCGCCGAGTGTCAGTCCGGCTATGCCGGTATCCGCGTTGACACCCATGGTCGTCGCAAGACCATGGACCTGCGTGGCTGCGTCGAACTCGCCCAGGTTCAAGCCGGCTTCTGCGCGCGCAACACGACGGATCGGGTCGACTTCGATCCGCTTCATGCGTGACACATCGATCACCACGCCGCCGTTGCATACCGAACTGCCGGCGACGTTATGGCCACCGCCGCGGACGGCGACGAGGAAGCCTTGCGATCGGGCGAAGTTGACGGCCGTGACGACATCGCTGGATTCGGCGCAATAGAAGATAGCCGCCGGCCTCTTATCGACCATGCCATTCCAAACTCTGCGCGCCTGGTCATAGCCAGGGTCGTCCGGAAGGATCAGATCGCCGCGAATCGCCTGCCTGAGGCGGGCGATATCTGGCGCCTGCAACGTCGGCTCGGAACCGTCTATAAGCTTGAACATGCTCATCGAGGGACACCCTTCGTGATTCGGCACGGTTGGACAGGCCGCTTTCGTTCACCGACATGTGTCGGATTATAATGATCTCATGCGGCGCCATTCGCTGCAAAATCGAATATCTCAGTCGCTGGATGAGCTAAATTCATCTAAACTGCCTGGATGAGAAAACTTCCGCCGCTCGGGTCGCTTCGCGCCTTCGAGGCCGCTGCCAGGCTGATGAGCTTCAGGAAGGCCGCGACGGAACTCGGAGTGACGCCAACGGCCATCAGCCACCAGATTCGATTGCTGGAGGAGGTCTGTGGGCAACTGCTGTTCCGGCGGCGCCCACGACCGCTCGTGCTCACAGGCGTGGGCGAACGGCTATTCCCGGTAATTTGCAACGGCTTCGACGCTTTCGCTGCGGCAATAGCATCAGCCTCGGCCGGTGTTGGCCAACGCCCGTTGCGCGTGACGAGCCCAAATGCATTTGCCAGCCGATGGCTGGTTCCGCGCCTGTCGAAGTGGCGCGAACAGCATCCGAACATTCCACTGGAGATCATCGGGACAGACGCCGTTCTGGACCTGCGAGCCGGTGACGCCGACGTCGCGATCCGCTATGCGCGCAGAATGCCGAGGGATGTTCCCGCGCAGGAAATTTTTCGGGACGCATTCTTTCCGGTATGCAGCCCGGAGCTGTTCGCGGAAGGCGACCGACAGATCGAGCGCGCCGCCGATCTGCTGCAACACCCGCTCATCCATTTCAATTGGACGAACCGCGACCCGGAAGCGCCGACTTGGCAGCGATGGCTGGCGATCGCACGCTCGATCGATCCCAGCATCCCCAATGCCAACCAGGCATGGGACTTAAGCTTCCGCGAAGAGCTGCACGCGATCGACGCGGTCGCGGCCGGCCAAGGCATCGCTATCTGCAGCGATGTGGTCGTCAGTGGCGAACTCGAGGCCGGCAGGCTGGTCAAGGCACATGATCTCTCTCTGCCAGGCTATGGCTTTTACCTTGCCTGCGTAGCCAATCACCCCCGACAAGCGCATATCGAAGCCTTTTCCGCCTGGATGAGATCGATGGCCTGAGCATCTGAACGCCGATTTTCTGCACGCTCGTCACAAGCGCTCGACATAATAAATTGCTAACCACGATCGCCCTGCACTGACTGCCATGCACACTTGCCGGCTTCTGGCATAATCCGGGCTCCTTGAATTATGAGCACGCTTATTATATATGTCGCTCATGGTTTCCGACGGCATCGACAGATTGGGCTTTTTGATCCACGACGTGCAGCGCCTGATGCGCAAGCGCTTCGAGGCGCGCGCCAGTGGTTTCGGCCTTTCTTCGGCGCAATGGCGGCTTCTGGTACGTGTCGCCAAGGAGGCGGGTGTCGCGCAGGCGCGGCTTGCCGAGCTTCTCGAAATCGAGCCGATCAGCGTGTCGCGCCTTGTCGATCGCATGGAGGAGGGCGGCTGGATCGAGCGCCGTCCCGACGCAACCGACAGGCGAGTGCGCATGATTTTCCCGACCGCCAAGGCGAACGCGGCCTACGCCCACGTCAAGAGCCTTGCCGGCGAGGTCTATGAGGAATCGCTCGTTGGCGTCTCGCCGGAAGATCGCCGCGTCCTGGTCAAGGCGCTGGAGACAATGGTGCAGAATCTTGCAGATGGTGAGACGCCGCCCTCGGAAAAAGTGAAGAATACGGAAGGCGCAGCAGCATGAACGCGGTAGCCAAACTAGATGAGAATGCGGCCAAGCTGGAGATGGAAGCTCCCGCGAAGCCGGCGGCAGCTCCGGTAACGGTGGCTCCGCAGGTAGCTCCAGCGCCGGTGGCGCCGAAGAAGAAGCGCCGTGCCGGCCGTTTCCTTTTGATGTTTGTGCTGCCGGCTGCGTTGATCGCCGGCGGCAGCTATGTCTGGGTGACCGGCGGCCGCTATCAGGAGACCGAGAACGCCAATCTGCAGCAGGCCAAGGTATCGATAGCCGCCGATACGGCGGGTCGCATCGTTCAGGTCGACATTTTCGACAACCAGTCTGTCAAGCAGGGCGACGTGTTGTTTGCTATCGATCCCGAGCCCTACCGGATCGCATTGGCCCAGGCCGACGCGGCGGTGGCCGGCGCACGGCTCAATGTCGAGCAGCTGCGTGCAGCCTACAGCCAGGCGCTGGCGCAGGAGAAGTCGGACGAAAGCCAGGTCCAGTACGCGCAGTCGCAATATGACCGTGCCGCCGACCTTGCCCAGAAGGGCATCAACGCCAAGTCGTCGCTGGACGAAGCCAAGAACGACCTCGACAAGGCCAAGCAGCAGCTGGCCGTGGCCCAGCAAGGGATCGTCAGCGCCAAGGCGGCACTTGGCGGCAATCCCGACATCGAGACCGACAAGCATCCAACGGTAATGGCGGCGCTCGCCGCACGCGACAAGGCGGCCTACGATCTGGTCCAGACCACGGTCAAGGCACCTGCCGACGGCATCATCAGCCAGGCCGCTTCGTTCAAGGTCGGCCAGTATGTCGGTTCGGGCACGCCGCTGTTTTCGCTGGTCGAGATCGGCGACACCTGGGTCGACGCCAATTTCAAGGAAACCCAGCTCACCAACATGAAGCCGGGCCAGAAGGCCGAAATCGCGGTCGATACCTATCCGGGCAAGACGTTCGAAGCCACCGTCAAGGCGATCGGCGCCGGCACCGGGGCCGAGTTCTCGCTGCTGCCCGCGCAGAACGCCACCGGCAACTGGGTCAAGGTGACGCAGCGCATTCCGGTCCGCCTGGAATTGGCCGATGCCGACGCCAAGACGGCGCTGCGCACCGGCATGAGCGCGACGGTCACGGTGGACACCGGCGTTTCCCGCGGGCTGCCGAGCATTTTCCACCGCGCCACGGCAGGCGAGGCCAAGTAAAGAGGCCTGGTAGCGGCCGCATAGCAAACAGCGAGATGGATGCAGGATTGGTCCGAGGGAGACGCAGGAAAAGTTGAATGCGTAGACGGGCTAGCCCGCCTGAGCAGACAACGCCGCGCAGGATCTTCGGTCCTCAGGTTTCCGGGCGGCAGGCGCCCGCTTTGTCGAGACGCTCAGTCGATGTAACCCCCACATCGATGCTCGCGTCCCACCGCGATGAGGGTCTCTCTACAGCGGGGCCTCGCCGTCCGGAAACCTAATGTACACGTTTTTGTTACCTGCTGGAAGTTTTACGTCATGAGCAGCCCAGAACCCTTTCGCGAAGTGCCGCACCGCGGCCTGATCACTGTTGCGCTCATGCTGGCGACGATCATGCAGGCGCTCGACACGACGATCGCCAACGTTGCGCTGCCGACCATGACCGGCGATCTCGGCGCCTCCCCCGACAACATCAACTGGGTGCTGACCTCCTACATCGTTGCCGCCGCGATCATGACGCCGGTGACCGGCTGGCTGGCCGACCGCTTCGGTCGCAAGGAGCTGTTCCTGACGGCCGTGGTCGGCTTCACTGTCTTCTCAATGCTGTGCGGCATCGCCTGGAGCCTTGAGACCATCGTTTTGTTCCGGCTGATGCAAGGCGTGTTCGGCGCGGCCATCGTGCCGCTGTCGCAGACCTTCCTGCTCGACATCAACCCCAGGGAACGCCACGGCCAGGCCATGGCCATCTGGGGCGCCGGCATCATGCTGGGACCGATCCTTGGCCCGACGCTGGGTGGCTGGCTGACCGAGAATTTCAACTGGCGCTGGGTGTTCTTCATCAACCTGCCGGTCGGCATCATCGCCTTCCTCGGCATGGCCGCATATCTTCCCAGCGTCGCCCGGCGGGTGCGCAGCTTCGATTTCTTCGGCTTCACCATGCTCTCGCTCGGTGTCGGCGCGCTGCAGCTGATGCTCGATCGCGGCGGCGAGGTCGACTGGTTTTCCTCGATCGAGATATGGATCGAGCTTGGCCTTTCCATCACCGGCTTCTGGGTATTCACCATTCATACGTTGACGGCGGAGCACCCCTTTATCGACCCCAAGATTTTCCTCGATCGCAATTTCGTCACCGGGCTGGCGTTCATCTTTGTCATGGGCGTGCTCATCCTGGCGAGCATGTCGCTGCTGCCGCCCATGCTGTCGACCATCTTCGGCTATCCGACACTCACCATCGGCATCGTTCTGGGGCCGCGCGGTGTCGGCACGATGATTGCGATGCTGTTCGTCGGGCGGATCATGCACAGGATCGATGCCAGGATCCTCGTCGTCATCGGCTTCCTGCTGACCGCGCAATCGCTCTACACCATGTCCAGCTTCTCGCCGCAGATGGACAACTGGCTTATCCTCAGCTCCGGCGTCATCCAGGGCCTTGGAATGGGAATGGTGTTCGTGCCGCTGTCCACCGTGGCTTTCGCTACGCTCGACGCACGCTTCCGCACCGATGCCACGGCGTTGTTCAGCCTGGTGCGCAATCTTGGCTCGTCGATCGGTGTGTCGGTGGTGACGGTTCTGCTGGTGCGTAACACGCAGATCAACCACGCCGAGCTCTCGGCCTATGTCAATCCGTTCAATCCCAACCTCTGGGCGGCATCGCCGGCAGCGGCGGGCGGCGATCCGACGGCGCTGTCGCTGATGGATCGCATGGTCAATATCCAGGCGATGATGATCTCCTACGTCAATGACTTCAAGTTGCTGATGATGATGACACTGCTTGCTGTCCCGTTTGTTTTCCTGCTGCGCAAGCCAAAGGCTGCGCCGCCCGCCGGTGGGGCGCCTGCCGCGCACATGGACTAAGCCTCACAGCTCCGGCACCGCGACCGGCTCACGGGTTCCGTTGCCTGTGCCGGTCGCGTCGGCGTTGAGCAAGGTTCACCTGCCATTAGTATATCCGGACCAATATGCACTCGCTTCTGGGTTGAAGGCGAGCCTCCATTGCTTGCTTCAAGCATCAGCGGGAGGAATTGTGTTTGGCCACGAAATCATCCAGGCAAACCGCCGAAGCGCCTGAATCCGCCAATTTGACGACGCTGGCAAAACTGGCGACTGCCTCATATGAGGCCCTCGAGCGCGAGCTTCGCACCACGATTGCGGCACTTCAGGACCAGGCACTGCGGTTCCAGACCGCGATCGAGAACATCTCGCAAGGCATCTGTTTCTTTGACGCCGATGAACGGCTGATCCTGTGCAACCGACGCTATGCGGAAATCTATCGCCTTGCGCCGGAGCAATTGCAGCCGGGTGCGGCGCTGCGCGAAATCGTCGAGCGGCGCGTCGCTGTCGGGACCTCGGCAATGAATGCGGACGCTTATCTGGCGTTGGCGCGGGCGGTCAATTCGGGCACGGCTTCGGGGAACTGGACAGCCGACCTCGCCGATGGCCGGACAATCCAGGTCTGCCATCAACCGATGCCTGACGGCGGCTGGGT
Source organism: Mesorhizobium sp. M0166 (assembly GCF_040322255.1). Taxonomy (NCBI): domain Bacteria; kingdom Pseudomonadati; phylum Pseudomonadota; class Alphaproteobacteria; order Hyphomicrobiales; family Phyllobacteriaceae; genus Mesorhizobium; species Mesorhizobium sp. M0166. The sequence goes on along the minus strand of NZ_JAMYTD010000003.1, from coordinate 357,859 downwards.
GGCCACGCACGAGGACATCAGCGAGCTCAGCGCCAATCGCCTGGTCGTCGACGAGCGTATCTCGCTGCAGACGCTGATCGACCTGGTGCCTGACTACATGTGGGTGAAGGACACCGAAAGCCGCTTCGTCGTCGCCAACCGAGCCATTGCGTCCGACAGCGGTCGGGACAGCACGAGCGACATGATCGGTCTGAGCGACTTCGACCTTCACGCGCCGGATCTTGCGCAAAAATTTCGCTCCATCGAGCAGCAACTGATGCGTGATGGACAACCGATGATCGACGAGGAGGAGTTCGTCGTCGATGCGTCAGGCACCGGCAAATGGTTCCTGTCGACGAAGCTGCCGTTGCGCAACGTTCAAAACAACATTTTCGGCCTCGTCGGCATTGCCCGCGACATCACTGCGCGCAAGCAGGCCGAAATCCTTCGCGACGGGCAGGCGCATATCCTCGAGATGATCGCAAAGAGCGCCCCCCTCGAAGACGTGCTCGAGCGGCTCATGCGTCTGGTCGAGTCCCAACTGGCGGGGATATTCGGTTCGGTCTTGCTGCTCGACAAGGATGGCACCCACTTGCGCCACGCAGCCGCGCCGAGCCTGCCGAGAGACTACACCGACGCCGTCGACGGCGCCGCGATCGGCCCTCGGGCCGGGTCTTGCGGAACCGCTGTCTATCGGCGCGAGCCGGTGATTGTCGCTGACACCATGCACGATCCGCTTTGGCAAGATTATCGCGAACTCGCGCGGCCGCACGGTTTGCGTTCATGCTGGTCGACCCCGATCCTGTCGCATCAGGGCGCCGTGCTCGGCGTCTTTGCGATGTATTCGATGACGGTGCGCGAACCGACCGAGGCCGAGACACGCCTCATCGATTTCACGACGCGCATCGCCGGGATCGCCATCGAACGCAAACAGGCCGAAGACCGCATCCACTTCATGGCCAACCATGACGTGCTGACCGGGCTTCCCAATCGCGCCTTGCTCGAGGACCGGCTTTCGCAGGCGGTCTTGTACGCCCAGCGATACGGTCGCTGGGTGACGGTGGTGTTCATCGATCTGGACAACTTCAAATTCGTCAACGACACGCTCGGCCACAATGCCGGAGACGAGCTTCTGAAGATCGTCGCAAGCCGCATGGTCGACTGCGTCCGGGCGACCGATACCGTCGTGCGGCTTGGCGGCGACGAATTCGTCGTCGTACTGTTCGACCAGCCGGCGAACGTCGATCTCGTCTCCGAGACCTTGCAAAAGCTCAGGGCTTCACTCGCCGAGCCGGTTCAGCTCGGAGCGCATCTTGTACGGGCGACGGCCAGCATCGGCATTGCCAACTATCCCAAGGATGGGACGGATCCCGATACGCTGCTGGCAAATGCCGACGCGGCCATGTATCGCGCCAAGGAGTTCGGCCGCGACAACTTCCAGTTCTACGCTCCGGAGTTCAACACCAGGGCGCATGAAAAATTCGTGCTTCAGGAAGAGTTGCGAAACGCCTTGGCGCGTTCGGAATTCACGCTGCTCTACCAGCCGCAGGTGGACCTTCGGTCAGGTCGGGTTTTTGCGGTCGAGGCGTTGATACGCTGGAACCATCCAACGCTTGGCACGGTAATGCCGACGACGTTCATCCCGACCGCCGAGGAGACAGGTCTGATCGTACCGATCGGCGACTGGGTTCTGCATGAGGCGTGCCGGCAGAACAAGGCCTGGCAAGACGCAGGGCTGCCGCCCTTGACCGTTTGCGTGAACGTGTCGCCGCGGCAATTCAGGGAACGCAACCTGATCGATCGCATCGTCAGCGCGTTGAAGGGCAGCGGCCTGGAGGCCAGGTATCTCGAGCTGGAGGTGACCGAGAGCCTTATCATGCAGGATATCGAGCTCGCGGTCGCGACCATGAACGCCCTGCAAAGCCTGGGTGTCCAGATCTCGATCGATGATTTCGGCACCGGCTATTCCAGCCTCAGTGCACTCAAGACCTTTCCCGTGGCGCGGCTGAAGATCGACAAGTCCTTCATCAAGGATCTCGCCGCCGACGAGAACGACCAGGCTGTGGCCAGCGCGGTGATTTCATTGGGGCAAAATCTCAACCTGAGGGTCATTGCCGAAGGCGTTGAGACGGATGATCAGGTGGCCTTCCTGCGCAGGAACAATTGTGACGAGATGCAGGGTTATCATTTCAGCAGGCCGGTTTGTGCGCAGGACATCGAGGAATTGCTCGGCGGCGGTCGCAAAGACTGATGGGTCGGCCATCCTGCAGGCTTCCGCCGACCCAAATGGCGGAAATTATCTGCCGAGCACAAGGCACCAATAGCGAAGCGTGCTGTCGCGGCCGTCGCGTACATAGGCGAGGCCGAAGCGCGTGAAGCGCGGGTCGAGCATGTTGCGGCGGTGGCCTGGCGAATGCACCCAGATATCGAACAGCTTCTGCTGGTCGAAGCGGCCTTCGGCGATGTTTTCGGCGGCCGCGCCGGCAATGCCATTGTCTTTGACGCGCGAGGCAAAGTCCTTGCCCCAGCCGGTGGTGTGGTTCATGCGGCCGCCGCGCGCCATATAGCCGGCCTGCTGCAGCGCCGCCTGTTCGAGCTGAGGATCGGCGACAACCGGCGCGAGACCCGCCGAAGCGCGGATGCCGGCCAGCGTGCCGGCGGCGGAAGCAGAGACACCGGCGCCTTCGCCGGTAGGCAGCACTGCGGTTGCGCAGGCGGTGAGCCCGGCAAGGGCGCCAAGGCCGGCAGCTCTGAGCAGCACGCGCCTGTTTAGGCCAGGTTGGGCCTCATGATTTTCGATTTTCGTAACGGTCATGCCCGCCTGACATAACCGCGATCATGGCTTTTGCCGGGCAGGGGACTAACCGCTGCGGATAAGTTTGCAGTTGGACAATAATGGCCAGCCGGGCGATCCCGGTATTTAGCGTTGCTTCGGCGAGTCAATACTGAGCCTGCGCTTGCGCGCCGTCCCTCTCGACAAGACCAACGGTTGGACGCGATCGAGCGCAGGCGGGTTCAGTTGGGGCTGGTTGTGGCGGTGAACCCGCACTGCTTCTGTTCCATATCGATCTGCTTCGTGATGCGAATGGCGTTCTGTGCATAGGCCTCCGTCACGGAGCCACTATTCACGGTCTTGTCCTTCAGCGGACTCACGCCTGCGCAGAGGTGGAAAACATGCGGCTCGGCGGACTTCGCGGCTCCGTTTTCGGGCGCGATCCAGTAAACGACATCCTGACCGGCGGGGTGGCTCGCGTCCCGCGTCGCCGCCGCCACCGCGGCGGTGTCCGTCGCGATCGCCTGCGCCTGAGCGGCGACATCGGGCGAACAGGCGGTGGTCGGCTGCCCCGACTTGATCTGGGCTGCGCACGTGTTCATATCCTGAGTGTACTGTTCGACCGACGGGGGTTTGAAACTGATCCCCGTAACCGTCGCGAGCACAGCCAGCGCAGCGCCGACGCCGCCGGCAATCTTCTTGGTCCGCGGATCCATGTTTTTGTCGGTGAGGATCAGGAAAACCAGTGGGAGGAAGGCAATCAGCGTGATGATTGCGCCGAGCTGGTTTTGGAAGAAGAACCTGGCCGCGTCGGATGCGCGGGCCGGATCGTGCCTGTTGGCCGCCTTCCACAGCAAGTTGCCGGCGATTGCGAAAATCGCGATGCCGACCAGAAGGCCGATGATCAGCGACAGGTGTCCCTGGTCGAACTTGTTCTGGCGAAGCAGCATAATTCCGTAGATCTCGCCGCCAATGGCGACGATCCACGAGAGTGCGGCGAAAAGGCGAAGACGCGTGGCGGAGGACTTCTGGCCCTGCGTCGCTTGCCAATCCTTGGTAACGTCTGGCTTGTTGTCGGTCATTGACCAGATCCCCTGATATCGACACTTCTGCCGGCGGCGTCAGACCAGAAGCCCAACCGCCCTGCGCAGCGTCATTGAACGAGCGTTACCTGCCTTGGCGACACGGCGAAAATGTGAGCGCCACGGCAGGCCTCATCTCCATTCATAATTCATATTGCGCATGAGTGAATCCGTCCATACCCACGCAGGCAGACGCCTATGCGGCGATGGCTCTGTTCTTCTTAATCTCTGGCTCGAACTTGACGCTGCCTTCCCTCGCTTGCCTCGCTTTTCTGGCGATCCGGTGGAAGCCGCGGTGGTCACAGGACCGGTCGAAAGCAACGTCGGCAGAACTGAGGCCGGCTCGATGGTCCAAGGACCTGAAAGCGGCCAGTCCGCTTGCGGCCCAAAATGCGACGTTAGAGTATCTGCTCGGCAATGAAGCTTCTGGCGCTGCCGGTGCATTCCGGTAGTCGGCCCGGATCCGACGCGAAGCGGCTGTCCAGGCTCGGATATCAAGCGTCAGATTTTCACTATCGTGCTAGGCGGCTGTGTCCAGACTCGTTTCCGGCGTCGATGAGGCCCGGCTGGCCCGATCGTCCTCGGTATCTTCCCACCAATCGCCCAGGGCATCGATGAGCGGCACGAGCTTGAGACCGGGCTCCGTGAGGTCGTAATCCACGCGTAGCGGATAGCCGGCATGCGCCGTTCGCCGCACGATCCCGGCTTCCTCCAGCTTGCGCAGTTCGAGCGCCAGGATGCGGTGCGACACGGTTGGGTTGTCACGCCTCAGGTCGCTGAAGCGCTTGGTCCCGTCCTTGAGATAGTAGAGCAGCAAGGTGGGCCAGCGACCGCTGAGCACACGCATTGTCTCTTCGATCGGGCAGCGAGAGACGACATCTTTCATGGCGGGAACCTGGTTACAGAATAGTGCGTAATTTACATGGGGCGACCAGCGTTTAGGGTCAAGTTTCGCTGCGCAGCGTGATCCCTAAATCATGGAAGAGACAAAGAAATGGAACCTATCCTCCTTTACGGCTTCCCGCTGGGAAGTTCGATGGGGCTCGTCGCTGCTTTTGAACGCCTCGGACAACCCTATCGCCTGTGTCGCGTCGATATGCTCACTGAAATGAAGGATGACGCCTATGCCAGCATCAACGGCCGTCAGGAAACGCCGGTGTTGATCACGGACGAGGGCAGGGTGCTCACCGAGACCATGGCGATCGCCGCCTGGCTCGAAGCTCGTGACACGCAACGCCGTATCAGCTTCGAGCCTCGCTCGCCGGAGGCCGACCGGATGCACCAGTTGATGGCTTTCGTGAACACCGGTTTCACCACCGCTTTCACCCCTCTCTGGGCTGCATATGAAATGGAATCGGCCGAACCGCTGCTGCTGACAACCTTGCGTGACTTTGGCCGCAAGATCGTTGCCAACCGCCATTACCAGCTCGAGGCGATGATCGCCGACACGGAATTCCTGATCGGCGATCGGCTGACGCTTGCGGATACCACGCTGATTGGCGTGGCGCGCTGGGCGGAGTTCCACAAGGCGGTCGACGGCGCGAGCTACCCCAAGCTGGCCGCATTGCGCGGCAGGATCGAAGCTGATCCGGCAGTGGGTTACGCCCAGGCCATCGAGGATGGCGAAAAGCCGGCGGGTTCGGGTGCCTGTCTTGGCCATGTCCCGTTGACCGAAGTGATCGATCGTTTCGCTGCCTAGCTTTTGTCACGCAGCTCAGCCGCGGGGGGCCAATGGTGGGCGCGGCGCGGTGACCGCCCGTGGCTTTGGCCGGGCAGGGCAAACAATCCGTCCACGATCAGTCAGGTGATCAGGTGGGATGCGTTGGCACGCATCCAGTCGGCTAGCGAATCCAGCGTGCCACGCAAGGTTCTGCCCAGCGGCGTTATCTCATACCCCACGCGCGGCGGCATCTCGGCATAGACCCTCCGATAGACCAGACCGCGATGTTCGAACAGGCGCAGCTGCCGCGTGAGCTCCTTTTGCGTAATCGGTGCGACGGCCCTCTGGAGCTCGCCGAAGCGGATCGGACAACCGGTGACGATCAGGCGATAAAGAATGGGAATGGCCCATTTTCCCGAAACCAGATTGACGAAATCGATCATCGGGCAACGATCGGTCGCGCCATTTCCGCTTTCGACTGGCCTTACCTCGATAGCTTTTGCCTGCGCCATGAAATTATCTCCTTTAGTACCCATTCGGTGCCTACTATACAAAGCATACTATCGTGTCGACAATGCCGTTCTCATCTCTTTGGGAAGGCAAGTCATGGGTCGCTTGAATGGCAAATATGCCCTCATTACCGGGGCAACCAGTGGCATCGGCCTCGAAACCGCGCGCCAGTTCCTGGCCGAGGGCGCTACCGTGGCAATCACTGGCAGGAGCCCGTCCGGGCTGGAAGCTGCGCAGCGCGAGCTGGGTGGATCGGCGCAGGTGATCAGGAATGATGCCGGCAATCTCGCCGATCAGCGTGCGCTTGCCGCCGAGCTCGCGCAGTGCTGGCCTCGGCTCGACATACTGAACATCAACGCTGGCGATGTGATGCATCAGCCGCTGCAGGATTGGGACGAGGTGGTCTATGACCGTCTGATGCGGACCAATCTCAAGGGGCCGTTCTTTTTGATCCAAGCCCTGTTGCCGATGTTGTCCAACCCGTCGTCGATCATCCTGTGCGGTGCGGTCAGTGCCCATATCGGCCTGCCCCAGAGCAGCGCCTACGCCGCCAGCAAGGCGAGCCTCCTGTCGTTGGCGCGCACCCTCTCGGGTGAGATGATCGAGCGCGGTATTCGCGTCAATGGCCTCAGCCCCGGCCCAACCGAGACGCCGGCCTTGGGCAAGCTGGGTCTGCCCGAAGCGGACGAGAAGGCGCTTGGCGATCAGATACGCGCGCTAGTGCCGATCGGCCGCATGGGCAAACCCTGGGAACTCGCCAAGGCGGCGGTGTTTCTGGCATCGGACGAGTCGAGCTTCGTCGTCGGCACGGAACTGCTCGTCGATGGCGGCGTCGGAAACCTATAACCAGATTCATCGTGACCATCGACTTGGCGACAATCACCCCTAAATCGACTATCATAGCGCCTGTTCTTGAAGTGGCAGCTACGGGCGGCCATCCCGGCGGCGGCCGCCCCGACACACGGGAGAATGGTTATGGCCAGCTTTCATGTCATGGCGGACGCACGTGGAATGCATGTACAGCCCACGGTGCGCCGCATCAGCACCGAGGATCTGCTCGATGCGCTCCGTCTCGGCGTAGAGGATTTCTGGGCCAAGCCGTCGCATTACGTGTTCCTGTGTCTGATCTATCCGGTGGTCGGCCTGATCCTGACGCAGTGGACATCGGGCTCGAACGCCATCCAACTCATCTATCCGCTGATGTCCGGCTTCGCTTTGGTCGGTCCGTTCGCCGCTATCGGCCTTTACGAAATCAGCCGCCGGCGCGAGTTCGGCATGGATACATCCTGGTGGCATGCGCTCGACGTACGCCACTCCCCGGCGCTGCCCGCGATTGCGGTCATCGGTATCATGCTAGTGGTACTGTTCCTGCTCTGGCTGTTCACCGCGCAATCGATCTACACCAGCCTGTACGGCAATCAGCCTCCGGCCTCTATCGTCGGCTTTATTCGCGAGGTGCTGACGACCAGCAAGGGCTGGACACTGATCCTGCTCGGCAACCTGGCCGGGTTCGCCTTCGCCGCGGTCGTGCTGGCGACGACGGTCGTCGCCTTTCCGCTGCTGCTCGACCGCGATGTCGGCGCGGTCTCGGCAGTCGAGACGTCGGCGCGCGCAGTTTTGACAAACCCGCTGCAGATGGCGCTGTGGGGCCTGATGGTCGCCGTGCTCCTGGTCATCGGCTCGATCCCGCTATTTGCTGGGCTTGCCGTTGTCATGCCCATCCTTGGCCACGCGACCTGGCATCTCTACCGCAGGGTGGTCGAACCGGAGCGGGCAGAGCAGGTCAGGCGGCCGATGTAGGACCGATCAGCGTTGCGCGTCGGTTGCCATCTTGACGGCCAGCGCGGTCAGCACCGTGCCCATCATCCAGCGCTGGATCACCAGCCATAGCGGCCGCCCGGCGAGGAAGATGGCGATCGAGCCGGCCGTCACTGCGATGATGGCGTTGACGGTCAGGCTGATCGCGACCTGCGTGGCACCGAGCACCAGAAGCTGTGACAGCACGTGGCCCATGCCGGGGCCGATGAATTGCGGCAGCAGCGACAGATAGAGCACTGCCACCTTTGGGTTGAGCAGGTTGGTCATCAGGCCCATGGCGAACAGATTGCGCGGTCTGTCTTTCGGCAGTTCGCGGATCTGGAAGGGCGAGCGCCCGCCGGGCTTCACCGCTTGCCAGGCGAGCCACAGCAAATAGAGCGCGCCGGCAAGGCGCAGCACATCATAGGCGAAGGGCACGGCGAGCAGCAGCGCGGTGATGCCGAACGCCGCCGACAGCACGTAGAACAAGAAACCGAGCGCCACGCCGCCCAGCGAGATCAGCCCTGCCTTCGGCCCTTGCGACAGCGAGCGCGAGATCAGATAGATCATGTTCGGGCCGGGCGTCAGCACCATTCCGAGGCAGACCAGCGCGAAGGCAAGGTGGTTGGCGGGTTCAGGCAAGAGCGCATCTCCGGGTGGGGACACTCACCACATGGTTCCATCAGCCGCAAGGGCATGAGGGCAGGAGCCTTTGCGCCAGCGCGCCAGGCCCCCTGCCTTAGTCGCCAATCCCATCGCCTTCAGCCGACGATGCGCAGGTTCGACAATTCGTTGGCGATTTCCTTGAAATTGTCGGACAGCGTCGCGCCGGTTGCATTCCAGAACAGCTTGGCAGGCTTGCTCGGGTCGGTCGAATCCTTGCGGAAGCGCGAATCCGATGAACATGCCTTCAGCGCATCGATTGCCTTCTTGTCGCTGGCATCTGTGGGCGACAGGTCGAGCGCCACCGTCATCACCAGAATGTTCGAATTCTTTGCATTTGCGCAGAGCGTTTTCAGCTGCTCGTCGAGTGCTGCCGTGTAGTTGGCACCGGTAAAGGTGGTCTTGCCGATATCGGTGCTGGTATTCATGAACAGGCGGGTCACGCTTCCAGATCCCGGATAGGTCAGGCCAGTGTAGCCGTAGGCGGCGTAGGTCGACCTGTTGTTGGCGTAGCTGCCATCGCTGATGGCGCTATAGGTATTAGCTCCGTCGGTCAGCACCACGACCACCTTGTCGTTGCCCCTCTCGCTGTTCGGCCGGCCATCGGTGAACGGTGGGTTGCTCGATACCGTTCGCCAGCCCCAGGCAAGTCCCTCCGGTACGTTGGTGTTGCCGTTCGGCGCCATGGCGTCGATGGCGTCCTTGATCTCCTGCTTCTCGACGTCCTGGCTGACGTCCTTCAACGGCGTGATCGGGTTTGTGGTGCAGGAGGAGTTCGGGCCATCGCCGGCGGCTGCGGATTGCGAACCGTATGGTTTTACCAGGAAATATTTGCGCATGTCAGACTGGCGCTGGGAAGCGGTAGGACCGGCGACATAGGGCCAATCGGCCCACCAGTTGTTGCCGTAATTGTAGGACGTGCTGATGACGTCGTTGATGCCGTCACGGTTGAAATCGAGCCACAGAGTGCCAGCCTCGTCCGGGGCGAACATCGGCACGAAAAGCGTGGCCGGCGCGGCTGTGTCGGGCGTGGTGTCGTCGACATTGTAGGGATATGGCCGTGCCTCGACGCAACCTTGCCAGCTCGCATAGCGGCTTGTGGTATAGATATATTCCGGTGCGCTCCAATGGCCGTACTGGCAGGTGCCGTTCTTCTTGTATGTGTCGCAGACATATTGCTTCGAATTGGGTACCTCTTCGCGGCCCGATTCGACCGTCATGTCGGCGTAGAGGCTGAAACGGGTCAGCGGCTGGTCCTTGGTCTCGCCCCAGCCGGCGCCGCGCTTGTACCAGATGCCATTGAGCTTCTCGGCGTATTTGTCCGGATTGTTGGCGGCACTCATCGTCGTCCAGTCGAAATCCTCGTGCTGGATCGGGGAGATGCCGTCCTGATCCATCCAGCCGTCCTGGTCGTGGGTAGGGCTGACATTGACCGAGGCCGCAAACGGCACGAGAGAAAACTGCACCGGTTTGGTGATCTGCTTCATCTGCTGCGCTTGAAGCGCCAGCGTATCGACAAGCTGCTTTGCGGCCAACTTCAGCAAGTCTATTCGCTTCTCGCCGGTGCCGGAGCCGAGATCGCTCATCGAGCCTGAATTATCCAGCACAAGCGCGACTTCGAGGGTGTTCTTGAGACGGAGTTCCGAACATTCGGTGAAGGTCGTGTCGCTTGCCGTGCCGCCGATCAGCAGGCTGGCGGCCGGTAGAAAATAGGGGTGGAAGGTGAGACCGGCGCAGAGCTTCAAGGTGCCGCCGCCGGCATTGTTGTTGGGCAGCGTGACGGTCAGCGCTGTGTTCGCCGGGTCGATACGTGCGAGATTGGTTTCGAAAAATGTCTTGGCGTAGGCCTTGATGTCATCGTCGCTGGCGCCGGCAACGATCTGCTGGGCGGCGGCTAGGCCGGCCGCATCAAGTGCGTTCAGCGTTTCGTGCTTTTGGCGCAGCAACTCCCCGTAATCGACACTGAGCGCCAGACCGGCCATCAGCGGCACAATGGTGATTGCAGTCATTAAGGAGTAGTTGCCACGTCTGTCGTATCGGAATTTTCCGATTATTGCCTTCAGCATTCCCGCCCGCCCCATTTTTCCCGGACGGTGCCATGCATGTTTAAATTTCCGATTGCTGAAATGCGTTCAAGGCCGGTACGGTTTTTCAATCCCCGTTAACCACGCGTCCGCAATCGGCAATGCTGCTCCGGGCTTCCAGCAGCAAAGCCTCTAAAAAACGGGATAAGGCGCTGGAAAAGAAAAGCTTTCACCATCACTTCCACGCCGGCGTCGCCGGACGACAATCTTGCGGACACAACGAAAGCTGGTGACATGGCGAAGCGCTTCGGTTAATCCGGGCCGGCCGCTACGGACCGTCGGTCGCGGCGCTTGCAAGCATCATGGTACAGGGACAACGGCATGGCGGATTCGCCCGACATCATCGGTTCGCTCGCAGACTTGTCGGGAGCCTATTCAGCCATCCTGTGCGACGTCTGGGGCGTGGTGCACAATGGCGAATGGCATTTCCCGGCGGCGGCTGCCGCGCTGATCGCTGCTCGCGCGGCGAAAATACCTGTCGTGCTGATCACCAATTCGCCGCGCCGCAGCGCCGACGTCGTGGCGCAGATGAACGCTATAGGCGTTCCTCCCGCTGCCTATGACCGTGTCGTGACGTCCGGCGACGTTACCCGCGACCTCATTGCCGAAGGGCCGCGAAAGATCTTCCATATAGGCGCCGATCGGGATTTCACGCTCTATGAGGGCCTCGACGTCGAACTCGTCGAGGAGTTCGAAGCATCCGGCGTGGTCTGCACCGGCCTGTTCGATGACGAGGTGGAGAAGCCGGAAGATTATGCCGATCTTCTGCAGAGGCTGCGTGCTAGGAACCTGCCCTTCATTTGCGCCAATCCCGACATCGTCGTCGAGCGCGGCGAACGCATGATCTGGTGCGCAGGCGCTTTGGCCCGCGAATACGCACAGCTTGGCGGACGCACGCTGATCGCCGGCAAACCCTACGCGCCGGTCTATGACGTCGCCATGAAGGAGATCGCCGTCATTCTCGGCCGCCCGGTCGAGCGTTCGCAAGTTCTGGCCATCGGCGACGGTATGATGACCGACATCAAGGGCGCGGCCGACAATGGCTTCGACGTGCTCTACGTATCGGGCGGCATCCATGCCCGCGATTACGGTGAAGCGCTGCAGCCGGATCCGGCAAGGCTCGCGGCCTTTCTGGAAAAATACGGCTACAGGCCGGTCGCGGTGATTCCCAGACTGCAATAGGTTCAAGCCATGACGGCAATGTTCGAACGCATTTCCGCAACCGCGCCGCTGCCCGCCCATCTGCGCGGCGGCGTGGTGGCTATCGGCAATTTCGACGGCGTCCACCGCGGCCACCAGGCCGTGCTCGAACGCGCGCGCGCCGAAGCGGAGCGTCGCGGCGTACCCGCCCTGGTGCTGACCTTCGTGCCGCATCCGCGAAAAGTGTTCAGGCCGGACATGCCGCTGTTCGTGCTGACGCCGCCGCCGATGAAGGCGCGGCTGTTGTCGCATCTGGGCTTTGCGGCGCTGGTCGAGCAGCCGTTCACACGCGAGTTCGCCTCCTTGTCGGCGGAGGCGTTCGTCACCGGCGTGCTCGAGCGCAACCTCGGCATAAGCCACGCCGTCACCGGCTTCGATTTCCATTTCGGCAAGGACCGCCAGGGCGGCCCGGCCTATCTGATGGCTGCCGGCGAGCGCCACGGCTTCGGCGTCACGCTGGTCGATGCGTTTCGCGACGAAAGCGCCGAGGTGGTGTCGTCGAGCCGCATTCGCACGCTGCTGTGCGAGGGCAATGTGGCCGAGGCCGCCGGCTTGCTCGGCTATCGTTTCACCGTCGAGGCGGAGGTGATCGGCGGCCAGCAGCTCGGCCGGACGCTCGGCTTTCCGACCGCAAACATGAGGCTTTCGCCGGAAGCCACCCTTAAGGAAGGGATTTATGCCGTCCGCTTCCGCCGTGCCGACGGTTCGATTCATGATGGCGTCGCCAGCTTCGGCCGCCGGCCGACGGTCGACGACAGTGGCGCGCCGCTGCTGGAGACCTTCGTCTTCGACTTTTCCGGCGACCTTTATGGCGAGATTTGTGCCGTGTCCTTCTTCGGCTACCTGCGCTCGGAGGTGAAGTTCGATGGGCTTGACGCGCTGGTCGCTCAGATGAAGCGCGACGAGGCCGAGGCGAAGGCACTGCTCGCCGGCGTCAGGCCGCTTTCCGGGCTGGACGCGGCCATAGCTTTTTAGAGCATGGTCCGGAACTGAAGGTCAGCGAAGCAAAAAGTGGGAACCGGTTTTCCGATTAAGCTCAAACCAGAATTTATCTCTTCAGCGCCAGGCCAAGGGCGATGAAGGTCCAGCCCTGGAAGATCAGGTCGACGGCCAGGAACAGCCCCAGCACCCACACGCTGTTGACCGGCCAGCCCATGGCGATGACCAGTCCCGCCAGCGCGCTGATGATGCCGGCCGCGACCACCCAACCCCAGCCCGGCTGCGGCCGGTGGCTGTAGCCGACCCAGGCCCTGAGCACGCCTGAGGCAAGCAGCGCGACCGCCAGGAGGAAGGTCAGCACCGTCGAGGCGAGGACCGGATTGTCGAAGGCGAAGAAGCCGGCGACGGCGTAGAGGAGGCCGCTGAGCAGCCAATAGAAGAAGCGGCCCCATGTCTTCACGCCGAAGGCATGGATGATCTCGACAATGCCGGCCATCAGCATCAGCCAGCCTACGACAAAGACCGAGGCGACGGTTGCGATGAATAGATTGCCGAAGGCAATGCCGCCGAAGACAAGCAGCAGCACCCCGAGCGCGACGAACCATCCCCATTTCGCCCGCGTCTGGCTGATCGCATCTTTCAAGGCATCGCCGTGCAGTGTCATCGCCCTCTCCCTCAAGACTACTTGGCCTTTTTTGCCGGCTTTGAAGGTAACGCCGATAGGGCTTCTCGTAAAGCGAGCAGGGTGTGAGGGCCACACCCATGCTGGGGCCGTACGCCTGCGAGACGTCTGCTTTTGGCAAGAGCAGCCGCTTGCGAGTTCATTTCCGTAAAACGTGGGCTTGCGCCCTCGGGCCAAACCGGTGGTCACGCCGAGGTTTAGTTGGAGAATAGCTCCTGTCCGTAAAAAGCGGCCGCAACGTCGAGCTTTGATACTGAGCCAGACCTCCACGCCACGCAACGCCGGTCGCATCCGCATCCGTATGTCACAACCTTGCGTCAAGGTCTTAGTAATCGCCGCCCTCGTCGGGCGATTTCTCCCTGACGTTGATCTGGCTGATCGCAAGATGATCGTGGCGCTGCTTCGTCGCTATATTTGCAAGCAGGCAATCGGTATCTTGTCGATGACATTTGGCTGTTCGCCTTTCTCGGCGCTTGGCAAGACTGGGGAAGCAAAATGAGCGATGTGGACGAACACCTCGATCTGACGGAGATCAACGCCGTCCGCAGGCTGTTGACGTCAAAACCACGAACGGTCCGCTGGGACGAACGCCGGGCGCGGCTCGACGAAGTCGGTTCGGTCTGGCCGGTCGCGGAGGACATCCGATGCGAGGATGTGGTTTTCGATGGCCTCGCGGGAGAGTGGTCGCTGGCGCCCGGGAGTGACAGGGACAAGGTTCTGCTGTTTTTCCACGGTGGTGGCTACTGCTCCGGCTCTCTTAAAAGTCATCGTCGAATGGTTACCGAGGCAGGTCGGGCAATGGGAATGCGCACCCTCGCGATCGACTATCGCCGCGCACCGGAACATCCTTTCCCCGCGCAACATGAAGACGCACTCGCGGCATGGCGCTTTCTAAGGCGGCAAGGCATCGCACCGGACCGCATCGTAATTGGCGGAGACAGTGCGGGCGGCAACCTCACTCTGTGCCTGGTCAGTATATTGCGCACGGCAGGCGAGCCGTTGCCGCGATGTCTTTGGCTGGTTTCGCCCTGGACGGACCTTTCGATGTCCGGCGCGACACTATCAACGAAGGACGCGATCGACCCTATCATCCACCGGGCGTATTTGGAGGAACTGGCAGCCGCCTACGTTCCTCATGGCGTTAGTCGGCGCGATCCCCAGATCTCGCCTTTGTTCGCCGATCTGAGCGGATTTCCCCCAATGCTGATACAAGCCGGTTCGGCCGAGACGCTGTTGTCGGACGCAACTCGGCTCGCCGAAGCCGCCGGCGCGGCCGACATCAAAGTACGTCTCGAAATTTGGCCGCATATGATTCACGCTTGGCCGGTTTGGAATGCGGGGTTGAGCGCCGGTCGCCGCACTCTTCAGAGCGCAGGCATGTTTGTCCGCGAATGTTTGTAACTCCTGCCGAGGCATCTGCCAGCGTATTCCAGACATCCTAATCTGGTGCCTTGGTGCGCCAAACAATCGACTGCAATGCGGAACAGGCCGGACAACGCCGCCGATGTTGCGGATATTAAGTCAAATTTTACCGAACTGGCGCCATGGCTTCAGTCAAGGCTGGTTGTATCGGCCCAATGCGTTCGACGTATGGAGTAACGATGCGGTCTGTCCCGACGATCCCGACGGTCTTGGCCGCATTCATGCTCGGCACCTGCGGCGTTGCCAAGGCCGGCGAGGGCACCTTCGGCTGGCTGTCCGGAGACTGGTACCTGACGGTCGGCGCGACCGGCATGGTTGCCCCGAATTTCGAGGGCGGCAAGAAGTACTTGCTCAGCGCCTCGCCGATTATCTCGCTCGGCAAGGCTGGTCCCGCGGCGCGCTTCACCTCGCGCAACGACAATATCTCATTGGCATTGATCGACGATGGCGGCGTCCGCGCCGGCCTGACGGGCAAGTTCCTGTTTTCCCGCGACGGTGGTGACGCCGACGAATTGAAAGGCCTCGACCCGGTGCGCTGGGGCGGCGAGGCCGGCGGCTTCTTCGAATTCTATCCTTTGGATTGGCTGCGTGCCCGCGCCGAATTGCGGCACGGCATTCGCGCCCATAACGGCTTTGTCGCCGACATCACCGCCGACGCCTTTTATGATGTGACGCCCGATGTCAGGATTTCGGCCGGGCCGCGCGTCTCGTTCGCCTCATCGGACTATTTCGACGCCTATTATGGCGTTGATGCCAAGGAGTCCCTGGCCTCGGGGCTCAGCGAATATCATCCCGGCGGCGGGGTGAGGTCGGCGGGCTTGGGCGGCGCAGTGACCTGGAAGGTGACCGAGCCGATGACGGCCAGCCTGTTCGGCGAATATTCTCGCCTGATGGGCCCGGCCGCCGATTCCAGCCTGGTCAAGGAGCGCGGCTCCAGGGATCAATTCATGATCGGCGTGTCGACGACCTATCGCTTCGATTTCTCGATGTGAGCGGGTAGGCCTCGGCTCATTTGATCAAACGGCTGTCGAACGGATAACGGTATAGGCCCGCAATCGTAATGCGTGACGCGTCGTCATGGGTCGGATTGAGCAGATAGTTGTTTGCTTTGCGCATTATGATCGAAGGAATTTTCATGAGGGCGTAACGATTGGCCGAGAGAAATTCCGTGCCCTGTCGCCGTGTCGATTCCATGTCCTTGTCCCAGCCGTCATGGAAAACCGGTTCGGTCATTTCTATTCCGTCCGGAACGTCGATTTCGATAAGCTGGTAGGTTTCCGGAACGGTTTCGCGCGTCGCATGCACCAGTATCTCCAGCAGTGCTGTCGAAGGGTGGTCGGTGCAATAGACGATGGGCATCCCGCGCCTGTTCCATCTTCCATCAACGAGCGTTCCGCCACGACCCGAGAGATCCGCGAAATTGGAGATGCGCCAGATGCGCATCGTCAGGCAAGCATGCCAAAGTCGATACGGATAAGCTCTTCGGAAACGACGTGGGCGCCGGTCTCTGTCTCAAGGAGGTCGATCGGCCTTGCACCATCCAATGCTATGATCTCGCTTCTCAGCCAACGCTGGGCTTTCTCATGGCTGCCGAATACCCGATCCGCCTGCTCGGCGATGCGTTCTAGGCGCAGGGCGCGGTCGGATTCAGCTGGCGAAAGCGGCTCGGCATGTTCCTTGCGACGCGCCAGCGTGCGGCGGGGGGCAACGATACGATAGAGTTCTTCGCTACTGAAACCCAGACTGCGCAGATGATCGATCTTGTCCGTAGGGACGGAAAAGTCGTGTGTTGCGCCAATTGCCCTTGCTGCGACCGACATGAACGTCTCCTTGGCACTGCAGGCCATTTGCCTACAAATGTATGCGCAATTGGCACATAGCGCAAGGAAGTATCAGAGTTCGGGCTTTTCAATATCGCCTGTCTCGGTTAAAAGCCCAGCCATGACGAGCTTTTCGCGCCTTCTCGCGACTGCGATACGAATTACAGGCCCGGTGTTCCGGGCGGCCTGACCGCCGCCGGAGCCGCCGGGAATCTTGCGCGCGGCCTCTCGCGCTTTTTCCAGATCATGATAGTTCAACGCCCGGGCTCTTTTGCCGCCGGGCAACGCATATGGCAGACGAATGACTGATACCGAGACCGCCGAGACGATCGACTATTCCAAAACGCTCTACCTGCCGCAGACGGATTTTCCGATGCGCGCCGGTTTGCCGGAAAAGGAACCGCTGCTGGTCAAGCGCTGGCAGGATATGGACCTTTACCGCAAGCTGCGCGAAGACGCAGCTGGCCGCGAACAATACGTGCTGCACGACGGCCCGCCCTATGCCAACGGCAACATCCATATCGGCCATGCGCTGAACAAGATACTCAAGGACGTCATCACCCGCTCGTTCCAGATGCGCGGCTATGACTCGAACTATGTACCCGGTTGGGATTGCCACGGCCTGCCGATCGAATGGAAGATCGAAGAGCAGTATCGCGCCAAGGGCAAGAACAAGGACGAGGTGCCGGTCAACGAGTTCCGGCAGGAATGCCGCGAGTTTGCGGCGCACTGGATCAAGGTGCAGGGTTCCGAATTCCAGCGGCTCGGCGTCGTCGGCGACTTCGACCATCCCTATACGACAATGGCTTTCCATGCCGAGTCGCGCATCGCCGGCGAGCTGCTGAAATTCGCCATGTCCGGCCAGCTCTATCGCGGCTCCAAGCCGGTGATGTGGAGCGTCGTCGAGCGCACCGCGCTGGCCGAGGCGGAGGTCGAATACCAGGACTATGAGTCGGACACGATCTGGGCGAAGTTTCCGGTCGTCAGCCTCGCTCGCCAGGTCATCAACATCGAAGAGGGGCAGCCAGCCCTGGATCCCAAGCTGACGCAGACGTCGCTCGATCTGCTTGATGCCAACGTCGTCATCTGGACCACGACGCCGTGGACAATCCCCGGCAATCGCGCCGTCAATTACTCGCCGCGCATCAATTATGGTCTCTACGAGGTTACGGCGGCCGAGAACGCCTTTGGTCCTCAGCCCGGCGAAAAGCTGATCTTTGCCGAGAAGCTTGCTGACGACGCTGCCGCGAAGGCCAAGGTCACTCTGAATCGGCTTCGCAACGTTGGCGCCGAAGAGATTGAAAACCTTACGCTTTCGCATCCCCTCAAAGGTCTGGGCGGTGGCTACGATTTTCCCGTGCCGATGCTGGCCGGCGATCACGTCACCGACGATGCCGGCACCGGTTTCGTCCACACCGCGCCGGGACACGGCCGGGAAGACTTCGACGCCTGGATGGATGCCGCCTCTGATCTTCGCCAGCGTGGCATCGACACCACGATCCCCTTCACCGTCGACGATGCCGGCTTGTTCACCAAGGACGCGCCGGGCTTTGGCCCGGACCGCGAGGATGGAGCGGCGCGCGTCATCGACGACAATGGCAAGAAGGGCAACGCCAACCAGGCCGTCATCGACGAGCTGATCAAGCGCAACGCACTATTCGCGCGGGGCCGGCTGAAGCACTCTTATCCGCATTCCTGGCGCTCGAAGAAGCCGATCATCTTCCGCAACACGCCGCAATGGTTCGTCTATATGGACAAGGAGCTTGGCGACGGCACGACGCTGCGTAGCCGCGCCCTGAAAGCCATCGACGATACCCGCTTCGTGCCCGCCGCCGGCCAGAACCGCATCCGCGCCATGATCGAGGAGCGCCCTGACTGGGTGCTGTCGCGCCAGCGCGCCTGGGGCGTGCCGATCGCCGTCTTTGCCGATGCCGACGGCAACGTGCTGCGCGACGAGGCAGTCAACCAGCGCATCATGGACGCCTTCGAGAAAGAAGGCGCCGACGCCTGGTTCGCCGCCGGCGCCAAGGAGCGGTTCCTCGGCAATCACGATGCCTCGAAATGGCAGCAGGTCATGGACATCCTCGATGTCTGGTTCGATTCAGGCTCGACGCATGCCTTCACGCTTGAGGACCGGCCCGACCTGAAATGGCCGGCCGACGTCTATCTTGAAGGCTCCGACCAGCATCGCGGCTGGTTCCACTCCTCGCTGCTCGAAAGCTGCGGCACCAGGGGCAGGGCGCCCTACGACACCGTCGTCACCCATGGCTTCACCATGGATGAGGAGGGGCGGAAAATGTCGAAGTCGCTCGGCAACACCGTCGTGCCGCAGGACGTCATCAAACAGTCCGGCGCCGACATCTTGCGGCTGTGGGTGGTGACGACCGATTATTGGGAAGACCAGCGCCTCGGCAAGAACGTGCTGCAGACCAATATCGACGCCTACCGCAAGCTGCGCAACACCATCCGCTGGATGCTGGGCACGCTCGCCCATGACGATGGCGAGGAGGTGCCGCTGGACAAGATGCCGGAGCTGGAGCGGCTGATGCTGCATCGGCTTGCTGAACTCGATGAAGTCGTACGCTCGGGCTACGACGCCTTCGAATTCAAGCGCATCACCCGCGCGCTGCTCGACTTCATGGTGGTCGAGCTGTCGGCCTTCTATTTCGACATCCGCAAGGACGCGCTTTACTGCGAAGCGCCTTCCAGCGTGAAGCGCAAGGCTTCCGTCCAGGTGGTGCGCCATCTCTTCGACTGCCTGGTGAAATGGCTGGCGCCGATGCTGCCCTTCACCATGGAAGAGGCTTGGCTCGACCGTCATCCGGATGCGGTCTCCCTGCATCTCGACCAGTTCCCGGAAATCCCGGCGGACTGGAGGAACGAGGCGCTGGCGGAGAAATGGCGCAAGGTTCGGCAGGTTCGCCGTGTCGTCACCGGCGCGCTGGAAATTGCCCGCGCGCAGAAGGTCATCGGTTCTTCGCTGGAAGCGGTGCCGGTCGTCACCCTCGACGATGCCGCGCTCGAAGCGGCGATCGCCGATGTCGACATGGCCGAGATGGCGATCACCAGCGATCTGGTTATCGTGCACGGCAAGGCGCCGGCGGGCAGCTTTACCCTCGACGACGTCAAGGGCGTCGCCGTGGTCGTCGAGAAGGCGGAGGACCGCGGCCTGGTGAAGTGCGCGCGCTCCTGGCGCTACACCGCCGATGTCGGCTCAGATCCGGAATTCCCGGATGTTTCGGCCCGTGACGCCGCTGTCCTGCATGAGCTGAAGGCTTTGAGCCGCCTTTAAGGCGGTGCACAAATGCCACGGCGGGCGGCCGATCGGCCCCCGCGCGTTGCCCTTAACGAGTGGTTGAGGTAAACACGCGAAACTCCGGACGACAAATTGTCGCCGGAATTCCGTCGGAAGAGCATGGGCGGTGGGGACCGGACCTTTCTTTGGCCGGCGGCAATCGAGAGGCTGTCTACAGTGGGACTTTTTGGCATGACCGAGAGAACTTACGCGCGCGTTGCGCTGCTGGCGCCGCTTGTCGTATCGGGCCTCGCTTTGTCCGGCTGCATGGGCTCGCCCACTTACGGAACCGACAAGACCGCGGGCGCGCAGCTTGCTGGCGACCTCACCGGGGCTTTTTCCTTCGCACCCAAGCGCAAGGATAGTATCGACTACAAGCCGCGCCCCACGCTGGTGAAGCCGGGGCCGGGGCAGAAGGAAGTCTTGCCGCCGCCGCAGGAAAGCATCGAGACGGCGAGTGCCGAATGGCCCGAATCGCCGGAGCAGCGCCGTGCCCGCCTGCGCGCCGATGCCACCTTGCATCAGGACGACCCGGCCTACCAGGCGCAGGTCATCGATGACGTGCAGACGGATCCGGCGTCGGTCAAGGCCGCGCTGAAGCAGTCGGGCTCGAGCCACCCGCCAGCCTGGACTCCGGCCGATTCGGACAAGAGCCGCGCCGCGGAAATCATGCGCCGCCGGGCTGAAGGCAAACAGGGCGACCCGACCACCCGTAGATATCTGAGCGAGCCGCCGGTGCAATACCGCGCTGCTGCCGCCACCGCGCCGCAGGGCGACCTCGGCGAGGACGAGTACAAGAAGGAACGCCGCCTCAAGAAGGAGGCGGCCGCCAAGAGCAAGAGCGGCGGCATGTTCGACTGGCTGCCCTGGTAGGCTGACGGCGCTAGAGGCGTTCTTGGCTGGCTGGATTGGCTGACTTGGATTTGGATCGTCGGCCGGAAATCAGGGTCCGCGTCGCTCCCGAAAAAAGTCTTTCAGCAGCGCTGCTGCAGCGTTTTCGGCCATGCCCGGATAGATGTCGGGCACATGGTGGCAGGTCGGTGACGTGAAGAAGCGAACGCCGTTGACCACTGCGCCGCCCTTCTCGTCGGCAGCGCCGAAATAGAGCCGGCGCAGCCTGGCGAAGGAGATGGCGCCGGCGCACATGGCACACGGCTCCAGCGTCACGTAGAGATCGTGGCCGCTGAGCCGCTCGCTGGAAAGCTTGCGGCAGGCCTCGCGGATCGCCAGCATCTCGGCATGGGCGGTGGGATCGGCAAACTCGCGCGTGCGGTTGCCGGCACTCGCAACGACCGTATCGCCGCCGACAACGACCGCGCCAACCGGCACCTCGCCACGCTGGGCGGCGGCTTCGGCTTCTTTAAGCGCCAGCGCCATGAAATCCTGCCGCTTCACGCGGTTTCCATTCCGATTATCTCCTCGCCACTAGAGCGCGATCCTGTTACTACCCGCGCAAACGAGCAAAGGCCACATGGACGACAAAAACAAGAAATTCCCGCGCAAGGCCGGCCCGAAGCCGGCAGGGCCGCGCGGTCGCGATAGCGCTCCCGGCAAGGGCGGCAAGCCGTCCTTCGGCGCCAAAAAACCCTACACTCCGCGCGGCGACCGGCCAGCAACTGCCGAAGGCGAACGGCCGAAGCGCGACTTCAAAGGTGGCGACCGGCCGTTCAGCAAAGGGCCGCGTCCGGAAGGCAAGCCTTATGAAAAGCGCGAGGGTCCACGCAAGCCTTATGCGCCGCGCGGCGACCGGCCAGCAACTGCCGAAGGCGAGCGGCCGAAGCGCGACTTCAAGGGCGGCGACAGGCCGTTCAGCAAAGGGCCGCGTCCGGAGGGCACGCCCTATGAAAAGCGCGAAGGTCCACGCAAGCCTTACGCACCGCGCGGCGACCGGCCAGCAGCTGCCGAAGGCGAGCGCGGCGAGAGGCGCTTCGACCGTCCCAAGCGTGACTTCGGCGATCGTCCTAAACGTGATTTTGGCGGCGATCGGCCCCATGGCGCACAAAGGGCAGAGGCGGCATCGGATGGTGGCTTCAAGCCGCGCCCGCGTCGCGTCGAGGCAACGGAAGAAGCCGGAGAACGCATTGCCAAGCGGCTGGCGCGTGCCGGCCTGGCCTCGCGCCGCGACGCCGAGGAACTGATTGCGGCCGGCCGCGTCAAGGTCAATGGCAAGATGTTGTCCTCGCCGGCCTTCAACGTCATGCCCGGCGACATCATCCATCTCGACGGCATGGAGATCCCACCGATCGAGCGCACCAGGCTGTTCCTGTTCCACAAGCCGGCCGGCGTGGTCACGACAAACCGCGATCCCGAAGGCCGCAAGACCGTCTTCGACGTGCTGCCGCCCGGGCTGCCGCGGCTGATGACCATCGGCCGGCTCGACATCAACACCGAAGGCCTGCTGCTGCTCACCAATGATGGCGGCCTGTCGCGCGTGCTCGAACTGCCGGCGACCGGCTGGTTGCGACGCTACCGCGTGCGCGTCCACGGCAAGGTCGAGGAAAGCGCACTCGCGGGGCTGCGCGAAGGCATTGCCGTCGACGGCGTCTTTTATGGTGCCATCGAAGCGACGCTCGACCGCGAGCAGGGCTCAAACGCCTGGCTGACACTCGGCCTGCGCGAGGGCAAGAACCGCGAGGTCAGGAACATCCTGGGCGCGCTCGGTCTCGACGTGACGCGGCTGATCCGCATTTCCTATGGGCCGTTCCAGCTCGACGATTTGCCGGAGGGGCATGTGCTGGAGATCAAGGGCCGCGTGCTGCGCGACCAGCTCGGCGAGCGCCTGGTCGAAGAGTCCGGCGCCAATTTCGATGCCGATATCGCCAAGCCGTTTTCCAACAAGCCGGTCAGGCGTGAGCGCGAGGAGGAGCCCGAGCGGCCGAAATTCACCCGCGACGGGGAACGCCGGCCGATCGGCGAGGGCGGCCTGATCAAGAACCGCAAGCGGCGCGAGGGCAGCCGCGACGAAGCGCTCGGCAAGCTGTCGACAAGCCCTGACAGGAGCTTTGGGCCGAAAAAGAGCTTTGGCGAGCGTGGCCCCAGACCTGAACGCAGCGACTTCGCGGACAAACCCCGTGGCGACAAACCTCGTGGCGGCTTCGGTGGGAAAAAATCCGAACGCGAGCAGCGGCCGATCGAACCGCCGGGCCAGCGCAAGGCCAATGTCTGGATGGCGCCGGGCGCACGGCCGATCGGCAAGGGCAGGGCAGAGGCAGACGCCGCCAAGGCGGCAGAAAACAAGGCGCGCAAGGCATCGTTCAAGCCGTCTTACGGCAAGCCCGGCGGCAAACCGCAAGGCGGCGATGCAAAGCCGTTCGGCAAACCGCGTGGCGAGCGCCCGGATAGTGGTGGCGACCGGCCGCGTGGCGGCCCGAAGGGAAGCAATGCGGATCGTCGGCGGTGAGTTTCGCGGGCGTCCGCTGGCGACGCCCCGCACTTTTGCCATCCGCCCGACCACCGACCGCACGCGTGAGGCGATCTTCAACGTGCTGGCGCATCGCTTTCCTGAAAAACTGGACGGCGCGCGCGTGCTCGACCTGTTCGCCGGCACCGGCGCGCTCGGCCTCGAAGCGCTGTCGCGCGGCGCCTCCTACGCTGTCTTCATCGAGGAATCCGCCGAAGGGCGCGGCCTGATCCGCACCAATGTCGAGGCCTTCGGCCTCACCGGCCGCACCAAGATATTCCGCCGCGACGCGACGGGCTTGGGCGAGGCGGGCACTATCGCCGCATTCGGCCTGGTCTTTGCCGATCCGCCCTATGGCAAGGGCCTTGGCGAACAAGCCTTGCGCTCCGCCAAGGCAGGCGGCTGGCTCGCCCCCGGCGCGCTCTGCGTCATCGAGGAAGCGGCGGCGGCGCCGTTCGAGGCAGGGCCGGGCTTTTCGGTTGTCGACGAGCGCAACTATGGCGAGACGGTCATCCGGTTCATCGAGGCCGCCTGAGTTCGGCTTCCGCGATGGCGCCTTCAAAATGACGAACAATTCGCTTTGCCTCGACCAGCAACCCCGCCTATCGTCCCACCACGAACCGGAGCCACCTATGACATTTCAGGCTGAATGGCTGCGCGGAACGCTCTTGGGGCTGGCCTTGGTGATTGCCGCGCCGGCTCTGGCGGATAACAATCCTGACGACGGCGTCGTCACCGATTTCCTGCTCGACAACGGCATGGAGGTCGTCGTCATCCCCGATCACCGCGCCCCGATCGTCACCCATATGGTCTGGTACAAGATCGGCAGCGCCGACGAGCCGCCGGGCAAGTCCGGCATTGCCCATTTCTTCGAGCACTTGATGTTCAAGGCGACCAGCAACCATGCGGCCGGCGAGCTCGACCGCGCCGTCGCTTCCATCGGCGGTTCGGACAACGCCTTCACCTCCTACGACTACACCGCCTTTCATGAGACGGTGGTGCCGCAGGCGCTGGAGCAAATGATGGGTTTCGAGGCCGATCGCATGCGCAATCTCATCCTCAACGACGACGTCATCAAGACCGAGCGCGACGTCATCCTCGAGGAGCGCCGCTCGCGCATCGATTCCAATCCGCAAGCGGTGCTCGACGAGGAGGTCGACGCCACGCTGTGGCAGAACCAGCCGTACCGCATTCCGGTCATCGGCTGGATGCAGGAGATGGAGAAGCTGAACCGCATCGACGCGATGGCTTTCTACAACAAATATTATACACCCAATAACGCCGTGCTGGTGGTGACCGGCGATGTCGAGCCGGAAACGGTCAAGGCGCTGGCCGAAAAGACCTATGGCAAGATCGCGCGCGGCCCGGATCTGCCGCCGCGCATCCGCCCGGTCGAGCCGGAGCAGAACACCAGGCGCACGGTGACGCTGACCGACGGGCGTGTCAGCGTGCCGAGCTTCACCACGCAATGGGTGGTTCCGTCCTATCACACGGCAAAGCCCGGCGAAGCCGAAGCGCTCGACGTGCTGTCCGAAATCCTCGGCGGCGGCAACCGCAGCCGGCTCTACCAGGAGCTTGTCGTCAGGCAAGGCATCGCCGCCGAGGCCGGCGCCTTCTTCCAGGGCACCATGCTCGACGACACCAATTTCACTGTCTATGGCGCGCCGCGCGGCGATGCCAAGCTTGCCGACATCAAAGCCGCGGTCGACGCCGAGATCGCCCGCATCGCGAAAGACGGCGTTACCAGCGACGAGCTGGAAAAATCCAAGGACCGTTTCGTACGCTCGATGATCTTTGCCCGCGACAAGCAGGAGGACATGGCCAACATCTACGGCTCGACGCTCGCCACCGGCGGCAACGTCCAGGACGTCCAGCAATGGCCGGACCGCATCCGCAAGGTCACCGCCGACCAGGTCAAGGCGGTCGCTGCCCGCTATCTCAATCTCGACCACGCAACCACCGGCTATCTTCTGCCGCAAACCCAGGCTGGGAATTGATGTGATGATGAGCCAGCATGGTCCCGCTCTGCCTTCTCCCCTCGTGGGCTCCTTCCCTTCTCCCAAAAGGGGAGAAGGGAAGCGCGCTCTCACCGGTCCTCTTCTAGCAACCCTGTTCCTCTCCCTTCTCTTCCTCATTCTGCCGGCGCTGTCGGCCCGCGCCGCCATGAACATCCAGGAGGTGACCTCGTCCAAGGGCATCACCGCCTGGCTGGTGGAGGATTATTCGGTGCCGATCGTCGCCATCCGCTTCGTCTTCGATGGCGGCGCGACGCAGGATCCGCCCGGCAAGGAAGGGCTTGCCAATCTGATGAGCGGCCTGTTCGACGAAGGTGCCGGCGACCTCGATAGCGAGGCCTTCCAGATCAAGCTCGACGATGTCGGCGCCGAGATGAGCTTCGATGCGCAGCGCGACGGCATCTACGGCTCGATGCGCATGCTGGCCGAGCAGCGCGACGGCGCGTTCGACCTGCTGCGGGTGGCGGTGAACCAGCCGCGCTTCGACCAGGTGCCGATCGACCGCATCCGCGCGCAGATCCTGTCCGGCATCATCGCCAACGAGCGCGATCCCGATACGCTCGCCCAACGCAAATGGCTGGACGCGATCTACGGCCGGCATCCCTACGCGCGGCCCGACCAGGGCACCAGGCAAAGCGTCGCGACGATCACGCCGGCCGATCTCAGCGCCTTCCACAAGGCGAATTTCGCCCGTGACGGCCTGCATGTCGCGGTGGTTGGCGCCATCGACGCCGAAACGCTGAAGCAGAAGCTCGACCTGGTGTTCGGCAGCCTGCCGGAAAAGCAGGCGCTGACGCCCGTTCCCGACATCGACCTGAAGCTCGGCCAGCAGCTCGAGGTCGTTTACGACCAGCCGCAGGCCTCGCTGCAACTCGCCTATCCCGGCGTGAAGCGGAATGCGCCGGATTTCTTCGCCGCGGTGCTGATGAACGAGATCCTCGGCGGCGGCACCTTCACCTCGCGGCTGTTCGATGAGGTGCGCGAAAAGCGCGGCCTGGCCTATAGCGTCAGCTCCGACCTCGTCGACCACGAGCACTCCGAGGCGCTGTCCATCACCACTTCGACCCGCGCCGACAGGGCGGCCGAGACGCTGGCCGTGGTGCGCGACGTGGTCAAGCGCATGGCCGAGGAGGGGCCGACCGAAGCCGAGCTGGCGGCGACCAAGAAATACATGATCGGCGCCTATGCCATCAACAATCTGAATTCCTCCGGCGCGATCGCCTCAACGCTGGTCGAGATCCAGCTCGGCAAGCTCGGCATCGACTACATGCAGCGCCGCGCCGCGCTGATAAACGCGGTGACACTGGACCAGGTCAAGGCAGCCGCGAAAAAGCTGCTCTCCGCCGAGCCGGCCATCATGGTGGTCGGGCCGAAGCTCGGCGCGGCCAACAAGGGATGAGCCCTAGCTTCGGCATCGCCTTTGGCGGCGGCGGCGCGCGCGGGCTGGCGCATATCCATGTCATCGAGGTGCTGGACGAGCTGGGCATCAGGCCGGCGGCAATCGCGGGTTCGTCGATCGGCGCCATCATGGGCGCCGGCATGGCCTCGGGCATGACCGGCAAGGACATCCACGACTACACGCGCTCGATCCTCGGCCGCCGCGCCGAAGTGGCGACGCGCATGTGGCGGGCGCGGCCCGGCACTTTTGCCGAGGCGGTGCAGGGTGGCCTGCGGGTCAGCCAGTTCAATGTCGAGCGCATCCTCAAGGCGTTCCTGCCCGACGCCATTCCCGAGACCTTCGCCGAATTGAAGATACCGCTGAAGGTGACGGCAACCGATTTCTATGGCCACCAGCTCGCGGTGCTCGACGAAGGCGAGCTGCATTCGGCGCTGGCCGCCTCGGCGGCGATCCCGGCGGTGTTCCGCCCGGTGATGCGCGACGGCAGGCTGCTGATCGATGGCGGCATCTACAATCCCGTGCCGTTCGACCTGATCGAGCTCGACGCCGACATCATCATTGCCGTCGACGTGGTCGGCGCGCCGAGCGAGGCGGGCCGCAAATTCCCGACCTCCGTCGACCTGATGTTCGGCGCCACCCAGCTTATGATGCAGTCGATCATCGCCAGCAAGCTGAACCAGAGTCGCCCCGATATTCTGATCCGGCCGGCGGTGTCGAAATACCGGGTGCTCGATTTCATGAAGGTCGAGGCGCTGATGGCCGAGACGGCGGCGATCAAGGACGAGCTGAAGCGCGAGATCGAAAAGGCGGTCGAAGCGCGCGCCAAAGCCGAAGCCAGCAAGCGCACCAACCGTCTCGGCGGATGATAGGCGTCAGGCGTCCGGCGTCAGCGCCCGCTGGACCATGAGCGTGTCGACATCAGGCGGGCAGGGGCGGTAAGATTGGGCGCGAAGGCCGGCGTTCCTTCGCGCCCCCCTCTGCCCTGCCGGGCATCTCCCCCACGAGGGGGGAGATTGGCTGTCATCGGCGCTTTCGCCTATCACCAGCGTTGCAGGATTGAGCGCCGAGGCTGAAGCTTCCGATCTCCCCCTCGAGGATCGAGATCGGCGCCGTTCTCAGCCCCACTTCATCTCGCCGGTGGCAACCTTGGAGCCGATGTCGAGCGCAACGCCCATGCCGAGGCCGGGAAAGCGGGCTTCCATGGCGCTCTTCAGCGCGGCAGCGTCCTTGGCCTTGGCCAGTTCTTCCTCGAAGGCGATGAGATAGGTCTTGGTGTGCTCGACGCCTGAAAGGTCCGTAGCGGCCTCAGGCGTCATGTGCCCGGGCACGACGATCGCCGGCTTGCGCGCCGCGATCTTTTCGAGATTGGCCAGCCAGGCGGCGCGCAGTTCCCTGGTCGGCGTATCGGCGGTCCAGACATGCACGCCAGCAAAGATCATCACCCCGCCGAACACCGCGTTCAGTGCCGGCACGAAGAGATAGCGCCGATTGGCGAGGCCCTCCGCGGCGACGATCTCGATGCTCTCGCCATCGACGCTGAGCGTCTTGCCGTCGAAAGCTTCGGGGATGACGACATCGGCGAGCGCCTGCGGGCCATTCTCCTTCAGCTGCGGCCCCCAAACGGCGAGTTTCTTTTCGACATTGCCGTTGATGGCGGCCACTGTCTCGGCTGCGGCAATCACCCGTGCCTGCGGGAACGCCTGCTTAATCGGCTTGAGGCCGAAATAATAGTCGGGGTCGGACTGGCTGACATAGATGGTGGTGAGCGTCTTGCCGGTCGCCTTGATCGCCTCGGCCACGGCTCGCCCGTCGGGGTAGGTGAAACCGCCGTCGATCAGCACGGCTTCAGTCGCCCCGGAGATCAGCACCGGCGCGCGGAAGAAGCCGTTTTGCCCGGCCGGAAAATGCTTCCAGGAAAGCCCGCCGGCCGCATGGCCGAACCCGGCGGGAGCAAAGACCGCGGCAGCGCCGGCGGCGAGGGTGGTTTTCATGATGGCTCTCCGTGTGAACATGGATGTCTCCTGGGAATGCGGTACTCGGCGGCGCGCAGCCTCGATGCCTGCAAGATGGCAAAAACGGAATGCGTATTGAAGGCCGACAAAATAGACGTAATGTATGCCATTGCCTGACAATGAGGGATCTGCCATGAGCGAAGCATGAACCTGAACCGGCTGGCCTATTTCGCGGCGGTGGTCGACGCCGGCTCGTTCACGCGGGCTGCCGAGCGGCTGGGCATCACCAAGGCGGTGGTCAGCCAGCAGGTGGCGCGGCTGGAGCGCGATGTCGGAACGACGCTGCTGATCCGCACGACGCGGCGCGTCCATCCGACCGAAGCCGGCCGGACATTCCATGCCCGCTGCCTGCAGGTCCTGCAGCAGGCCGAGGACGCCTTCAACGAGCTCGCGCAGGCGGCAGCAGAGCCGACCGGCACGCTGCGCATCGCCGCCTCCAACGACTACGGCACGTCGGCGGTGGTGCCGGTGGTCGCCGCCTTCAGCGCGCGCTATCCCGCCTGCCGGGTGGAGCTGACGCTGGGCGACGAGACGATCGACCTGGTTTCCGGCCACATCGACGTGGCCATCCGCGTCGGCTGGCTGGCCGATTCCAGCCTGCAGGCGCGGCGCATCGGCACCTTCCAACAGTTCATGGTATGCGGCGCCGGCTTTGCAGACCGGTTCACCGCCGGCGAACCGCAAGACCTTGCCGGGCTGCCCTTCGTCGCAAATATGGCGCTGCGCGAACCGCTGCTATGGCAATTTTCGCGCGGCGACAACGAGCAGCAGGCCGTGCGCATGCAGGCAACGATTTCGATCGACGCGACGCCGGCAGTGCTGGCGGCCGTCCGCGCCGGCGCCGGCCTGTCGGTGCTGCCGGACTTTTTGGTGCGGGACGACCTTGCCGCCGGGCGGCTGGTGCAGATCCTGCCCGAGTGGCGGCTGCCCTCCGGCGGCATCTACACAGTCTACCCCGCCGCCCGCTTCCGCCCGCCCAAGGTGACGAGGTTTGTCGAGATGCTGATTGCGGCCGTGCAGAAGGTGGAGGCAGGCGGGCGGGGGCTGATGGCCGAAGCTGCCAATCTCCCCCCTTGAGGGGGAGATGTCGCCGAAGGCGACAGAGGGGGTCGTCTCGCGTGATGCGCCAACCCCCACTATTGCAAAAGAGGAGCCGCGCCCGGTCAAACCGAACCCCTCTGGCCTGCCGGCCATCTCCCCCTCGAGGGGGGAGATCGGCTGTCACGACCCCAGCCCAGCCGCGTACTCCAGCGCCACCACGCCGTTGCTGAATTGCTTGGCGGAGATCAGCTCGAGCGGCAGTTGCGCGCCGGGCGGGAACAGCAGCTTGCCCTGGCCGACGGCACCGGGGTAGCTGAGCAGCCTGATGCGGTCGACCAGGCCGTGGCGCAGCAATTCCTGCGCGACGCTGAGGCTGCCATGCACATAGATGTTGCCGCCGCTGCCTTGCTTCAGCCCTCTGACCGCGTCCGGCAAGGCGCCCTGCAGCAGCTCTGCCGGCTGCCAGTCGAGCGCCGTCAAGCTGGTCGAGGCGATATATTTCGGCAGCGCGTTGAACCGGTCGGCGAAGTCTCCGGTCTCCTTGGGCCACGAGCCGGCAAAGATCTGATAGGTCGTGCGCCCCAAAAGCATGGCGCCGCTGTCGGCCAGCTCGTCGTCCTTGAATTTTTGCATCTCATCGTTCCAGGCGACGCTCGGCAGCTTCTCGACCTCGGCGATGCCATCGACGCTGATGAATTCGGTGACGATGAGTTTTCGCATGGCGGGTTCCTTTCTGCCGGAGGCGGGCGCGGGTCTTGTGCGAACTGCGCCGTCAACTAGCGCCGCGCTTTGTCAGGGGGAGGGGCTTTCCCCTTCAAAGACCGATACCGTGGGAAAAGCTTCTCCGGCCCGCCCGTCGTTCGGTCATGCCGCAAGGTCCGCTTCGGGTGGGGCCGGTCTTTTTGCCTGTCCCCGATTGGATCTGGTCGTAATCACGGGCTGCCTACAGCTTGGCAATACCGGCTTTCAGCAGTCCTTCGCGGACGTGCTGCACATCAGACTCCTGGGCATAGTGCAGGGTGGCGATAAATGAATCGAGGTCGAATTGGGGATCGAGCGTTCTGATCTTGCCCAGATGCGCCGCGGCCGCGATTTCGTCGCCGAGCCAGCCGTAGCAGGCAGCGGCGAAAGCGTGCTGAGCCGAGTCCATGGTCGACAGATGCATGAAAGCTTCGATCGCCTCGCCATACTGGCGCGCGGCGAAATGCGCCTTTCCCAGATGGCTCCAGAACCTCTCCGGGTGGTGCGGGTTCAACTGCATGGCCTTGCGGATCCATTCGATTCCCTCTTCCGGCCTCCCCAGCCACGTCAATAACTCGCCTTGCTGCACCACCACGAGGTCGTAATTGGGATTGAGGGCCAGTGCCCGCTCTTGATGGTAGCGCGCTGTGGTCAGCTCATTGTTGTTCACGTTCACTGCCGCGAGGATGCGGTGGACATCGGCATCGTTGTTGTCCAGCGCCAGCGCCCTGTCCAGCGCTGCCGAAATGTTGTTCCAGACGGCATCCCTGTCTTTGCACCAGTTATGGACCCAGGCCTGGCCAAGAATGCAGGCCCGCCAGGCATGGGCATGGGCATAATCGGGGTCGAGCGTGACGGCCCTTTCTATCAAGGTTTGCGCGCGTTCATTATCCGCAATCGTGCTTCGGTGATGCAGCACCTTGGCAGCAAGCACACATTCATACGCGGCCATGTTTGCAGGTTTCGCCCGCGCGAGCTGGTCCCGCTGAGCCGCCTCGACACGACCGGGCAGCGTGGCTGCGATCGCCGCCGTCACCTCATCCTGAATCGCGAATATGTCGTCCAGCTTCCGGTCATATTTGTCTGCCCAGATATGAGCGTCATTCGCCGTGTCGATGAGCTGAACCGTCACGCGCACCCTGTCGCCGATCTTGCGGACGCTTCCCTCCACCAGGTATTGGACGGCGAGTTTTTCGGCCACCTCGCGCACATTCACGGCGCGGTTCTTGTAGACGAAGGCGGAATTGCGCGAGATGACGAACAACTCATGGTGGCGAGACAATTCGGTGATGATGTCCTCGGTCAGTCCGTCCGCGAAAAATTCCTGCTCGGGGTCGCCGCTCATGTTGCTGAAAGGCAGCACCACTATCGAAGGTTTCGAGATGGATCGCTTTGCCTCGACTTCTGGCAGGGCAGGACTGTCAAACCCAACGCGATAGAGGCGAACCGGGCGGCTGATGTTCTTTAACGTCTTCTCGCCCAGGTCCTCCATGGCAATTTCGAGCCGGTCGGCAATTTGGGTCGCCACCGCTGCGGTCACGCAGATACCGCCGACGTCGGCGAGTTGCTCGATGCGCGAGGCAATATTGACGCCGTCGCCGAAAATATCATCATCGTCGAAAATGATGTCGCCGAGATTTATGCCGATCCTGAATTCGATACGCCGTTCTTGCGGCACATCCGAATTGCGGCGTTTCATGCGCTGTTGGATTTCCACGGCGCATTTCACGGCATCGGTCACGCTCTGGAACTCAACGAGCATGCCGTCCCCGGTGGTCTTGATGATCCGGCCCTTGTTCTTGGCGATGGCGGGATCGACCAGTTCTATGCGATGGGTCCGAAGACGTGCGAGCGTGCCGGATTCGTCGGCCTCCATTAGCCGACTGTAGCCCGCCATATCGGCAGCCAGAATTGCGGCTAGTCTCTGTTCCATCGCTGAACCAAGAACCAAGCCTACGCTTCCTGGGCTGCCAAATCCAGCACTTTGGGCTTGTGGCTGGAATCAAGAAGTCTTCCTACCGCAGCAGCAAGAAAGGGCGCCTTCCGCCTGGTGGCTGCGAACTCGATCGCATCAATCGCGGGAGGCGCCCCGATCCGCGCGCCAGACCACGCTCGGCAGCTTCTCGACCTCGGCGATCCCGTCGACGCTGATGAATACGGTGACGATGAGTTTTCGCATGGCGGGTTCCTTTTGGCGGGGGCGGATGGCGCTGGTCTTGTGCGAACTGCTCCGTCAACTAGCGCGGCACTTTTCAAGGGGAGGGCTTTCCCTATTCGCTCCCAAAGACCGATGCCGTGGGGAAAAGCTTCTCCGACCTGGACTAAGCTCCCAAGATCGGATTGGTATCTGAGGCAGATATCTCCAAAGAACGAATTGTAAAAAGATCATGGGATTCGGGGTCTTCATTCATCGGTCAGATTCGATCTACAACGACCGCCCCGCTGAGCAATACCAGTTTCCTAGCCAGTATCTGCGCCGCGTCGAAGCATGCGTCGGCGACTGGATTATCTACTACGAGCCAAGCAAAGTAGACGAGAGCCGCGGGTATTTCGCGGTGGCCAAGGTCCAATACGTCATCCCAGACCCCGCGAAGCCTGACATGTACCTCGCTCTGATTGAGCCCGGGACCTATCTCGACTTCGCCAATCCTGTTCCGTTCAACGGGGCGAATGGCATCGTGGAGAAGAGTGTACTCAACGAGGAAGGACGGATTTCCGGTCGCGCCCAATCTGCCGTCCGCCCAATCGGTCCAAGTGATTTCAATCGCATTATCGATCTCGGCCTGGACAACAGTGGGGCATTGCTCCCGCGCATTGATGAGATCGGCACGTCTTTCGGCTTTCAGGATGAGCAGGCGCCATTTGAGTTGGAGCTGAGCCGCGACCGCGTGAGTTACATTGGCTCGCGAATCGTACGGGATCGTATTTTCCGCCGCATCATCTTGCGGGCCTATGACGAACGCTGCGCGATTACGGGACTCAAGTTGATAAATG
Source organism: Mesorhizobium sp. M0166 (assembly GCF_040322255.1). Classification (NCBI taxonomy): domain Bacteria; kingdom Pseudomonadati; phylum Pseudomonadota; class Alphaproteobacteria; order Hyphomicrobiales; family Phyllobacteriaceae; genus Mesorhizobium; species Mesorhizobium sp. M0166. The sequence continues at coordinate 324,351 of NZ_JAMYTD010000003.1, read as the reverse complement.
GTGGCGGGCGAGCAGAGGTTTCTGCCGCGCATATTCGACCGGTTGAAGCCAATGGACCCGATATCATCAACAATGGAATCGCACTGTCTGGTACAGCGCATTGGATGTTCGATCGCGGGTTGATCAGCCTATCCGACGATCTGGAAATCATGATCTCCCGGCAGGTTAACGACCTCGAGAGCGTGCAGGGATTTATAAACAAAACCGGTCGAGCACTTACGCCCAGTCGACATTTTGAACGCCCGCATCCTCATTTCCTACAATGGCACCGCGAGCACTGCTACAAGCAGTGAAAGCACCGTCGGCGTGGGAGTGTGTTGGTGGGCACTTCTGACTCGTCGGAGGCCTTCATTCTCTCGTTGCGAATGGCAGCAATGCGCCCAATATCGGCCGTCGGGATCAGTTTTGCTCTTCCTGCAAGCAGACAGACCGTGGGCCAGTCGTGTTTGCGCCTGATGTCGGCCGTAGGGCAAGCTTTGCCGTCGCCCGAAAGTCTGACGTCGGCGAATACGCTGTAGGTCGCGGTTGCACCATGAGCCGACATTCCGTCGAACATCACCTTTTCGGAATTCAAGGCGAACGCTCGTAGCCGATTTTGTAACGTACCTCATCGGAGAAACGGGTGTGGCTGCTAAGTGTGTATGGTCTTGCCATTGGGCTTTCCTTATAATTCTGCCCAGTGGAACAGGTTCAACATCTCGAACGGAAGTTGGTCGCTATCCTCGCCGCCGACGTGGTGGGGTACAGCCGGCTGATGGGGCTGGACGAGACGGGCACACTCTCGCGGCTCAAGGCGCTCCGGCGCGAATTCATCGAACCCGCGATCGAGGGCTATCATGGCCGCATCGTCAAGCTCATGGGCGACGGCGCTTTGGTCGCGTTCGAGAGCGTCGTCGATGCCGTAGCATGCGCCGTTGAAATCCAACGGGTCACCGCGCAGCAGAACCTCGGTCTTCCCGAAGATACCCGGATCGTGTTCCGCATCGGGATCAACCTTGGTGACGTGATCCCCGACAAGGACGACTTCTACGGCGACGGCGTCAACATCGCGGCCCGGTTGGAAGGACTGAGCGATCCTGGCGGCATCGTCATCTCGGGAACGGCCTACGATCAGGCTCACAACAAGCTCGGCCTGACCTTCAAGTCTCTCGGCGAACAGCGTCTCAAGAACATTCCAGAGCGGGTCCGCGCCTATCGGGTTCTGCTGGAACAGACCGCAGGAGCCAATAAGTCGCGCTCTCGGCGATGGCCTGTGATCGGCGCCACGGTGCTCGTTCTGGCTCTGATAGCGGGGATTGCGGTGATTCTCTGGCCGCAAGCGATTGCCCTGCTGCCCGGTCACGGTTCCACCCCGGTCGGTTCGTCGGTCGGCGAGCCCTCCATCGCCGTGCTGCCGTTTACGGATCTTAGCGAGAAGGCAGGCCAGGATTATTTTGCGGAAGGGCTCGCAGACGATCTCATCACCGATCTCTCGAAGATCTCGGGGCTCCTCGTCATCGCACGCAACTCCGCGTTCTCCTTCAAGGATCGATCCCTCGACGTCGACGAGATCGCGGCGCAGTTGAACGTCCGTTACGTGGTCGAGGGCAGCGTCCGGCGGGAGGAAGATCTAGTCCGCATCAATGTCCAGCTCATCGATGCCCAAACGGGGAGCAACATCTGGGCCGAGCGATACGACCGCGACTACTCCAGGATATTTGCACTTCAAGACGAAGTGATCGGGCGTATCGTTGAGGCACTTTCGGTGCGTCTGACGGAAGGCGAACGAGCACAGATTGCTCGCCTCCCCACGCGAAGCCTGGAGGCATACGATTTCTACACCCGAGCCGAGCAGAAGGTTTATGTGGTCGACAACAGGTCTCTCGGAGAGACCCTGTCCCTGTATCAAAAGGCGATCAAACTCGATCCTACGTTTGCAGATGCTTACTCGGGCTATGCCCGCGCCACGGTGGACGTGCTCGGCTTCGACTACCAGGTGCTCATGCTCAGCGCCGTCGCTCGCCAGCGCTCCTACGAAGCGGCAGGGCGGGCGCTGGAGCTCAATCCGCAATCTGCGCGCGCCTATGCCGTGCTCGGCATCCTGCAGATGCTGGACGGCGAATGGGACCAGGCGATCGCGTCGGTCCAGAAAGCCGTCGCGCTGGACCCGAATGGCGCGGAGGCGGAGCTCAATCGGGCGATCGTGCTGACCTACGCAGGACAGAACCTGGAGGCGCTGGCAGCGATGGAACGCGTGTTGCGGCTCGATCCCAAGCCGCGCGCTCAGGTCTTCGACTATTACGGCTTCGTGCTCTACATGAACCATCAGTACGAGAAGGCTTTGCAGGCGCTGAGCAAGGTCCAGCCGGGAGAGCGCAGCGACCTTGGTCTCGAAACGCTGGCCATGGCAAATGCGCGGCTTGGCCGCATGGCCGAGGCGCACGATGCGGCTGCAGCTATCCTGAAAGAGATACCCGAACAGAACCTCGCTGGTTATCGTGTCGTTTACGCCCACCATCGGCGGCAAGAGGACCTCGATCACCGGCTGGGCGCCCTTCGCGCCGCGGGGATTCCCGAGCGGAGCTTCGATTTTCGCGGGCGGGAGGAGGACCGCCTGGGTGCCGCCGCGATCCGAGCCCTAACGGGCGATCGGACATGGGTAGGACATCAACACAATGGCGCAGCCTTCGTCATGGAGCTGAGTGCAAATGGAGATGTCGCACTGAGCTCGCAAAGCAGCATCATCACCGGCACGTCCAGCGTGGATGGCGACCTCTTCTGCACGCAATCCACCGCGACCTTGCTCGGCCGCAAGTTCTGCGCCCCGGTCTATCGCAATCCCCAAGGGAGCAGCGATAAGCAGGACGAGTATGCTTGGCCGGACTCCGTCACAGTCTGGTATTTCTCGGTGTCTCCGTGACGGGCGCCATTCAACTTGCGGGCTCACGACATCGCGCCGGAGCTAGTTGGCGGCCGCTCTAGCCTCGAATTCCTTCGCCTCCACTGCGGGCCATTCGGCTTCCCCTTTCGCAATGACAGGCGCCGGGTTGGCATCGAAGTCTTCCTCCAGGCCCTCCTTTCCGGAGAACAGGAAGAGCTTGCCATTGACGATGCGGAAGGCTTCCGGGTCAAGGTTCGCGGATGCCTCCTTAACTGACATTCCCCCGGTGCAGAAGCCGCCGAACTGAGGGGCATAGCGCACCGGCTCGGAAACAAAGGCATCCCGGTGTTGGACGCTGGCGAAGTACCACGTTGCTCCGAGCCACTTCCTCGAGATCTTGGGCGAACCCATCGTCGCGCGACCGTCGGTGAAATATGCTACCGGATCATAACCCAGGATGGCGACATTGCCGAAGTATCCGGTGTTCACTCCGTCGCCGGCGTGGGATCCACCGGTGCCGAAGAGGAGGAAGGCGGCGGCTACTCCCGCGCAAAGCAAACTGTCAAACGTTCTGGAACGGTTCTCTGTCATGTTCTCCTCCAGTAGCCTTTCTCGATGTCAGTTGCCGAGGGCGATGCACACCTTGTACGACGACCCCATCGTTTCCTTGGGTTGGCATTTTGCGCCGTGCTTCTTGAGCAAAACCATCACGTCGGTGCTCTGATAGAATGTCGCGCGGCTGAGAGGCGTGTACCCGTATTCCTGGATTGCCTCGACCTGTGCGCCGTGCGAGATCAACAGCTCCGCGATGGCCGTCTGGTTCTCTTCTGCTGCCACATGCAGCGGCGTGATCTTGTGCGTGCTCAACGCGTCGACCTCGGCCCCGTGGTCGAGCAGCAATTTTGCTATGTCCAGGCTTCCTGAGTAGGCTGCCGCATGTAGCGCGGTGAAGCCGCGATCGTTGCGGGCTTCGATGTCCGCCTTGGCCCCGATCAACGCAATGGCGACCTCGGTCTTGCCGGCAAGCGCCGCATCGATCAGCGGGGTCTGACGGCTCTCGTCGCGATCGTTCACATTGGCGCCTTGTGCCAGGAGTTCGGCAACCTTTCCGGCGTCGCCCTCCCGAGCAGCGTCGTTGAGCGGCCCGGCCGTCACCGCACCGACGGCAAACCAAGAAATGAAAGCAACGACCAGAGCCCGACTGACAAGCCGAAGCCAACCGGTTTCGAAAAGCCTGACCCGGATCGGGAAGGCCCTCGGCAGCAACAATCGCCTGTAGACCGTCATCGTCTGACCCTCCGGGCGCGCTCGCCCGCGGATGGACGTGTATGAGATCAGTCTAATACATTTGGCGCAGCGGAGCCATAGGGTGTCCGGGTTATGCGCGAGTCGAAGTCGCGCGAGGCGCCCTGTGTCACCCCCGGCAGCGGGCTATCCGGGCACCAGCACCACGACCGCTAGAATGGCCATCAGCAGGCAGGCGGCCAGGCCGATCATATCGTGCTGCCGGAAGCGCCAGACGGCGTGGCGAGCATTAGGACGCCGATGACGGCGATTTAGAGTGGAACGAGGTTCATCCTTTAAAAGGGCAGCCCACCAGCCTTGCGCTTGTGCGTAGGCGCGAAGTTTAGTGTCAGCTTCTTGATGGGCGCGCTGGCAGTGTCGCTTGGGGAGAACCCTGTGTTTCCGTAGAAAAAGGCGATGTCGAACTGACCATCCTTCGCGAAAAAGGGGGCCGAATGTCTGGAATGGGTCAAACCCGGGGGCCGCCTAACCCAGGCAATGTCCGCTTATGCGCCTTTAGTTACCCAAAGTGGACCGACGGCTTCCGGCCCGATTGAGACGTCCACAAAGCTTCGTGCGATGCCAAGCCGCGCGCGAGCGGATGCGGGCAACGTCGGCAAAGTGGAACAATCCGGCAGCCGGCGGGTTTGTAGGATGAAGGGCGATCTGTTTCGGAGGAAGATTACGATGAAACGCGTCCTTGCCCACCATGCGGTGCGACTGATGCTCGGCGGCGTAACCGCCTGTCTGCTGACGGTCGCCCAAATTCCCAACCCGATTGCGCCATCGTCGCTCGTGTCCGAGGCAAGGGCTGCCACCACCGTTTCGATCAGCACATTCTACGAAGACCTGTCTTCCTATGGTGATTGGGTGTCGTATCACGGAGCGACCGTTTTCGTGCCGGTTGATGTACCTGACGGTTGGCGTCCGTATACCGTTGGACACTGGGCCTATACCGAGCAGTATGGCTGGCTGTGGATATCCGACGAGCCATTCGGCTGGGCGACGTACCATTACGGCCGGTGGGGCTATGCCGACGATATCGGCTGGTACTGGGTTCCAGGCACCCGTTGGGCGCCGGCTTGGGTGAGTTGGCGTCGTGACAGGGAGCATATGATTTGGGCTCCGCTGCCGCCGCGCCGCGATCCGGATTTGATTTCGATCGAGGTGACCTTCGACACGACGCCGGATTATTACTGGGTTGTGGTCCCCACCCGCGAATTCCTTGCTGCGGACATTTCTACCGTCGTCATCCGTGATGAGCCGGAGTTTGTGCGCATTGTCGAGGCGGCCGAGCCGGCCGGCGACGTGACGATCCAGAACAATGTGGTGATCAACAAAGTCATCGATGTTGATGTGATCGAGAAGGAGACGGACCAGAAGGTGACTGCCGTCAAGGTCAGCAAGACCGACGCACCCGAGCAGTCCGGCAAATTGAAAAACGATACGGTCACGGTCTTTCAAGGTGAGGTGAAAGCCGATGCCGATGCCAAACCAGCTAAGCTCAAAGACATCGAGGAGGTGAAGCAGGTTCAGGCTGGCCGCAAATCGAAGCCGACCGAAGGCGCAGCAACGACCGAGCAGGCCGAGCCGGAAAAAACCGCCAAGCCTGAGAAGCCGACGACCAAGGAGCAGCCCGCCGCCGGGCAGCAGCAGACCGAGCCCGAGCAGGCGGCCAAGCCTGAGAAGCCGAAGACCAAGGAGCAGCCGGCCGCAGAGCAGCAGGCCGAGCCTGGCAAGGCGGCCAAGCCTGAGAAGCCGAAGACCAAGAAGCAGCCCGCCGCCGAGCAGCAGCAGGCCGAGCCGGAACAGGCGGCCAAGCCTGAGAAGCCGAAGACCAAGAAGCAGCCCGCCGCCGACCAGCAGCAGGCCGAGCCGGAACAGGCGGCCAAGCCTGAGAAGCCGAAGTCCAAGAAGCAGCCCGCCGCCGAGCAGCAGGCCGAGCCCGAGCAGGCGGCCAAGCCTGAGAAGCCGAAGACCAGGAAGCAGCCCGCCGCCGAGCAGCAGCAAGTCGAGCCGGAACAGGCGGCCAAGCCTGAAAAGCCGAAGGCCAAGGAGCAGCCCGCCGAGCCGGAACAGGCGGCCAAGCCACAGAAACAGAAAAACAAGGCGTGCGATCCGCAGACTGAGAGTTGCTAGCCGTACGGGTAGACTGCGGCACCGCGATTATTCGATCGCGGTGCCCGCTGAACGGCCATTCCCCCCTTGCAATCCCCACATCCTTCGTCCTAATCTCCCTGAGAAAACCTTTTCCCAACCGCCCTCGTAGCTGCTGACCTCACCAATCAGCACTCCGCAGGGCCATAAGAGAAAAGCTTTTCTCAATGGGGAGGATCGATATCCAAATCATGGCGTCCGATGCGCAGCCAACGCCTGTCAAGCAGCCCGTCACTCTCCGTGAGGTGGCAGCCATTGCTGGCGTCAGCGTTGCCACGGCGTCGAAAGCGCTGAACGGGCAGGGGCGGATGACGGCCGAGACGCGAACCCGGATTCGCGAGACGGCGCAGCGGCTTGGCTTTCGCCCGAACAGCCTGGCGCAGAGCCTGCTCAGGCGGCGCTCCTTTACCGTCGGGCTGTTGACCAACGACACCTATGGCCGCTTTTCGCTGCCGCTGATGGCCGGCGTTTCCGATGCGCTGGTCGATGCCGGCGTCTCGGTGTTTTTGTGCAATGTCGAGGACGACCCGCGCCTTGCCCAGCTGCATGTCGATGCCATGCTCGACAAGCGCGTCGACGGCATCATCGCCACTGGCAAGCGCATCGACCGCCACCTGCCGGTCGACCTCGCCAATCTCGGCATTCCGGCGATCTACGCCTTCACCGAGCCCGATCCCAATGCCATCGCTTTTGTCTCTGACGATGCCGGCGGGGCGCGGCTGGCGGTCGAGCATTTTTGCCGGCTTGGACGCCGGCGCATCGCCCATGTCAGCGGTCCCGCGAGCTTTGCCGTGGTGCATGCGCGGGCCGAAGCCTATCGCGAGGTGCTGGCCGAAAACGGCCTGCCGGTCATGGAACCGCTGCTCGGCCCGTGGTCGGAGGCCTGGGGCCACGAGGCGGTCAGAAAACTGTTCGACGGCGACGACGGCACGCGCGAAAAGCCCGATGCGGTGTTTTGCGGTAACGACCAGATCGCGCGCGGCGTCATCGATGCCTTGCGTGAGCGCGGTATCGGCGTGCCGGACGAGGTCGGCGTCATCGGCTTCGACAATTGGCAGATCGTGGCCGAGGCGACCCGGCCGCCGCTGACCTCGGTCGACATGAACCTGGCCGCGCTCGGCCGCGAGGCCGGCCTTGCCTTGCTTTCGCTCGTCGGCGGCGAACCCGCTTTGCCGGGCATCAGAAAACTGCCGTGCCGGCTGGTGGTGCGTCAGTCATGCGGCCGTCCGCCGGACGGCTGAACGAAACGGGCCGTGTCGATAGTCACCCGCTTGGGGGCGCGGCTGAATTAAAACCATGTGGAGGAGAAGCATGAGAACCACCATTACCGGGCTCGCCATCGCCGCGAGCATTCTGGGCACGCTGGCAACAGCCGGCTCGGCCGCCGCCGACACCGCCAACATCTGGGTTCGCGCCGACGGCTCGAACTTCATGCCGCGCATTGTCGATGCCTTCAACAAGGGGCATCAGAACCAGATCAAGCTCGACATCATCCCCAATGCCGAGATCATCCCGAAATACGGCGCAGCCGCCGCCGGCGGCACCGCGCCCGATGCGCTCTCGCTCGACCTGATCTACACGCCGTCCTTCGCCGCCGCCGGCCAGCTCGAAGACATCACCGACTGGGCGAAATCGTTGCCTTATTTCGCCAGCCTGTCGCCGGCGCATGTCAAGACCGGCACCTATAAGGGCCGCATCTACGGGCTGCCGTTCTCGGCCGATAGCTCGGTGCTGATCTGGAACAAGAAGCTGTTCAAGCAGGCCGGCCTCGATCCGGAAAAAGGCCCGACCAACTGGGCCGAGATCGAAGCCGACGCCGAAAAGGTCAACGCGCTCGGCGGCGACATCAAGGGCTTCTACTTCTCCGGCAATTGCGGCGGCTGCAACATCTTCACGTTCACGCCGCTGATCTGGGCCTCGGGCGGCGATATCCTGACCGAGGACGGCTCCAAGGCGACGCTGGATACGCCGCAGATGCGCGGCGCCATCGACCTCTACCGTTCGATGGTCAAGAAGGACCTGGTGCCATCAGGCGCGCAGACCGACACCGGCTCCAACTTCTTTGCCGCCTTCGCCACCGGCAATATCGGCATCTCGCCGTCCGGCGCCTTCGCCATCGGCGCGCTCAACACGCAATATCCCGATATCGACTACGGCATCACCTTCCTGCCCGGCAAGGATGGCGGCTGGTCGTCGTTTGCCGGCGGTGACAATTTCGTCGTCACCAAGGGCACCACCAAGGTCGCGGTGGTGAAGGAGTTCCTCGACTTCGCCTATTCGCTCGAAGGCCAGACCATCCTGGCGAAGTACGGCAGTCTGCCGGTGCGCGGCGACATCGCCAATGAGGCGCTGAAGGACCTCGACCCGCGCTACAAGGTCGCCGCCGAAGCCATGTCCAAGGGCCGCACGCCCTATTCGGTGGTGTTCAACGATCTGATCAACTCGGCCAACGGGCCGTGGAACCAGATGATGAACGAGGTCTTCTTCGGTGAAGACGTCGACGGCGCCATCGCCAACGCGCAGGAGACCATGCAGTCGATCATCGATTCGGCGCCGCAGAAGTAAAGCGCCCACCTCCCCCTCGAGGGGAGGTCGGACCGCAGGTCCGGGTGGGGTCGTTGCGGCAGTGCTCGACGTTCTTTTCTGTTGGCGCACTTCGCAGGCGACCCCACCCGCAGCACTCCACCTCCCCTTAAGGGGAGGTCGGACCGAAGGTCCGGGTGGGGTCCTCAGTGAAACGCGCCGACAGAAAGAAAACGTCGGCGCACGTCGCAGAGGACCCCACCCCCGGCCTTCGGCCGGACCCTCCCCTCAAGGGGAGGGGGACGTCCCACTAATGGAAGACCCGCATGACCACCATCACAGCAATCTCCGCCCCGGCACGCCCCCGCAAACTGGTCGGCGCCGGGCGCCGGCAGTGGATCGGCCTGCTCTATGTCGCGCCGGCCGTTGCCCTTGTTGTCGTCTTCTTCATCGTGCCGCTTTGCATGACCGCATGGATGTCGCTGCACAACTGGCCGCTGATGGGCGCGCATAGTTTCATCGGCCTCGACAATTACTGGGCGATCCTGCGCGATACCCGCTTCTGGAACGCGCTGAAGTTCACCGGCTATTACACCGTGGTGGTGACGATCGCGATCTTTGCCGTCGCCTTTCCGCTGGCGCTGTTCATCGAAAGGCCGCGGCAGCTGACCGGCTTCTACCGCACGTCCTTCTTCATGCCGGCGGTCATCGGTTTTGCCTCGGCCAGCCTTTTGTGGTCGTGGCTGCTCAACGTCGATTCCGGCCTGTTCAGCCCGGCCGCCTTCGAGCTTGGCCTGACCGAGAAGAAATTCAACCTGCTGGCGACCTTCCAGCCGGCCTTCTGGTCGATCATCGCCATGGTGGTGTGGAAGGTGGCGGGCTTCACCATGATCATCCTGATGACGGGCCTGCAATCGATCCCGCCCGACCTGCAGGAGGCGGCGATGATCGACGGGGCAGGGCCATTCGCGCGGTTCCGGGCGATTACCTTGCCGCTGATGCGCCGCACGCTGGCGCTGGCGCTGATCCTGTCGGTCGCCGGCTCGATCCTCGCCTTCGACCAGTTCTACATCATCCTGCGCGGCGGCCCGCGCAACCAGACGCTGACCGCCGTCTACTGGATCTTCAACCAGTCCTTCGTGTCGTTCAAGCTCGGCTATGGCGCCGCCCTATCGATGGTGCTGCTGGTCATCCTGGTGGCGCTCAGCCTCATCCAACTGCGGCTGCTGCGCCAGCACGAGGGGGTCGACTGATGGCGCAGGCAAGGAGCCGCAAACGCCGCATCGGCATGCAGATCGCCGAGCACGCGACCGGCATCATCGCGTCGATATTGTTCCTGGCGCCGATCGCCTGGACGGTGCTTTCGGCCTTCAAGCCGGCGCAGGAGGCGCGCCAGCCGCCGCTGCCGCCCTGGCCGACCAGCGGCATCTCGCTCGAGAACTACGCCACGCTCAACACCTTCGGCGATGGCCTGTGGCTGCCGGCGCAAAACAGCATCTATGTCTCGGTGATGACGGTGGTGCTGTCGGTAATCGTCAGCGTGCTCGCCGGCTACGGTTTCTCGCGCTTCCGCTTTCCGCTGAAGAACCTGCTCTTCGTCGTCATCCTGTCGACGATCATGATCCCGTTCCAGTCGATCCTGACGCCGATCTTCCTGGTGCTGACAAAAATCGGCCTGCACAACACACTGACCGGGCTGGTCTGCGTCTACGTCACGCTGCAGCTGCCGTTCTCGATCTTCATGATGCGCAACGCCTTCGACGCGGTGCCGCGCGAGATCGAGGAGGCCGCGCGCATGGACGGCGCCAACAATGTCACCATGCTGCTCAGAGTGATGCTGCCGCTGGTCTGGCCGGGCATCGTCACCATCGCGCTGTTCGCCTTCCTCGGCGCCTGGAACGAGTTTCTGGCGGCCCTGGTGCTGATGACCGACCAGTCCAAATTCACGCTGCCGATCATGATGACCGCGCTGCAGTCCGGCCGCTTCGGCGCCATCGACTGGGGCGCGGTGCAGGCCGGCGTCACCGTGATGATGGTGCCGTGCCTGGTGCTCTTCTTGGCTCTGCAGCGCTTCTACATCCGCGGCCTCATGGCAGGGGCCGTGAAGTGACCACAAGAAATCGAACGGAGTAAATTGATGACCGCATCGCAATCCGCCAGTCAGGGCGCCAAGCCGAAACTCGCCTTCCGCCCGCTGCCGGTGCCGCAGGTCGACGTGCGCGGCTTCTGGGGCGACCGCGTCGATGCCGTCGCCTCAAAAACCGCCGGCATCCTCTACGATCGCTGCGTCGAGGCGTGCATGCTCGAGCAGATCGACCCGGACCGACCGTCGCCCGGCGTCGTCATTCCGTTCCACTCACCCTCGCCGGACGAGGCCGCCACCGCCGGCAACGAGTTCACCGGATCGACGGTGACCACTCAGATGTTCTGGGACTCCGATTGGGGCAAGACCATCGAGACCGCCGCCTATTCGCTCTACCGCCGGCGCAACGACGAGCTCGAAAAGAAAATCGATGCCGTCATCGACATGTACGGCAGGCTGCAGCAGCCCGACGGCTATCTGTCGAGCTGGTACCAGCGCATCCAGCCCGGCCTGCGCTGGACCAATCTGCGCGATTGCCACGAGCTCTATTGCGCCGGCCACCTGATCGAAGGCGCCGTCGCTTACTACCAGGCCACCGGCAAACGCAAGCTGCTCGACATCATGTGCCGTTATGTCGACCATATCGCCGAGACGTTCGGTCCCGAGCCCGGCAAGAAGAAGGGCTATTGCGGCCATGAGGAGATCGAGCTGGCGCTGGTCAAGCTGGCGCGGGTGACCGGCGAGCGCAAATACATGGAGCTTGCCAGATATTTCATCGATCAGCGCGGCCAGCAGCCGCACTATTTCGACGAGGAGGCGCGCGCCCGCGGCGCCGACCCCAAGGCCTATCATTTCAAGACCTACGAATATAACCAGTCGCACAAGCCGGTGCGAGAGCAGGACAAGGTCGTCGGTCACGCGGTGCGGGCGATGTATCTCTATGCGGGCATGGCTGACATCGCCACCGAATATGGCGACGACACGCTGCGGGTGGCGCTCGACCGGCTGTGGGACGACCTCATGACGAAGAACCTCTATGTCACCGGCGGCCTCGGGCCGTCGGCGCACAATGAAGGTTTTACTGCCGACTACGACCTGCCCAACGACACCGCCTACGCCGAGACCTGCGCTTCGGTCGGCCTGGTGTTCTGGGCAAGCCGCATGCTCGGCATGGGTCCCAATGCGCGCTACGCCGACATCATGGAGCGGGCGCTCTACAACGGCTCGATCTCCGGCCTGTCGCTCGACGGCTCGCTGTTCTTCTACGAGAACCCGCTCGAAAGCCGCGGCGCCCACCACCGCTGGAAATGGCATCGCTGCCCGTGCTGCCCGCCAAATGTCGGGCGCATGGTCGCCTCGATCGGCAGCTATTTCTATGGCCTGTCGGACGACGCACTCGCCGTCCATCTCTATGGAAACGGCACGGCTCGTTTCGATATTGCGGGCACGCAAATAGAGCTCACCCAGACCAGCAATTATCCGTGGGACGGCGCGGTCTCGATCTCCGTCGAACCGGAAGCTCCGACCGAGTTCACCTTGCATCTGCGCATGCCGGGCTGGTGCCGCAAGGCAGCGCTCAAGGTCAACGGCGCAGATGTCGATCTGGCTGCCATCAGCAGCGACGGCTATGCCGCGATCCGCCGCGAATGGCGCAAGGGCGACCGCGTCGAGCTCGATCTCGAAATGACCGTCGATCGCCTCTACGCCAACCCGCAGGTGCGGCAGGATATCGGCCGCGTCGCGCTGGCGCGGGGTCCGCTGATCTATTGCGTCGAGGAGACCGACAATTCCAGCCAGCTGCATCGCATCGCTCTGCCGCGAACGGCCGACATCGAGGCGCATCAGCAGCCGAACCTTCTGGGCGGCGTCGTGACACTTTCGGCGATTGCCAAGAAGGAAGCTTTCGAAAACTGGGAAGAGGGGCTCTACCGCACCGAACCACCGGCGGTCGAGGAAGCGAAGGTCACCGCCGTGCCGTATTTCGCCTGGGACAACCGCGACCCCGGCGAGATGCTGGTCTGGCTCAGGGACGAATGAAGCCCGACGGCGGCGCCCGACCGATCTCCTCGGCCACAAGTTCCTGAAGCTGCCAGAGGTTGCGGTCGCGGATGCCGCAGGCGTCGAGATGGCGAATGGTCTCGAACAGATATTCGGCGCCCGAACCCCAATGGCCGACGGCCGTGGCCAAGGTCGCCGCTATCGCTCGCTTTTCGAGCTTGCCGGCATAGCGCGGATTGGTGGGATCGACAACGAAACCAAGCGCTTGGCACGTGCCGTCGCTTGTCCTGACCTGCAGCCAGCGCGGCACGTTGACGGCCGGCAGGATGGTCATCTCGCGGCGCAGCAGCTTTTCGAGATTGGTCGCCACCGGCTCGGCGATCTCGAACACCATACCCTGGCATTGGCCGCCGCGGTCGAGCGCCATCATCAGGCCGGGCTGCTCGACGGTGCCCCTGAAGCGTTGCACCGTAAAACAGAACGAACGGTGCCAGCCCGTCGCTACAGCCCGTTCGCCACCGCTGACCTCGCCGGCCGGCTTCCACAGCAGCGAGCCGTAGGCGAACAGCTTCATCGGCCCGGCCGGCGCGCCGGCCAGCACCTCGTCACGAATGCGCGCGTAGTCGGCATCGGTCATGTAGACCATGCCCGGCGTCGGCCCGGCGTCCTCAACCGCCCGCAAGGTGCGGGCGACCAGCGCCTCGGTCAGCGCCATCGGTGACTTGCGCGATGCCGACTGGCGCCGCGATGCGGCGGAAATGACCTTGCTCATCCTCGTGCTCTCAGCCCTGCCGCCATGTTGCCGAAGGCTGAAGGATTCTCAAGGGCCGAATACACCGGCGCAGTCGGCAATTGCCGAAGAGGAGGCATTCGAAAACCGGGAAGGAGGCTGTACCGCACCGAACCGCCGGCGGTCTAGGAAGCGAAGGTCACCGCTGTGCCGTATTTCGCCTGGGACAACCACGACCCCGGCGAGATGCTGGTCTGGCTCGGGGACGCCGGATAGGTATCGCAGAATTGAGCCGCAATGCATGCCTTGAATTCGCCAGGGCGCGCGTCATCTAGCTTTGAGTGGCGCCGGCCACTTGAACGGGTGGAGGCAGATTTTGGCGCTCGAAGCTGTGGCGCGTCCGAACGCCGGTCGCCGCTTTATTGCGGTAGCCGTCGTGGCGGTGCCGTTGCTGTTCGTCGTCAGTGGACTGGCCATTCGCTATGCCGCATTCACTTCGGTCTCGTCGGAGGCAGGCTTCGCGGCCTACGCCCAGGCGCTCTGCCGCTGGGATTGCGCGTGGTATGTCGACATTTCCGAACTCGCCTATGAGCGCTTTCCCATTCCAGGCCAGAGCAATGTCGGACGCTGGGGCTTCTTCCCGCTCTATCCGATGCTGGTGGCGGCCATCCGGTCTGTTTTCCCTTTTCCGACCATCCTGGTCGCATCGATCACATCGATTGCGTGCAGCTATGCCGCCTGTCTGGTGGCGTGGCCGCTGCTCGAGAAGAACATGCGCGCCTATGTGCTGTATTGCGCCTTTCTGCTCAGCGGCCCGTTCTCCTATCACTTCACGACTTTCCTGACCGAACCTCTTTTCGTGCTCCTGACGTCGTGCGTTTTTCTGGCGCTCAAACGCTCCAGCTATCTGGCCGCGGGACTATCGTCGGCTCTCCTGTCGGCAACCAGGCTTGTCGGGGTGCTTGTTGTATTCGCGACCGTCATTCAGATGTTCAGGGATTACCGCGCCAAGGGCGGGTCGACGCTGTCGTTCCCGCGTTGGCTGCTCGGCCGACCGGATCTGCTTGTCGCGATCTTCATCTCGCCGGCCGGTCTATTCGCCTACATCCTGTTCCTCTATCTGACGGTCGGCGACGGCTTTGCCTTCCTGCACGTGCAGCGCGCGTTTGGACGGGTGCCGGGTAATCCGCTCGCCTTTATATGGGATGGGCTCTCGGCCGTTCCGACGGATGGATGGCTCCCCACAGCCCCGCAATGGAGCGCGCTCGCCGCACTCATAGGACTGGCGCTATCGGCGGTTCTGGCGGTTCGCAGGCAATATGGCGCTGCGTTGTTCTGCGCCTGTTGCATCATCCTGCCGCTGATCACGAACCTGGCCTCAATGGTCAGATACGTCGTTGGGCTTGCACCTCTGACAATGTTGCTGGCCATGCTGTTGTCGGCGTCGAAGCTGACATTTCTTGCGGCTCTGGCTCTCTTCCTGGGCGCCTGTTATTTCATGACCGTGGCATGGATCGGGGGCTATCTTGCCCTGGTCTAGCACTCCGGACCCATATCGGCGCTCCGCCTTCGTCGGCGGCTACGCGCTCGCGGCGGTTCTGGCCGGGTCCGAGGTCGTCATCCTTACGCTTGCTCTCAATCCGAACGTCAACGCCGATTACCGCGCCTACTACATTGATCGGACAACGACCTGTCTCAATCGCGATGCGGTCGGCAGCTACACACTTGGCGAGACGGTGTCGTTCCGGTCCGACGGCGCCAAAAAGACAGCCGGCATGATGGTCTGCGGCTGGTCGGGCCCGGTTGCCGACGGCACCCATTCGCTGGGCGAGACTTCGCGGCTTCGCCTGAAGATATCGCCGCTCCGCGACGGCCTGACGGCCACGCTGCAAATGGCCGCCGTCATTCGCTCGCCACAGGTCACGCAAAGAGTGGTGATTTTGGTGAATGGCGTTCGGGTGCATGCGGTGACGTTGTCCGGCAAAGAGCCGCGAACGGTCTCGTTCGTCATCCCACCAGCGACTCTCGCCGAGGCTAAAACACTCGACATAGCTTTCGACTACCTCGACGGCATTCCGCAAACTCCGGCCGCCAGCAACATCTACAAACGCTCGATCAAATTGTTGTCGTTACGGCTCGATCCCATTGAGGCGAGTTAGGGCGGGCGATCACGCTGCTGGATGCGTCTTCGCTGCTGAAAAACCCAGCGGTCGAGCATGAGAAGATTGACCGCTGGAACAAGCAGGCATGTAACCAGAATGGCAATGATCGGCGGCAGGCCGAGTTTGGCCGTCAGAAGCGCCGGCGCCGCGTAGGCGACGGCGAAGCCTGTCGCCGTCAGCAAGAAAAAACGCGGAGCTTCAGTTCGATGCGATCCGCTCGACGCGAAGGTTACGAACTTATGCGCGAGGTAAGAAAACAGGGCGGCTACCGTGTAAGCTACGAGCGAGGCACCGACCGGCGAGAGGTCGAACCGTTGCGATTTTACCAAAGCGGTGGCCATCACGGCATACAGGATCGTTGCAGCAATGCCGACCGACCCGAAACGCGCCAGTAGCCTCAGCCCGGCGTTGCTGGTCGAACGGCGCTCAGACATGCGCACTGCACGCATACTGCGCCCCAAGCGGCAAAGGCGCGAATACCCGCTCGACTCTTCTGGCCAAGGGCCTTGCCGATGGCAGCAGCAGGAAATGCTCGGATCGGATGTCCCTGAAGCCTGTGTCCTGAAAAAGAGACCTTGCTCTCGCCGCGTTGAGCAGGACCGCGTCCTGGTCGAAAGGGCACCGAAACACCGCAAGGCGCGTCATCGGATTGTAGGGGTTGTGCTCGATGACACAGGCGACGCCGCCTGGCCGCACGACGCGCCGCATTTCCATGAAGAAATCGAGCCAGGAGGAGGGCGGAACGTGATGGACGACGCAACTGGCGAAAGCCAGATCGAACGCGCCATCCTCGTAGGGCAGTCTCGGCGTGGTGCAGGCCCTGTAGGTCACACCTGGATTGTCCTGGCCGGCGCGCAAAATTGATTGCTCCGACACGTCGCAGCCATCGAGGCTGTCGAAAGCGCCGTCGAGGTAGGGGTGGAGCGAACCGACGCCGCAGCCGACATCCAGCGCCCTTACAGCCGACCCACCCTGGCGAAGCTTTCGCTCGACCACCAGACGCCGCAGCAGGTCCGCCTTGGCGACAAGGAAGAAGTCGTGGCTGAGCCCGGAAAACCGGATGGAGCCTTCGACCGCCTCGCCATATTCGGATTCATAGCTGTCGAAGAGTTCGGCCATTGGCGGGGACTCCACTCCTGGACTTGTGAAATGACCGGCGGCGCTCACCAGAGGCGGCACGCATCGGCTCGTCGAAGCCGGTGAGCCGATCGATCACATAAAGCGGGCGGCGTTTGACCTCGGCGTGGATGCTGCCGACATAGAGTCCGACCACGCCGGTCATGAAAAGATTAATCCCGCACAGAAGCGACACGATCACCACGGTTGATGTCCAGCCGGCAATGATGCCGGTTTCAAAAAACCAGGCAAAGACGGCGTAGGCGCCGAAGGCCCCTGCAAGCGCGGAAATGGCCAATCCGCCCCAGAGCGCCAGGCGCAACGGCTTCTCGGAGAAGCTGACGATGCCGTGAACTGCGAGGTGCATCATTTTCCAGAATGGGTATTTGGTCTGGCCCAGGGTTCGCGCGTGGCGCTCAAATGGCACAGCCGTCTGCTTGAAGCCCATCCAGCCGAACATGCCCCTGACGAAGCGGTCATGTTCGGGCATACGCTTGAAGGTTTCCAGGGCCTTGCGGCCGACCAGGCGGAAGTCGCCGACGTCGCGCGGAATATCGACCGAGGTCATTTGCTCCAGCAGTCGATAGAATAGACTTGCCGTAAAGACCTTGAACCAGGATTCGCCGTCGCGCTTGACCCGGCGGGCATAGACGATCTCAAAGCCTTCCTTCCACTTAGCCACCAGATCGAGAACGACTTCCGGCGGGTCCTGCAGGTCGGCATCCATGACGATGACGGCATCGCCCGCAGCGGCGTCCATACCGGCGGTAATCGCCACCTGGTGGCCGAAATTGCGGGAAAATTCGATCAGCCGAAAGCGCGGCTCGGCGGCGACCACTTTTTGAAGGTATTCGACGCTTCCATCGACGCTTCCGTCATCGACGAAGATGGCCTCCGTTTCGCCGTCCAGCCGGCGGATAAGCGAACTGATCCGCTCGATCAGCCGAGGCAGCACCTGTTCTTCATTGTATATGGGCAAGACCAGCGAGTAGCGCGGCGGTGACCTGTTCACCGTCATTCCAGCCCGTTGCACCACAGAATCTCGCATGCGGTTGAAAATGGAACGCAAGCTACAAAGTTCCAAAGGCACTTAAGAAATTGCTAATTTAGCTAATTCTGAAGGGGATATGGTGCTCGAGGAGGACTGAAGGGTGTCGTGGTGACGTCGGACGTCCGCATCGAAGCGTGGAATTGTCGGTAGGCTGCCGGCGCAATCGGCCTGAAGGGAAGCAGCCGCTGAGGCATATCCCTTTGACCGCCTTGCCTACTCCCGGGCTTGCCGGTTGAAGCAGCGCTACGGGTGACCTGAGCGTGCGGGCCGACCGCTTTTGCTGCATGTCAGACATGGCTCATGGAACATGGTGGCCGAGCCCGGCCGAGTATCGCGCTTGCAAGGCCGGCGAGCGTCCGGACCGGCAACCTATCGTACCGGCCGAGCCGGCCGGTACGATACAACACTTGCCGGCCTGACGAGGGCCGCCGTCAAGCAGCCGGCCGGATGTTCTGGTTCACCCGGAAGAGGTTGTTCGGGTCGTATTTCTTCTTCAGCGAGGCCAGGCGCTCGTAGTTATCGCCATATGCCGCCTTGATTCTTGCATCGCCCTCGTCATCCATCATGAAGTTCAGGTAGGCGCCACCCAGATCGAATGGATGCACGGCCTCCCAGTAGGCCTTGGTCCAGCGTGTCACCGGTCCCGCTTTCTGTGGGTCCGGATCGATCCCGGCGATGACCATCGACCAGGTCGCATCGCGGTAATTCCAGGGTGTCTCGTCTTTGCCGACGCGATGGACCGCGCCGTCGATCGGATAGAGATGCATGAGCGATAGCTCGCTCGGTGTTTTCGCCGCCTGCTCGAGATGGGCGTCGATCGCCTCGTCGGACAGCGTCTTGACGAAATCGCCCCGCCAGTACCACTGCATTCCCTTCGGGTAGAGCCCATCGAACATGCTCTGCACGGCGGGATAGGGCATCATTCCCATCCAATTGAACCAAGGCGCGGGGAGCGCATCGAGTAGCGGAGCCAGCGCCTCTCTGCCCTTGTCCTCCGGGCCGTTATAGCAGCACATCAGCAGACACATCCGCTTTCCCCAAAACTCTTCCGGGAACGGTGCGCTCGAGAGGATGGTCTTGAGCCCGAGAAAGATGCCGAGTTCTTCGGGCGCGTTCGGCAGGAATTCGCGATAATGCTGCATGATGGTACGGGCGTGGCGCTGATCCCATGCGATCGGCCCCGCAAAGACCATGCTGACCCGGTGAAGCTGGAACACAAAGCTGGTGACGATGCCGAAATTGCCGCCGCCGCCGCGAAGCGCCCAGAACAGGTTGGGGTTCCGCTCCTTGCTGGCGGTGACGAAGCTTCCGTCGGCAAGCACGACATCGGCCTCGACCAGATTGTCGATGGTCAGGCCATATTTGCGCGTCAGATAGCCATGGCCGCCGCTCAGCGTCAGTCCGGCGACCCCGGTGGTCGAGATGATGCCCGCCGGTACGGCCAGGCCAAACGCATGGGTGGCGTGATCGAGGTCGCCCTGGGTGCAGCCCGGACCCACCCGCGCCGTACGGGCGTCCGGATCGACGCGCACGCCGTTCATCGCCGACAGGTCGATCACCAGACCGTCGTCGCAGCTCCCCAATCCGGGTCCGTTATGGCCGCCGCCACGTACCGCAACCAGCAAATTGTTGTCGCGGCCGAAATTCACCGCTGCGATCACGTCTGCGACGTCCACACAGCGGGCGATGATCAGCGGCCGCTTGTCGATCATGCCGTTGTAGAGCTTGCGGGCCTCGTCATAGCTGGCGTCGCCGGCGCGGATGACTTCGCCCCGCAGGCTTGCTGCGAATTTGGTGATGTCTTCATCGTGCATGACATTCCTCCCTATTATTGGACCTGTCGGCCGGCTGATGAAACGCTAGTCCCGTCCGTTGTTCCCGCAAATGTCACATCGTCCATTTCTGTTGCCCGATCGTTCAGGGGAGGATCAGCCATATGTGCGCTTGCTCATATGGCCATATTGCGCTCTTCAAACCGCCGTCCCGGACGATTGCGAGCGCAATGTTCCCGCCAAGTTTCATGAAACCGCTGCGGTGTCGCGAGGCGGTCTCATCCAACTGTCTGACGCTCATTCGGCAATGCCCGACGCAATTGCCGCACTTGGCCCAAATCCTCAGTCGACGCGTAGGCGGCGCGTCACTTGGCCATTGCTTTCCCAATATGTGTGTTTCTTGGCGATCCACGGATCGTTCATCGCCGGCTGAATGTTGCCGCTCATGTCGATCGCGCGCGAGGTCACGGTGTGCTCCCCGGGCGAAGGCTTGGGCCAGTCAAGAGACCACATCTTCCAGGCGAATTCCGCCTCGTCGCTGCCGATTGTCGCCGGCATCCACGGCCCATCGTCGATCTTCACCTCGACCCGGTCGATCGGCGCGCCCCAGGCGGCTCCGACGATCCGGTAATCGTTGCCGATATGGGTGACCCGGGCCGGCGCCGATTTGAGGCGCGCCCGTCCGACGGACGTTTCTACCCACACGGTCTCGCCGTTATGGTCTTCCTCGCGGAGCGTGACGTAGTCGCGTCCCATGAACCGGTTCTCGAAGCGCTGGTCGCGCACGTCGATGCGCTTGAGCCATTTCACGTTGGCGACCCCGTACCAGCCCGGCGCTATCAGCCGCAGCGGGAAGCCATTATCGGCCGGTAGGGCAGCTCCGTTCATCTCGTAGCAAAGGACATTCTTTGGGTCCATCGCATCTGCCAGCGACATGCTGCGCGCGAAATTCTGCTTGAACTTGACGTCGTCGGTCCGCTTGATCTCGCCTTCGTCGGCGGCCCAGAAGACCACTTCGATGCCGCTGTCGAGGACGCCGGCCTCCTTTAGGATCGGGGCGAGCGGCGTACCCGCCCAGCGCGCATTACCGATGCCGCCATTGAAAAACGGAAGGCCGGTATTGCCCGAACATTCGATCGTGAACGTGACTTCCTGGCGCGGCCGTGCCTTGATATCGGCAAGCGTCAGGGTCGTCGGCTTTTTGACCAGGCCGCCGATTTCGAGCTTCCAGGTGCCTGCGTCGATGACTGGCCGGTTGAAATGCGCGATTGAAAAGAACTTGTCATTGGGCGTTACCCAGGAATCGAGATCCTCCCAAACGAGCTGATTCTTGATGACCTCCGGAACCGGGTTCGGTGGCAGTTGGTCGAGCCATTTGACGACTTTCTCGCCGGGCCGGCTTGGAAAGGCATAGGCGTGTTGGCTCGCGAAGAATGCCGCTAGGCCCGCCAGCGCCGCGCTGCCCTTTGTGATGAATTCTCGACGCGGAATCCGCAGGCTTGCTGCGGATTTGGTGATGTCTTGATCGTGCATGGTATTCCTCCCCGTTAGTGGACCTGTCGGCCGGTCGATGAAACGCTAGTCCCGTCCGTTGTTCCCGCAAATGTCACATCGTCCATTTTTGTTGCCCGATCGTTCAGAGGAGGATTAGACCGGATGGGTAGTTGCTCGGGCGGCTGTATTGCCGGATAGTTCGAGATGCCTGGCCGAAAAACGCGTTGTCAAAGGGAGCAGCCGATCGTTTCCGGAGGTGTAGTGCATGGATGTCCTTTCCGATGTGCTCCGAGCCGTTCGCCTCACCGGTGCGATCTATTTCGACGTCGACGCCAGCTCTCCCTGGGTCGGCGAGTCGCCGGGCACGGCCGACATTGCCGCCGCCGTCATGCCGGAGGCAGAGCACATCATTTCTTTTCATGCCGTGATGTCGGGCTCGTGCTGGGCCGCGCTGGCAGACGATTCGGTGCCCCCGGTGCTGGTGAACGCCGGTGATGTCGTTGTCTTCCCCGGTGGTGTTCCGAACGTGTTGAGCTCCTCGCCCGGGGCGCGGGGCGAACCCAATATGGCGATGTATTATCGGCCGATAGACGAGAGCCTGCCGTTCGCGGTGATCCATGGTGGCGGTGGAGACGAGCGGACCCGGTTCATTTGCGGGTATCTTGGCTGCGATGCGCGTCCCTTCAATCCTCTCCTCGCCGCGTTGCCGGCCATCCTGTGTGCCCGCAAGCCCGCCGATGGAAGCAGCTGGGTTATCGACCTTTTTCGGCTGGCGCTGGCCGAAGGTGGCAGTGGGCGGGCGGGCTGTGAAACGATCCTCGCCAAGCTGAGCGAGCTGATGTTCGTCGAGATCATCCGCCGCCATCTCGAGACCCTCCCCGACGATTCGCGCGGCTGGCTGTCAGGCCTGCGGGATCAACATGTCGGCGAGGCGCTCCGGCTCATCCACGCTCGCCCCAGGGAGGAATGGACATTGGACCGGCTCGCCCGCGAAGTAGGGCTCTCGCGCACGGCCTTTGCGAGCCGCTTTACCCACTATGTCGAGGTCTCGCCCATGCACTATCTTGCTCGTTGGCGTCTGCAACTGGCAGGACGTTTGCTCGAACGGCCCGAAATGAGCATCGCGCAAGCGGGGGCCGAGGTCGGCTACGAGTCGGAAGCCGCCTTCAATCGTGCCTTCAAAAAGTTCGTCGGCATTCCACCTGGCACCTGGCGAAAGGGGCGGTCGGCGTTGCTGGAGGCTCAGAGATTGCCCGCTGGCGTCGTGCAATAGGCGAAGCCCTGGCACAAAGAGGAAGACGTGACCGGCAGCCTCGACGTTTTCGGCGAGGCGTTTCAGGTTTCGCGCCTCAATCCTTCGCGCGCTCGACATAGGCGCCATCGGCGGTCATCACCACCACGCGGGTGCCGGCGCTGATGTGTGGCGGCACCAGGGTGCGCACGCCGTTGGACAGCGTTGCCGGCTTGTAGGACGAGGACGCCGTCTGGCCCTTGGTCACCGGCTCGGTCTCGACCACCTCGAAAGTGGCGCGCTGCGGCAGCACCAGCGAGATGGCGATGTTGTTGTACTGCGAGATCTGCACCGGCATGCCTTCGACCAGATAAGGCGCCATGTCGCCGACCACGCTTTCCGGCACCGCGACCTGGTCGTAAGTCTCCGGATTCATGAAGTGAAAGCCTTCGCCGTCGCGGTAGAGGAACGTGTGCTCGCGCTCCTCGACATAGGCGCGCTCGACCTGCTCGGTGGTGCGGTAACGCTCGGAAACCTTTACCCCGTCGGAGATACGCCGCATGTCGAGCTGGGTGACCGGCGTACCCTTGCCAGGATGAATGTTTTCGGCAAAGAGGATCACATAAAGCTTGCCGTCCTTTTCGACGACGTTGCCTTTGCGTAAGGAGCTGGCGATGACCTTCACGGGTTTCCATCCTGATAAAATTTGTTGGCGCAAATCGGCTGGAGAGGCCGTTGCGTGCGGCCTAGCGCATCTTGGCCGCAATCGCCAGCCCTCTGTGCAATTCCCCTGAAGCCGATGACCGTCGCCTCGCCGTGGTGGACGCCGCATGTCCACGCCGACCGCCGGCCGCGGCTGATCCTGCGCAATGCCATTGCCGCCGGCATGCGCGATTGGTTCGCCCGCCGCGACTTCGTCGAGGTGGAGACATCGGCCCTGCAGGTCTCGCCCGGCAATGAAGCGCACCTGTCGGCCTTTGCCACCGAGGCGATCGGGCCGGACGGGCGGCGCCAGCCGCTCTACCTCCACACTTCGCCGGAATTCGCCTGCAAGAAGCTGCTTGCCGCCGGCGAGGAGCGCATCTTCAGCCTCGGGGCTGTCTGGCGCAACCGCGAGCACGGCCCCTTGCACCATCCTGAGTTCACCATGCTCGAATGGTACCGCGTCGGCGAGACCTATGAGAGCCTGATGCGCGACTGCGCCGAGCTCGTCGCGCTGGCGGCCGAACGGACCGGAGCGAAGCGTTTTAGCTTCCGCGGCCGCGAGGTCGACCCGTTTGCCGAGCCGGAAAGGTTGAGCGTCGCCGAGGCCTTTATGCGTCACGCCGGCATCGATCTGCTGGCGACGGTTGCAGCCGACGGCAGCACCGACCGCGCGGGGTTGGATGCCGCCCTGGTCCAGGCCGGATTGCGGACCGCGCCCGACGACAATTGGGCAGACCTGTTCAGCCGGGTGATGGTCGAAAAAATCGACCCGGCGCTGGGGCAGGGCCGCGCCACCATCCTTTTCGGATATCCGATCTCGGAGGCGGCATTGGCCCGGCCGAGCGCCGACGATCCGCGCACCGCCGAGCGCTTCGAGCTCTATTGCTGCGGCGTCGAACTCGCCAACGCCTTCGGCGAGTTGACCGACCCGGCCGAGCAGCGCCGGCGCTTTGCCGCCGAAATGGACGAAAAGCAGCGTGTCTACGGCGAACGCTACCCGATCGACGAGGACTTCCTCGCCGCGCTCGCCATCATGCCGCAGGCGAGCGGCGCGGCGCTCGGCTTCGACCGGCTGGTGATGCTCGCCACCGGCGCGCTCAGGATCGACGACGTAATCTGGACGCCGGTGGCCGCTTCCTGATGATAGGTTGGGCAAGACCGATCTCGCCCGGCTTGAAACCCAGGATTAGATGCTCGGTCCAGGCCGCCGCCGGCTGCGTCTAGCCAGAAGATTGGCGACGACCAGGAGGATGATCGACAGCCCCATCATCAGTGTCGCTGCGGCGGTGATTGCCGGGGAGAGCTTTTCGCGCAAGCCAATGAACATTTCGAGCGGCATGGTGCGTTGGTTGGCGCTGGCCAGGAACTGCACAACGACGACCTCGTCGAACGAGGTGACAAAGGCAAAGGCGGCGCCGGACAGCACGCCGGGCAGGATCAGCGGCAGCATCACCCTGAAGAACGATGTGACGGGCCTTGCTCCGGAGATGGCGGCAGCGCGCATCAGATTGCGGTCGAAACCGGTGAGGCTCGCTCCCACCGTGACAACGACGAACGGGCTGGCGAGCGCGGTGTGCGCCAGGATGATGCCGGCATAGGTGCTGGCTAGGCCGACGCGGGCATAGAACAGATACGAGCCGACGGCGGTGATCACCACCGGCACGATCAGCGGCGACAGCAGCAGCGGCATCACGATGCGGCGGCCGGGAAACTTTTCGTCGGAAAGCGCAATCGCCGTCAACGTGCCGAGTATCGTTGCGATCAGCGTCGTCCCGAACGCAACGATCAGGCTGTTGCCGATCGCCGATTGCCAGCGTTGGGTGCCAAGCACGACCGCGTACCAGCGCGTCGAAAATCCCTCCAGCGGAAAGATGAAGAAGGCGCCGCTGTTGAACGACAAGGGGACAGGAACGAGGATCGGCACGAGCAGGAACAGGATCACCATGCCGCACCATAGCCAGAGCAGGGTTATGCGGATTCTTTCGCCTGTTGTCGGATAGGGAGACAGCAGCATGGCTACACCAGCTTGAGACGGTCGAGGCCGAGGATGCGGGCGAAGACGCCGAACAGCGCCAGGGTGAAGACGAGCAGGATGAAGCTCAGCGCTGCCGCCATCTCCCAGTTCAGCTCGACATTGACGTAGTTGGCGATGAAATTGCTGATCAGCTGGTCGCTTGCCCCGCCGATGAGCGCCGGCGTGATGTAGTAGCCGAGGCAGAGAATGAAGGTGAGCAGGCAACCGGCCATGACTCCTGGAAAAACCTGTGGAAGATAGACGCGGCGGAACGCGGTGAAGGGTTTTGCGCCGAGCGAATAGGCGGCCTTCATCTGCGAGGCCGGGATCGTGCGCATGACGCTATAGATTGGCAGCAGCGTGAACGGCAGCTGGATATGGGTCATGGCGATGATCAGTCCGATGCGGCTGTACATCAGGTCAAGCCGGTCGTCGGCAATGCCGAGCCACAACAGCAAATCATTGACCAGGCCGAATTTCTGCAGGAGCACGGTCCAGGCCGCGGTTCGCACCAGGATCGACGTCCAGAATGGCAGCAGCACCGCGACGATGAGGATGGCGGCGAGGCCCTTGGGCACCGAGGCGATGAGATAGGCGAGGGGGAAGCCCAGTATCAGCGTGGCCAGCGTCACCGCCGCGGCGACGAAGAATGTGCGCATGAACACCTGCAGGAAGATCGCCTGTTGCGGCGGCACTCTGTCAATGCCTCCATCGGCGTTCCAGCGCAGATCAAGCGCGCTAAGCAGGTAGAACGACGTCACGCTATGGGTGCCGCTCTCGATGGCCGGCCACGTGCCGGGCGCCGACCAGAACGGCACGCCTTTCATCACCTCCAGCGGCGGCCTGTCGGCAGCCTCAAGTTGGCGTACCGTCTTGAGCACCTGGCTGCGCGCACCGGGCAGGCGGGCGTTGAGGCTCTTGGCGAGTTCGTAGGCGGTGCCCTTGGCCTGATTGTCCCTGAGGTCGGCGGCAAGGGCCAGGAAGGCGGCATCGCCTGGCAGTCCCGCGCCGTTCCAGCCGCGCAGCGCCTGGCTGGTCTGCGGCAGGGCGTCAGCAATCGTCGGATCATAGACGGCGCGCGACAGCAGCAGGACGATCGGGATGCCGAAGCTCAGCGCCAGCAGCACAAGCAAAGGTGCCGCCAGCGCCAGCGACCGTAATCGATCGCCGAACTCAGCGCGCCGAAGCTTTGCCGTGACGGATTTCGCCGCCTTGGCATCGGCAGCCGACCGGTCGCGCACGATGCGCGGCCGATTCAGTTCCGTGGGCCCAAGCGCCGTCATTTTTCCTACTGCGCGAGCCAGGCGTTGAAGCGCTTGACCAGATCCTCGCCGTAGTCGCCCCAGAATTCGGTGTCGGCGACCAGATAAGCGCTCATATGGTCGGGCGCGTTCGGCAATTTGGGCAGCGCGTCCGGCGCGACAAAGGAAGCTGCATCGGTGCGCACTGGCCCGTAGGTGATGTAGCTGGCCAGCTTGGCGTTGATTTCCGGCTGGCTGATATAGGCAAGGTACTTGTAGGCCAGGTCCGGGCTCTTGGCCCCCTTCGGAATGGCGATCATGTCGTATTCGAGGATCTGGTTGTTCCAGACGATCTTGAACGGCGCCCCGTCCTTGTCGATGGCATTCTGGATACGGCCGTTCCAGGCGGTGGTCATCACCACTTCCTTCGAGGCGAGGAGCTGGGGCGGCTGTGCGCCGGCGTCCCACCAGACGATGTCTTTCTTGATGGTGTCGAGCTTCTTGAAGGCGCGGTCGACGCCTTCCGGCGTGGCCAGCACCTTGTAGACATCGGCCGGCGCGACGCCATCGGCCATCAGCGCCCATTCCAAATTCTGCGCCGGGAACTTGCGCATCGCACGCTTGCCGGGAAACTTGGTCGTGTCGAAGATATCGAGCACCGAGGTCGGCGCCTCCTTCAGCACGTTGGGATCGTAGGCGAGCACGTCGCCATAGGCGTCGAGACCGACACCGCAGTCGAGCGCGGAGCCTTCGAGGAATTTCTCGCGCGGCGCGATCTTGGAATAGTCGAGGCGCTCGAGAATGCCGGCGTCGCAACCTTGCAGCACGGTCGCAGTCTCGACCGTCACTAGATCGATCGGCACGTTGCCGGTGTCGACCATGGCTTTGACCTTGCCGAGATCGCCGAGATATTCCTGCTCGACGATCTTGACGCCGGTCTCCTTGCTGAATGGTTCGAACCACGCCTTGCGCTGGGCATCCTGCCAGGCGCCGCCGCTGGCCATGATCGAAAGCTCGTCGGCGAAGGCGACATGTCCTGAGGTGATGAATGCTGTGGCTGCCGCAAAGGCGAACAGCCGTGCTTTGGTGATTTTCATTGTTGTTATTCCCCTGTTTTCGAGATGGAACCGCCCGTTCCGGCATCTGTCGGGAAGGCGCGGCAGTCGTTGGGCGCGCAGGAAACCGTGACCGGTTCCCCGTTGCCCATGGTCGCTTCGGGGCCGACCTTGACGGTCAACACCTGTCCGTTTTCCAGCCTGGCCAGAAGACGCTGGTGGTCGCCGAGATAGATGCGGCCATCGACCGTGCCGGCCAACGCATTTGCTCCGTTCGAAGCGGGCGCAAGCTTCAGCCGCTCCGGGCGGATAGCGATATGGCAGGCCGCGCCCTCCGCAACACCGATGGCCAGCGCCGTTACCGAACCGCCGCCGTCCAGCGCAACGCGGCACTCCTTGCCAGAGACGCGGTCGACCTTGCCGAGCAGCGTATTGTTCTCGCCGATAAAGCTTGCGACAAACGAAGTTTGCGGCGCGTTGTAGAGATCATCAGGCGAACCGAGCTGGGCAATCCCGCCATTGTTGAAAACGGCGACGCGGTCCGACATGGTCAACGCCTCGCTCTGGTCGTGTGTCACATAGACAATGGTGACACCGAGCATTGTGTGAAGTTGCTTGATCTCGAGCTGCATATGCTCGCGCAGCTTCTTGTCGAGCGCACCGAGTGGCTCGTCCATCAGCACCAGGCTCGGCTCGAACACCAACGCGCGGGCAAGCGCTACGCGCTGCTGCTGGCCGCCGGAAAGCTGTGCCGGCCGCCGGTCGCCGAACTGCCGCAGCCGCACCATGTCGAGCGCACGGCCGACGCGGGCCGCGACTTCCGTCTTCGTAATCTTGCGGACGGAGAGCGGGAAGGCGACGTTCTCTTCAACGCTCATATGCGGAAACAGCGCGTAGTTCTGGAACACCATGCCGATGTTGCGTTCGTAGGGCGGCAGCCTGTCTACCGACCGGCCTTCAAGCGTGATGACGCCGCTGGTCGGCCGTTCGAACCCTGCAAGCATGTTGAGCGTCGTCGTCTTGCCCGAACCGGAAGGTCCGAGAAGGGTAAGGAACTCGCCGCGCGCTACGCCGAGGTTCAGCCGCGTTACCGCGAAGGTCCGGCCGTCATATGATTTCTCGACATCGACAAATTCGACAAATCGCTGGCTGCCGGCATCGCCCGCCCGTGCAGAACCGGCACTGTCGCGTGACAGGGCTGTCGCTTCGGCCATCACGGACGTAAGTCCGTCGAGCTGCGGCAGAAGCTGCTTGTCGAAACGAGGTGGCGCTTGCCGTGCATATATCGGTCTCGCATGACGCTGCCGCACAATGGCGGCAAACCAAACTTGTATGCTCACACAATCGATCGCTAAAGAACCATAGATGCAGACAAGTTTGGCCGTCAAGCGGCTTTCTTCGCGATTGTGTGAGATTTTCCGGGCCGGACTTTGAAAATACCTACCGGACAAGTGCTATTGTCTGGAGCATTGTCTTATGCTAGATGCGCCGATAGCCAGAGCGTCAACACACCGAATCCGTCAATCCGCATGCTTCAGGACCTGCAACTCGCCTCGGATGAAGGCCCGGTCTACCGGCGCCTTGCCGACGCTATTGCCGAACGGATCACGTCCGGCACACTTGCAGTTGGAGACCGGCTGCCGCCGCAGCGCGAGATTGCCCGCGCACTGGGTATCAATGTCACCACGGTGACGCGCGCACTGTCGACGCTCCAGCAGCGCGGCTTGCTCGAAGCACGGCCTGGGCGCGGCACGACGGTCGCGGCCCGCGACGCCGGCGAAAGACCCGGCTTCGTCTCGGCGCCAAGCGACGACACCGGCGTCATCGACCTTTCCGTCAACCGGCCGGCAACCTCGGCCTATCTCGATGCGCTAGCGCTGCTGCTGCCGCGCCTGTCGAAGGACCGGCACTATGCCACGCTTCAGGATTATCATCCGCCCGAGGGGCCGCTTTGGGCGAGGACGGCAATCGCCGAGTGGATGCGACCGGTAGCGGGGGAAGGCGATCCCGGCCGCGTGGTGCTGGCGGCGGGCGCCCAGCACGGGCTGGATTGCGTGCTTGGCGCGGTGACCAGGCAAGGCGAGGTCGTGCTCGCCGACGAAGTGACCTATCAGGGCATCAACGCGCTGTGCCGGGTGCATGGGCTCGACCTCAGAGGCGTCGCGATGGACCGTGGTGGCATGCGGGCCGACGCATTCGACGCGGCCTGCGCGCAGCTCCGCCCACGCGCGGTCTTCCTGGTGCCGACCCTGCACAACCCGACGACCATTACGCTATCCGAGGATCGCCGGCACGAGCTGGTGACCGTGGCCCGCCGCCACAACGTCCTCATCATCGAAGATGACGTCTACCGGCCGCTGGCAGACAATCCGCTGCCATCGCTTGCCAGCCTCGAGCCCGAATTGACGGTTCACGTCGGCGCCTTGTCGAAATGTCTTGCCCCAGGGCTGCGCCTCGGTTTTGTTATCGCGCCACGCGCCATAGCCGGCCAGGTCGCAGCGGCTTTGCGCATCAACTGCTGGAGCATCAGTCCCTTGACGGGGCTGATCGGCGCGCGGCTGATAGAAGAGGGCTTGGCGGCGCGCATCATAGAAACGCAGAAGCAGGAGCTTCGCCAGCGCCAGGCCATCCTCACCGAAATCCTCGGCCGCTTCGATGTCCAGAACCACCCCACTTCGACGCATGCCTGGCTGCGCCTTCCGGAGCCGTGGCGTGGCGCCGGTTTCGCTCGCACCTGCCTGGAACGTGGCGTTGCTGTGCTCCCGGGTGACGCCTTCGCGGTTGGGCGCGAGCCGGTACAGCACGGCGTGCGCATCAATGTCGGCGCCGCGCGCTCGCTCGACGATCTGCGCACGGCCCTGAACACCATGGCCGAACTGTTATCGGCGGGCCATCTGCAATTGCCTGGCTTCGTCTAGGAATTTAATGATGGCAGCGTCGGAAAGGGTCGAAAGCGCCATCGTCGGCGCCGGTGTTGTCGGACTGGCAACGGCACTCCGGCTCGCAGCTGAGGGTCGCAAAGTCCTGCTCATCGACCCCAATGAGCCGGGCTCCGGGGCCTCCTTCGGCAATGCCGGAACGATTGCCGAATATGCCTGCATGCCGGTGGGCAATCCGGCTGTGCTGCGCGCGCTGCCAAAGCTGCTTCTCGATCCTGACAGCCCTTTTTCCTTGCGCTGGCCGGCGCTGTTGCAGCTTGCGCCATGGCTGGTTCAGTTCGTGAGGCAATCGCTTCCGGCGGCCACCCGCGCCAATGCGCTGGCGCTCGCCGGTCTACTGGCCGAGGCCCTGCCGGCCTGGGAAGAGATGGTGGAGGAGGCTGACTTGGCCGACCTGCTGCGCCGCAACGGCTGCCTCTACCTGTATCGCCGCGAGAGCGATTTCGCCAAGGCCGCCGGGGGCAGGGCGCTGCGCGCCGGGTTTGGCGTCCATCAAGAGGTTCTGACACCGGAAGAGGTCGCCGCGCTGGAGCCTGGCCTGCCCGCGACCGGGGCCAGCGGCCTGTACTTCCCCGACTCGATGAATGTCACCGATCCCAAGACAGTGATGCGGCGGCTGCTCAATGCCGCGACCGCCCGCGGCGTTTCGGTAGCGCAGGCTGAGATAACCGGGCTGCGGGTCGAGGCGGACGGTGTCAGGCTCAGCGGTTCCGGCTTTCGCATCAAGGCGAACACGGTGGTGATCGCCGCGGGCGCGCAAGCGCGGGCGTTGGCCATGCAGGCCGGCGACAGGATCCCGCTCGAGACCGAACGTGGTTATCATCTCGAATTCCCGACCGGGGCGCCCCTGCTCCATCGCCCGGTCTGTCCTGTCGATCTCGGCTTCTACATGACGCCGATGAACGGCCGGCTGCGTGTCGCCGGAACCGTCGAGCTCGGCGGGCTTGCAGCGCCGGCAAATCCACGCCGGCTGGCGCTGCTCGATCGCGGTGTCAGGCAGTTCTTTCCACAACTCGGCCGGCCGTCATCCGAGTGGCTCGGGTTCCGGCCGTCGCTGCCCGATTCCCGGCCGGTCATCGGCCCGTCGCGCGGCAGCTCCAGGGTGATTCATGCCTTCGGTCATGGCCACCTTGGCCTGACACTCGCTCCGATCACTGCACGCCTGGTCGCTGAACTGATCAGTGGTCGCGGCGATCCAGCGCGTGTCGCGGCGTTTTCGGCTGGTCGCTTCCGCGCCTGATCGATCGAACATTTCGCCTTCGGGTTGATCAGGAGTCTATTTCCGATCAGGCCAGCGTAGGTGCAAAATCAAAGATCTTGTGCGTCTAGAAGGACGCACCAGCTCTAGATCGGTCGCGCCGACCTGGGGCTAGATGCCTCCTGATTGTCCGCTTCTCCCATTGCAGAAGCGGCACCGGGACAATAGATGGTGCAGCAGCGGCTGCCCTTCAGCCAGCCGGAAATAACAGGATTATGCGCATGACCGATACGCTCGACGCAGCGAAACTGACCGATCGCGTCGCGGCCCTGGTCGAGGCTGCCAAACGGGCCGGCGCCGATGCCGCCGATGCGGTTGCGGTGCGCGGCCGTTCGACCGGCGTCTCGGTGCGGCTCGGCAAGGTCGAAGGCACAGAAGCGTCCGAGAGCGAAGACGTCTCGCTGCGTGTCTTCGTCGGCAAGCGGGTAGCGAGCGTTTCGGCAACGGCGGCATCCGACCCCAATATGCTGGCCGAGCGCGCCGTCGCCATGGCCAAGGTGTCGCCTGAGGATCCCTATCAGGGCCTCGCTGACCCGGCCTTGCTGGTCAAGAAGCCGCGCGACCTCGATCTGTTCGACGCCACCGAGGTGTCGGCGGACCAGCTGAAGGAGGCAGCGCTTGCCGCCGAAGCGGCGGCGCTTGCCGTCAAGGGCGTCACCAATTCGGCCGGTAGCGGTGCCAGTGCCGGGCTCGGCGGCCTGGTGCTCGCCACCTCGCACGGCTTCGTCGGCCATTACGTCGCCTCGCGTTTTTCGCGCTCGACCAGCGTGATCGCCGGCGAGGGAACCGGCATGGAGCGCGATTACGAATTCTCCTCGCGCCAGCATTTTTCCGATCTCGACGCGCCGGAAGACATCGGCCGCAAGGCCGGTGAGCGCGCTGTCCGCCGCATTGGCGCACGCAAGGCGGCGACCGGGCCGGTCGACGTGGTGTTCGATCCGCGCGTCGCGCGCGGCATTGCCGGCCACCTTGCCGGTGCCATCAATGGCGCCGCGGTGGCGCGCAAGACCAGCTTTCTGCGCGACATGATGGGCAAGAAGGTGGCTTCGGCCGCAATCACCGTCACCGACGAGCCGCTCCGGCGCCGCGGACAGGCCTCGCGCCCGTTCGACGGCGAAGGCGTCGAGGGCGAGAAACTGTTCATGGTCGACAAGGGCGTGCTCAACCACTGGTTCCTGTCGACCTCGGCGGCTCGCGAACTCGGCCTCGTTACCAATGGGCGCGGCTCGCGCAGCGGTTCGTCGGTCTCGCCATCGTCGACCAATCTCGCGATCGAGCCCGGGGAAAACACGCCGGAAGAGCTGATCAAGTCGCTTAAGACCGGCTGCTACGTCACCGAAGTGTTCGGCCAGGGCGTCGACATGGTGACGGGCGAATATAGCCGCGGCGCTTCCGGCTTCTGGATCGAAAACGGCGAGCTGGCCTATCCCGTCGCCGAGGTGACCATTGCCTCCAATCTGAAGACGATGTTCCTCAACATGGTTCCGGCGAGCGATCTCGACCGCAATTTCGGCACTGCCGCGCCCACGCTTTTGATCGAAGGAATGACCCTTGCCGGAGCTTGACCCGGCCGTCTCGGCCGGCGCTACTGAAGACTTGCAGCTGTTGCGCGATGCCGCCCGCGAGGCGGGGCTCATCGCCATGCAGTACTTCAACAACAATCCGCAAGTGTGGATGAAGGGCGGCACCTCGCCGGTCAGCGAAGCCGATCACGCCGCCGACAAATATCTGCGCGAGACCTTGCTGACGGCCCGGCCGGATTATGGCTGGCTGTCGGAGGAAACCGTCGACGACCCGGTAAGGCTTGTCGCGCGCCGCACCTTCGTCGTCGATCCGATCGACGGCACGCGCGGCTTCCTCGAAGGGCTGCCCACATGGTGCGTCAGCGTCGCGGTGGTCGAGAAAGGCCGAACGCTTGCTGGCGTGCTCGACTGCCCGGCGAAGGGCGAAATCTATTGGTCGCTGCCGGGCGAGGGCGCATTCCTGAACGGCCAGCGCATCAGCGTGCGTCCGCCGTCGGAAACGGCCGAAATTGCCGGACCGAAGCCGATGATCGACCTGATGCCGGCGAAATGGCATAAGCGGCTGAGGCGGGTGCCCTATATTCCTTCGCTCGCCTACCGGCTGGCGATGATCGCCGGCGGCCAGCTCGATGCCACCTTCGTTAAGGCCAATGCGCATGACTGGGACATCGCCGCGGCCGATCTCATCCTGCGCGAGGCAGGCGGCGCCTTGCTCGATCGGCACGGCCGCGCGCCGCTCTATGCCGGCGAAGTGATCCGTCACGGACCGCTCGCCGCCGGCAGCGGCGAACTCCTGGCCGTGCTCGCCGGCGTCATCGCCGGGCTGGACAATTGACCACTATCAATAGTTCCAAAGTCGGCGGCTTTGGTCTAGACCTGTCCCAAACTCACGATATGTGAAGGATCGACATGGCCGCTGAAGACGGAAAGAAACAGCTTTTGCACCTGGTGTTCGGCGGCGAACTCAAGAAGCTGGGCGGCACCGAATTCCGCGATCTCGACGCGCTCGACATCGTCGGCATCTATCCGGACTATCAATCGGCGCACGCCGTCTGGAAGGCCAAGGCGCAAGCCAGCGTCGACAATGCCCATATGCGCTATTTCGTCGTTCACCTGCACCGCCTGCTCGACCCCGAAAACAAGGCTGTCGGTTGACATCGATGAACCATGAAGCGGTCAAGCGGTCAGCCCCGCGGTCGGCGGTCAGACGTCGCAAGCCGAAGACGTTCTGGCGCAAGATCC
Organism: Mesorhizobium sp. M0166; assembly: GCF_040322255.1. Lineage (NCBI taxonomy): Bacteria > Pseudomonadati > Pseudomonadota > Alphaproteobacteria > Hyphomicrobiales > Phyllobacteriaceae > Mesorhizobium > Mesorhizobium sp. M0166. The sequence continues at coordinate 289,913 of NZ_JAMYTD010000003.1, read as the reverse complement.
GCGAACCGCTGGCGCAGTCGCGATTCGTCAAGAATGCGCTTGCCGCACTGTTTGCGTATTTCGTCCGCCTTGTCCGCGTGACCAACCGCCTGGTCGAAGGATCGGCGAAGTTTTCCGGCGGCGCCTATGCGCAGCTCGAGCCTGGCATCATCGCACTCTGGCACGGGCAGCATCTGCTGACCCCGGCCTATTATCCCAAAGGACGGCCGCTGGTTGCCATGGTATCGCGCAGCGCCGATGCCGAGCTCAACGCCCTGATGGTCGAGAAATTCGGCATCGAGGCCGTTCGCGGCTCTGGCGGGCGCGAAAGCGCAAGGCATCTCGACAAGGGCGGTGCCAAGGCGCTCATCGCCCTCAAAAAGTCGCTCGCCACCGGCAAGAATGTCGCCATGATTGCTGATATTCCCCACGGCACACCGCGCGATGCGGGGCTCGGCGTCGTCCTCCTGGCGCGGCTGTCCGGCCGGCCGATCCTGCCTGCCGCGATAGCCACCAGCCGCCGCAAGGTGATCGAGGGCAGCTGGGACAAGACGACGATCAACTTGCCCTTCGGCCGCTCCTCGATTGTCGTCGGCACGCCTGTCTTCGTGCCGGCCAACGCCGACGCCGCGGAAATGGAACGCAAGCGCCAGGAGGTCACGGCCTCGCTCAATGCCGCGACCGCCGAGGCCTATCGCCTTGTGGACGGTTCGAAATGAGTATGCGCTGGGCGCGCGCCTTCCTGACGGCCTACCGCTTCGCCGGGGCCGTCGCCTACCCGCTGGTCGGACCTTACGTCGCCTGGCGCACGTCCAGAGGCAAGGAGGACCGCATTCGCCGGCGCGAGCGCTACGGCGTCGCCGGACGCGAGCGCCCCGAAGGCCCGGTGATCTGGATCCATGCAGCCAGCGTCGGCGAGACCATCGCCGTCGTGCCGCTGGTCGAGAGCATTCTCGATTACGGCGTCAACGTCGTGCTGACGACGGGCACCGTCACCTCGGCACAGGTCGCCGAAGAACGGCTGGGCGACCGCATCATCCACCAATATGTGCCGCTCGACCTCAAGCCGGCGGTCAGCCGCTTCCTCGACCATTGGCAACCGGACCTGGCGATCATCGCCGAATCGGAGATCTGGCCGATGACCATCCTGGAACTCGGCGCCCGCCGCGTGCCGCAGGTTCTGGTCAACGGCAGGCTGTCCGACCGCTCCTTCAAGTCCTGGAAGAAGCGCGCCAACATTGCCGAAGCATTGTTCGAAAATCTCGCCCATGTCGTCGCCCAGTCGGATCTCGATGGCGAGCGCTTCCTTTCGCTCGGCGCCCGGCCGGTCACCGTGTCCGGCAATCTCAAGGTCGACACCGCGCCGCCGCCGGCCGACGAACGGGCGTTGGCGGCGCTGAAACGCCAGATCGGCGGCCGCCCGACCTGGGCGGCGATCTCGACCCATGACGGCGAAGAGGCGGTCGCCGCCGAAGTTCACGCCATGCTGCACAAGCGCCACCACGGGCTCTTGACCATCATCGTGCCGCGCCATCCCGATCGCGCCGGTCAGCTGGCCGCCCAGATTTCCGGCATGGGCCTGAAGCTGGCGCAGCGCAGCAAGGGCGACAGGATCACCGCCGATACCGATATCCTGCTCGGCGACACGATCGGCGAGATGGGGCTTTATCTGAGGCTGACGGAAATCGCCTTTGTCGGCCGTTCGCTGACTTCCGAGGGCGGCCAGAACCCGCTGGAACCGGCCATGCTGGAGACGGCGGTGCTTGCCGGCCGCAACGTCCAGAATTTTCGCGAGGCTTATCAGCGCCTGCTCGACAGTGGCGGCGCCAAGCTGGTGCGCGACCGCGATATGCTGGCCGGCGCCGTCAATTTCCTTTTGACCGACGAGGCGGCCCGCCATGAGATGATGGCGGCGGGTGCGGCGACGGTCGACGAGATGCGCGGTGCGCTGGCGCATACGCTCAGGTCGCTCGAGCCCTATATCCAGCCGCTGGTCGTCAAGTCGCGCCTGAAGGGCGCGAACGGGCGCTGACGTGACCTCGGAAGCGCCACCCTTCTGGTGGGAAGAGCCGGACTGGCGGGTGACGGCGCTGTCGCCGCTCTCCGCCGTCTATGCGCTCGTCGCCGGTCGCCGCATGCGGCACGCGCCGCGCGAAAAGGTCGAGGCGCCGGTGCTCTGCGTCGGCAACTTCACCGTCGGCGGCACCGGCAAGACGCCAGTGGCGATCGCATTGGCCGAGCAGGCCCGGCGCATGCAGCTCAATCCGGGTTTCCTGTCGCGCGGCCATGGTGGCTCCTTCGCCCAGCCGCATATCGTCGATCCGCACCACGACGCCGCCAAGCATGTCGGCGACGAGCCGCTGCTTCTCGCCGAACACGCGCCGGTCGCGGTGACGCCGAACCGGGCCGCCGGCGCCAGGCTTCTGCTGGAGAAGCTCGGCTGCGATTTCCTGATCATGGATGACGGTTTTCAGAGCGCGCGCATCCACATCGACTATGCGCTCGTCGTCGTCGACGCGCGCCATGGCATCGGCAATGGCCGCGTCATCCCCGGCGGGCCGCTGCGGGCAAACATCGTCGACCAACTGGTCTTCACCAGCGCCTTGCTGAAGATGGGCGAGGGCACTGCGGCCGATACGGTCGTGCGCCAGGCAGCGCGCGCCGGCAGGCCGATCTTCGAGGCGCACACCGCGCCGACCAGCAAGGTGACGCTGGCCGGCAGGCGGTTCCTGGCGTTCGCCGGCATCGGCCATCCCGACAAGTTTTTCGACACGGTAAGCGAGGCCGGCGGCGAGCTTGCGCTGACCCGACCATTTCCTGACCATCATTTCTACAGTGCGGACGAGCTTGCTGAATTGACGGCGACGGCGCGTAAAGCCGGTCTTGGCCTCATTACCACCGCCAAGGACGCTGCCCGCCTGCGTCACGGCGCAGCACCGCCGGAATTCCTCGACGGGCTCGACGTGCTGGAGATCGACACCGTCTTCGAGCTCGGCCACGTGCCGCAACGCATCATCGACGAGACGCTGGATGCCTGGCGGCAGCGCCGGCTTAAAGGCTGACCAGCAGCTCAGCACCGCGATGCGGGGACTGGAATTTGCAACTTTCCGCCGGTCGAACGTATTTTGTTCTTGCTTTGTGCCGGCAGCTATGCTACTAATTTGGGTATAGTGATGATTCACCGACGACCCGCCCTCGGCCCCGAGGCGGGTTTTTTATTTCAAGATAATCTCTAAGGTTTCGGTGTTGCCGGCCTGACGCCGCGGCAGAGCGCGAAGGGTCGCAACGGGGCGGCTTCCATTTGCGTCGGACTAGCGTCGGCGGCGTAGTTCCGGATGCGCTTCGATCTCGCGGCGCAGCGAGGCAGCGGCGTTCACATAAGGTTCCTGCCTGGCGACACTCCAATATTTAAGCTCGTCGAGCGGGATGCTCTCGCCGGTCACCGCGCAGCGCACGAAGGCGCCGGGGCTGGTCACCTGGAAGTCGCCGTCGAGATAGCGGATGCGGGCTTCCTTGCCGCCGGGGCCTTCGAAACGGTTCATCATGGGGTGGTGCCGAAATTCATGACGATGTCATCGCCACAAATTGCGGCGAGGTCAAGCTCGCTTGGCTTTGCCTGGTTCTGTTTCTGGCGGCACTTGTTCGAACAAGCCGGCAAAGCGGATGCCAATGCATGTCGCGCAAAAGTGTGCAGCGGTTTTGCGCGACATGCATAAACACAAGTACCTGAAGCGCGCCGCATCAGGCCGGTCGAACGCGACGCGCGTTAGGCATCTCATTCCTCGGCGATGATAAACTCTTCGATCTTCTCCGCTGGCAGCCCGGCCTGGACGGCGATGCGCCGGGCGAGTTCGGCGGCGGCGGCGCGCGGGCGCCCCAACGGCCGGTCGAGCCAGTAAGATATCGGGCTCAGCGCAGTGCGCTCGTCCACGGCGACGATGCGGCCCGATTTCAATTGGTCCACCGTCAACGGCGGACGCGCCAGCGCAATGCCGAGCCCGTGCGCGGCGGCGTCGAGCACGAGGTTGTAGTCCTCGAAACGGCGGTCGTGCGGCCGCGGCCGATAGTCCATCTCCTGCGCGGCGAACCAGGCGCGCCAGGCCGAAGCGTCGGAATCGTTGATCACCGGATAGTCGAGCAGCCGGGCAGGATCTCCGCGGCCGATCTCCCTGGCCAATTCCGGCGAGGCGACCGGGAACACATATTCTTCGAAAAGCTGCACCGAGATCCGGCCCGGAATGCGACCGCGCCCGCAGCGAATCGACAGGTCGATGCCTTCGTCGGCAAGATCGCCCTGGCGGATGTCGACGTCGAGCACGATGCGCAGCTTGGACGGGTGGTTCTCCAGCGCCGCCATGCGCGGCATCAGCCACAGCCCGCTGACCGAGGGGATCGAGGTCAGCCGCACCACCGCCGTACCGCGCGGCTCGACCCAACGGTCCGAATTGCTGGCGATCAGGGCAAAGGCTTCCGTGGTGCGCAGATGCAGGCGGTTGCCTTCGACGGTCAGAGAGACGCCGCGGGCGCCGCGATCGAAGACTTTCAGCCCGAGCCAGCCCTCGAGCTTGGCGATCTGCCGGCTGACGGCGCCGTGGGTAATGTTGAGCTTCTCGGCCGCCGCCGAAAAGCTGCCGGTCCGAGCGGCGGCGTCGAAGGCGCGCAGTGTTTCGAGCGGCAGCATCGGGTCTAAGCTGTGATCCATAGTCACAGCTGATCCTCGATTTGTTCGTTTGTCAACCGGCCCGCGATAGCGTTTCTCTACTTCATGGCATTGGATCGCGAGGACACCCAGATGAGCGCTTACACCGGCACGTTGAATACGACACAGCGCATGGATGCCAAGGCTGCCATCGCGGTGACGCTGACGGTGGTCGGCTGGGCCTCCGCCTTTCCGGCGATCCGCGCCGGCCTTGCCGCCTTCGGGCCGCTGGAACTTGGCGCGCTGCGCTTTGCCATCGCCGCGGTTCCGGCGGCGATCTTCCTCGCGGTCAAGCGGCCGGTACTGCCCAGGCTCGATGAACTCTGGCGCTTTACCTTCGGTGGTGCCGTCTTCGTCGCGCTCTACACGGTGATGCTCAATTTCGGCGAACTGACCGTTTCGGCCGGTGCGGCCGGCTTCATCATCAATGTCAGCCCGATCTTCACCGCCATCATGGCCATGGCACTGCTCGGCGAACGCTTCTCGGGCCTGGCCTGGGCCGGCACATTCCTGTCCTTCGCCGGCATCGGCATCATCGCCATAGGCGAGGGGCAAGGCTTGCATTTCAACAGCGGTGCGCTGCTTGTCCTCGGCTCGGCGCTGTGCTCGGCCGTCAACACCATCGTCCAGAAGCCGCTGTTTGCCCGCCACCACCCGCTGACCATCTCGGCCTCGAACATGGTGCTTGGAGCGCTCTGCCTGTCGCCGTTCCTGCCGAGCGGCCTGGCGCAGGCGGCGGCCGCCGATACCGCCGGGCTCGGCGCGGTCATCTTTCTCGGCATCGTACCCAGCCTGATTGCCTATGCCGCCTGGGCAACCGCACTTTCCCGGCTGCCGGCGGCGCGTGCCTCAAACTTCCTTTATCTGGTGTCGCCGGTGGCGACGCTGATCGGCTTCTTCTGGCTGGGCGAGGTGCCGACGCTGCTCGGCATAGTCGGCGGGGCGCTGGCGCTGGGCGGCATCGTCGTCGTGAATTTGAAGAGGTAAGTCAGAGGGTTCGGAGGCTTGCTTGAATTAAAAAGAGCCGTATCGAACGGCTCTTTTTGATTTCCCCTCTCCGGTTTGCTTCGCAAACCACCTCTCCCCACCTTGTGGGGCGAGGAACCCAAGGTTTTCAAGATTGCGGCCTTTGGCGATTGGCGTTTCCTCGCCCCCACCAAACTGGGGGACAGGTGGCCGCGGAGCGGCCGGAGAGGGGGCTGCGCCAGCGGACGTCGTAAGCCGCAGGCCCTACCGTCGCCCGAACAGCCGCTCGATGTCGGCGAGCTTGAGCTCGATATAGGTCGGGCGGCCATGGTTACAGGTGCCGGAGCCTGGCGTCGCCTCCATCTGGCGCAGCAGCGCGTTCATCTCTTCCGGTTTGAGCAGGCGGCCGGAACGCACCGAGCCGTGGCAGGCCATGGTCGCGGCTATTTTGTCCAGCCGCCCTTTCAGCGTGTCGACTGTGTCGTTGTCGGCGATCTCGTCGGCGAGGTCGCGCACCAGCTGCTGGACGTTGGTTTCGCCGAGCATCGACGGCGTCTCGCGCACCGCAACGGCGCCGGGGCCGAAGCGCTCGATGCCGAGGCCGAACCGGGCCAGCGTCTCGGAATGCATGGCAAGCCGCTCGGCGTCTTCCTCCGGCAGATCGACGATCTCCGGCAAAAGCAGCATCTGCGACGACACCGCGCGTGAGTGGAGGGCGTTCTTCAAGGCCTCGTAGACCAGCCGCTCATGCGCCGCATGCTGGTCGACGATGACAAGCGAATCCCTGGTCTGGGCGACGATATAATTCTCGTGCACTTGCGCGCGCGCCGCGCCCAATGCCGTGCCGAGCAGCGTCTCCGCCGCTTCGTTTTGGCCGGCGCGCGCGTCGGCACTGTGCAGCGGTCCGGCATCGAAGGCCGTCTGCTCGTCCTCGCCGAACCCGCCGCCCACATCGAGCGGCCGCTGTGGCGAGCGGCCAGGATCGAACCCGGCAAAGCCGGAGGCCCGATAGGCGGCCTCGTAGCTGCGGTGGCCGTTGGCCGGCCCGCCATGCGCATAGGATGCCGCGCCTGGCCGGAACGCCGCCATCATGCCGGCGGCCCCGGTGGTGGCGGCGCGGATGCCGGCATTGGCCAGCGCTTCGCGGATGGCGCCGACGATCAGCCCGCGCACCAGCCCCGGGTCGCGGAAGCGCACGTCTGCCTTGGCCGGATGGACGTTGACGTCGACGATCGCCGGATCGAGCGTCAGGAACAGCACGGTGACGGCATGGCGGTCGCGCGGCAGCACGTCGGCGAAGGCGCCGCGAATGGCGCCGGCGATCAATTTGTCACGCACCGGGCGGCCGTTGACATAGGCGTATTGCTGTAGCGCGTTGGCGCGGGTGAAGGAGGGGACCGAGACATGGCCGGCGAGGTGCACGCCGTCCCGCATCGCGTCGATGGCGATCGCATTGTCCGGAAAGTCGGCGCCCATCACCTGCGCCACACGGCGCAGCCGGCCTTCCGGGCTGTCGTCGGTCGCCGGCAGCTCCAGCGTCGAGCGGTCCGGGCCGGCCAGGGTGAAGCGCACGGCGGGGAAGGCGATGGCGATGCGCTTGACCACGTCGCCAATGGCCGAGCTTTCGGCGCGCTCGCCCTTCATGAATTTGAGCCGCGCCGGCGTGGCGAAGAACAGGTCGCGCACCTCGACCGTGGTGCCGCGATTGGCCGCCGCCGGCCTGACGGCGGAGACGCGGCCGCCGTCGATGCCGATCTCGGCGGCGTTTTCACTGGACGCGGTGCGCGAGCGGATCGACAGCCGCGCCACCGAGCCGATCGACGGCAAGGCCTCGCCGCGGAAGCCAAGCGAGCGAATGTCGTGAATGTTGTCGGCGAGCTTGGAGGTGCAATGGCGCGCAATCGCCAGCGCCAGTTCCTTTTCCGGAATGCCCGAGCCGTCGTCGCTGACGCGGATCAGGTTCAGCCCGCCACCGGCGGTGACGATCTCTACGCGCGTCGCGCCGGCGTCGAGTGCATTCTCGACCAGTTCCTTGACCACGCTTGCCGGACGCTCGATGACTTCGCCGGCGGCGATCTGGTTGATCATCGTTTCGGAAAGCTGGCGGATGGGCATGGCAGCACTATAGGCGGATTCGTGGTCGATGCGGGAGGGCGGAATTGAGGAAATCCACGCAGCTGAACGCGCTCGTGCACTCAACTCATGAGCTTGGGCAGCGCTGCCGCCAGTGCGTCGACGGCAAGGCGGACTTTCATCGGCAGATGTGGCGTCTGCAACCAAACGGCATGAACGTCGTAGAGAAACTTCGGCTGTTCCGGCAACAGCGGGACAAGCGCGCCCGCCTGGATGCGCTGGCGCACCAGCCAGTATGGCAGCCAGGCGAGCCCCATGCCGGCGGCCGCGGCATCGGCGATGGCATCGAGATCGTCGAGCCATAATCTGCCGACGGGCTTAACCTCCATCGCGGGCTGGCCGTTGTGCGGAAACAGCCACGGCTGAACGGCACGCCCGGAACGGCGGTAGATGATCGCATGATGGCTGCCGAGGTCATCTATCTGCTGCGGCTGGCCGTGCCGCTCAAGATAGGGCGGCGACGCGCAGACGACCATATGCTGGCGCGCGATGCGACGCGCTATCACCCCGGTCTGGTCCTCCAGATCGCCCGTGCGGACAGCGAAGTCGCAGCCATCCTCTACGAGATCGGCGATGGCATCGCTGAACGATAGGTCAAGTTCCAGCGCGGGATATTGCTGCGCAAGCCCGAACAGGATCGGGGCAACGCAGCGCCGGCCGAAATGCATCGGCATGAGCACACGCAGCTTTCCGCGCGGCTCGGCAAGCTGGTCGGCCGCCAACGCATCCGCGGCCTCCGCTTCAGCAAGCACCAGCCGGCAGCGTTCATAATAGGCGCGCCCGAAATCCGTCAGGCTTTGGCGGCGCGTGGTCCGGTTGATGAGGCGCACGCCCAGGCGCTCCTCGAGAAACCGGACATGCTTGCCGACCATCGGCCCGGACAGATCGAGAGCGGCGGCCGCGGCCGCGAACGAGCCCAGGTCGACGGCTTTGACGAACACGGCCATGCTCGTAAGGCGATCCATATTCAAAACCCACAGTTTCTGCTGATCTACTCAAACGGCCATTTATCCGCCTGATCGCCGCTGGCATAGCACATTCAGTTCAAATATTTTGGAGTCGTGACCGATGGCACGTATCGTTCGTTTTTATGAGCTGGGTGGTCCCGAGGTTCTGCGCATCGAGAATGTCGACATGTCCGCGCCTGGGCGGGGCGAGGTTCAGATCCGTGTCAAGGCGTTGGGCCTCAACCGGGCCGAGGCGCTGCTGCGTTCAGGCAGATATATCCAGACCGCGCCGTTGCCTTCCGGTCTTGGGCTCGAGGCGGCGGGTATCGTCGAGATGGTCGGTGAAGGCGTGGACGGCTTTGCGCCGGGCGATGCCGTCAGCGTGGTGCCGCCATTGTCGATGGCCCGCTGGCCTGCCTATGGTGAGATTGCCACATATCCCGCCGAGCTCGTCGTCAAGCACCCGCCATCGCTGAGCTGGGAAGAGGCCGCCGCAGCGTGGATGCAATATCTCACGGCCTGCGGTGCGCTGGTCGACATTGCCAAACTTGGCAGGGAGGACTTTGTCGTTATCACCGCGGCGTCGAGCAGCGTCGGACTTGCGGCGATCCAGATCGCCAACATGATTGGCGCGACCCCGATCGCGGTCACACGGACATCTGCCAAGAAGCGGGCTTTGCTTGAGTTCGGCGCGACCCACGTCATCGCCTCGGCAGAGGAGCATCTGGAAGCCAGGCTGAAGCAAATCGCCGGCCCGGACGGCGTGCGCGTGGTGTTCGACGCGGTCGGCGGGCCGATCTTCGAGCCTCTGACGGCAGCGATGGCTCCGGGTGGCATTCTCATCGAATATGGCGGCTTGAGCCTCGACCCGACACCTTTTCCGCTACCTGCAGTGCTGGCAAAGACACTGACGCTGCGCGGTTATCTCGTCCACGAGATCGTGCGCGATCCAGTCCGGCTGCAGGCCGCCAAGGCGTTCATCCTTGACGGACTGAGCTCGGGTTCGCTGAAGCCGGCAATCGCCAGGACCTTTCCGTTCGACCAGATCGTCGAGGCGCACCGTTATCTCGAATCCAACGAACAATTCGGCAAGATCGTCGTGACGGTTTGACCGGGCATTGTGGGATAGCCTCACGCCTGCGCCGCCAGCCAGTCCCGCACCTTGCGGGCGTTGTCGCTGAGCTCGCGGTTCCTCGACCAGATGACATGAAAGCCCTTGCCGGTCGTCATCGTGTGGCCGGTGACGCGCACCAGCAGCCCTGATGCCAGCAGCCGCTCGGCGAGGTGACCCCAGCCGAGCGCGATGCCTTGCCCTTCCATCACTGCCTGGATCACCAGCGCATAGTCGTTGATACGCAAGCCACGCCCGGCATCGGCGATGTCGACACCGGCCGAGGCGAACCACTCGTCCCAGCTGGCGGCCTCGCGAAACGGCTCTTCGAGATGAATGAGGCGGTGCGATGGAAGGTCCGCGACGCGCTCCGGCAGCCCGAACCGGGCCACATAACTAACGCCGGCGACGGGGAATATCACTTCATCGGCCAGCGGCAGCGAATGATAATCCGGCCATTCCCTGGGCTCGCCGCCGCGGACACCAAGCGGGATATCCTCGGCGATGATGTCGAGATCGCGATCGGCGGTCTGGATGCGCAGGTCGATGCCCGGCAATTCGTCGCGAAACTGCTGCAGGCGCGGCATCATCCAGAACGAGGCGAAAGCGGTCGAGGCGGCGAGCGTCACATGAGCGCCGACGGCGATCTGGCGCAGGTCTTCCGCCGACTTGCGAATGTGGGACAGGCCGAGCGAGACGTCGGCATGGAAGCGGTCGCCGGCCTCGGTAAGGCTGACTTGCCGGTGGCGGCGCTGGAAGAGTTTCGCGCCGAGCTGCTCTTCGAGCCCGCGGATCGCATAAGACACGGCAGCCTGCGTCATGCCGAGCTCGCGCCCGGCGGCGGTAAAGCTCGACAGCCGCCCGGCGGCCTCGAAAACGATCAGGCTGCCGGCCGACGGCAGCAGGTGGCGCAAGCTTCGCATAAGCTGAGCTTATACAAGAGATCAGGATTTTCCAGCGTCACAGCTGCATTTTGTCTGGCTAGATTGGTCACCAACAGGAATATGGAGCCTCCATGAACGCACCGGCCGTTGAAGTGAGCGAACACACCAATCGTCGCGCGGGTGGCCGCCTGGGGCGCAAGGCGCTGCGGGGAGCTCCCGTAGCGTCATTTCCGACCCTGGTTCGCAAGATTCCGGTGTATCAGATGGTCCCGGACGAGGCGGTGGAGCTCATCCACCAGGAGTCGCTCTCGATCCTCGAAGAGGTGGGATGCGAGTTCCGCGACGACGAGGCTATCGCACTGTGGAAGGCGGCGGGCGCCGATGTCTCGGAGACAAGGGTCCGCATAGACCGCGCCCTGCTGATGGACCTCGTATCGAAGGTCCCGTCGGAGTTCACGCTCAATGCGAGGAATCCCCAGCGTTCCGTACGTGTGGGTGGCAACAACTCCATCTTCGTGCCGATGTACGGGGCGCCTTACGTGCGCGACCTCGACAACAACAGGCGCTACGGCACACTCGCCGACCTCAACAATTTCCACAAGCTCGCCTACATGGCGCCGGCGCTGCATTCGTCGAGCTCGATCATCTGCGAGCCGATGGAAATCGCGGTGCCGAAGCGTCACCTCCACATCATCCATTCGGCGCTGAAGCACTCCGACAAGCCGTTCATGGGCATCGTGACCTCCAAGGATCGAGCCGAAGATACGATGGCGATGGCAGGCATCGTGTTCGGCGAGGACTATGTCCGCGACAACCCAGTCCTGGTGGCCATCACCAACTGCAATTCGCCGCTGGTCTGGGATGCCACCATGCTGGACGCGATGAAAGTCTATGCGCGCCACAACCAGCCGCTGATCCTCGCGCCCTTTGCCCTTTGCGGCGCCTCGACTTCGGCCTCTGCCGTCGGTGCGGTCGCGCAGGTCAATGCCGAAGCGCTGGCGGGCGTCGCGTTCACACAGCTCTTGCGTCCGGGTTCGCCGCAGATCTACGGACAGTTCATGGTGACGGTCGACATGAAGACCGGCGCTCCCATGGGCGGCACGCCGGAGGCGGCCCAGATGATGTATCTCATGGGCGCGCTCGCGCGGAAGTATCGGCTGCCGTGGCGCACGTCCGGTTTCCATGTCGGCTCGAAGCTCAACGACGCCCAGGCGGGCTACGAGGCGAACATGCTGATGCATGCCGCCATCCTTGCCGGCGCCAACTACATCTGGCACTCCGCCGGTTGGCTCGAGGCCGGCCTGACCTGCGGCTATTCGAAATTTGCGACCGACTGCGAGCAGCTTGTCGGCTGGTACAAATATGCTGGCGGGCTGCCGTTCGACGATTTCAAGGAGGCTATGGCGGCGATCCGCGAGGTCGGACCGCAGGGCCATTTCCTTGGCACCCAGCACACGCTCGAACATTTCGAGTCCGCCTTCTTCATACCGAGCATCATGGACTTCAATTCGTTCGAACAGTGGAAGGCGGAAGGAGCAAAGGACCACGACACCCGCGGCCGCGAGAAAGCGCGCAACATGCTCGCCGATTACGAGGAGCCGAAGCTCGATGAGGGCATCGCCGATGGTCTCAAAGATTTGATTGCGCGGCGCGAGGAGAAACTGCCGGACAGCGTTAGTTGATAACGGGCGAAGACCCGATGGGAACCATAACGGAGGAAAAAATGACACTCTTCAGAAGCAACGGTGATCGCGTACCGAGCGCCATCGAAGCGATGGCCAGCGAGGCTCGTGCAGGTCGTGTGGATCGGCGCGAGTTTCTGGCTCTCGCAAGCGCCTTCGGCGCATCGACGGCCTTTGCCTACGGCATGATCGGCCTCGCCGTGCCGCAGCGGGCCTTGGCTGAAGAGCCGAAGAAAGGCGGCACGCTCCACGTTTCGATGTCGGTGAAGGCACAAAAGGATCCGCGCACCTACGACTGGGTGGAACTTGCGAACATTTCGCGCTGTTGGCTGGAGCCGCTTGTCCGCTACACGCGCCAGTTCACTTTCGAGCCGGTTCTGCTCGAAAGCTGGGAGGTCAACGACGACGCCACCGAATACGTGCTGCATGTGCGCAAGGGCATCGCCTGGAACAACGGCGATGCTTTCGGCGCCGATGATGTGGCCTATAATCTGACGCGCTGGTGCGAGAAGGCTGCCGCCGGCAATTCCATGGCCGCGCGCGTTGGTGCGCTGATCGATGCAAAGACCGGCAAGGCCAGGGAAGGGGCGATCACCAAGGTCGACGACAACACGGTGAAGCTGAAGCTGAACGAACCGGACATCTCGCTGATCCCGAACTTCACCGACTATCCGGCGCTCGTGGTCCATCGCAACTTCGACGCCGACGGCGCCAATCCGATCGAGAAGCCGATTGGCACCGGGCCGTTCGAACTGGTGTCCTATTCGGTCGGCCAGAAAGCGATCGTCAAGCGTCGTGAGACTGGCAAGTGGTGGGGCGGTGAAGCGCTTCTCGACGGCGTCGAATTCATCGACTACGGAACCGATTTCAACGCCTCGATAAATGCATTCGACTCCGGCGAAATCGATCTCAACTTCGAGACGCCGGCCGACTTCATAGACATTCTCGACAAGATGGGGCTGGTAAAATCGGAGGTCGCGACAGCGACCACGCTCGTCGCCCGGACCAACATCACGAACAAGCCCTATGAAGACAAGCGGGTTCGCAACGCCCTCCAGATGGCCGTCGACAACAAAGCGGTGCTCGAACTTGGCTACGCCGGGCGAGGCACTGTTGGTGAAAACCACCACGTCAGCCCGATTCATCCGGAATACTACGCGCTGCCCAAGAAGACACGCGACGCCGCGGGCGCCAAGAAGCTTATGACGGAGGCCGGGCAGGACGACTTCGAGCATGAACTGATCACCGTCGAGGACGATTGGCAAAAGAACACCGGCGACGCTATTGCCGGCCAATTGCGCGATGCCGGGATCAAGGTGAAGCGCACCGTGCTGCCGGGGTCGACCTTCTGGAACGACTGGACGAAATACCCCTATTCGATGACCATCTGGTACATGCGCCCGCTTGGCGTCCAGGTGTTGGCGCTCGGCTATCGCACCGGCGAGGCCTGGAATGAAACCGGCTACTCGAACCCTGATTTCGACGCCAAGCTCAAGCAGGCTCTCTCGCTCATCGACGTCGAGAAGCGCCGCGAGGTCATGAAGGACATCGAGCAGATCCTGCAGGATTCGGGCGTCATCATTCAGCCGTTTTGGCAGAAGCTGTTCAGCCACATGAACGAGAAGGTGAAGGACTACGGTGTCCACCAAACCTTCGAGATGGATCTCCAGAATGTCTGGCTGAACGCCTGAGTTGCCAGCAGAGGAGGCGTTGCAGGATTTCATGGACCGCAAGAAAGCCGACGGGCAAGATGCGTGGTACTGATAGCTTCCGTCAGTGAACAATCGGGGACACGCATGAAACTGCCACTTTTTGTTGCCGCGCTTTCGATGGCCTTGCCGGCGGCCGCGTTTGCCGGCCCGGCTGCCAACGCCGTGAAGTTCTTTTATGTCCCGTCGGTCAAATTCGAGGCCGATGCGCAATATCGCGACCGCTTCACCGCGCCAGTGACGAAACTGTTTGAACTGAACGACAATGCGGCAAAGAACCATCCGGATGAAGTTCCCTGCATCGACTTCGCCCCTGGTCTCGATGCGCAGGACTATGACGAGAAGACCGTGGCCAAGACGCTGACCCTGGCTGAAACGCTCAATGGCGACAGCGCCGAGGTGACGGCGACGTTCAACCTTTTCCCGGAAGGCGATGATTCCAAACGCGAAATGGTCTGGTCGTTGAAGAAGATCGACGGCCAGTGGAAGGTCGCCGACATTACCTCGAAGACCAGCGGCTGGACGCTGAGTGCGCTCGAATGCCTGGCCGGGCAGCCCCCGGAGTGATGCCGTGCCTTGCCGCCGTCCCTGGGTTCTGGCGACTGCGTGCCTGCTGGCCGGATTGAGCAGCGCCGCCGCTCAGGGCCTGTTGGGCGCGCCACCAGCAGACGCGCCGGCCGACAATGCGGCACCTCCGCTCGCAGTTTTGCCGCCGGCAGAAAACGCGCCGGCCGCACCCGTGCAGCCGGGCTCGCCGACTGCGGTGGTGAAGCCGTTCTACGAGCATGCCGGGCTCGAGGTCGATCCGGCTCAGCGGGGCCATTTCACCGACCCGGCAAAGTCGGTGCTGGACAAGAGCGACGTGCTGCGCAAGTCGGGGCAGGGCGAGTGCCTCGATGCCAACATGGCGCTCGACAATGCCGAATACGACAAGGCGGAGATCGACAAGAGCCTGAAGACCATCGAAGCGGTCAGGGGCGACGAGGCCAAGGTCGTCGTCGCCTTCGTCGTCTCCGGCAATCCGCACCGGCTGGAATGGAAGTTCAAAAAGGTCGACGGCGACTGGAAGATATCGGACCTGCTCTCGGTGACCGGCGAATGGGCGCTAAGCCAATACCAGTGTGAGTGAGAACGGAACCGATGAAGATCAGCAACATCCGCGTCACCCACGTCAACGTCCCGCTCGATGCTCCGTTCTGGTGGACGGCTGGTCTCTACGGCGGCGCCTCGAAATCGATCGTAGAGGTCGAGACGGACGAAGGCGTGGTCGGACTGGGCGAGGCGCCATGGTGGCATTTCGGCGAGGTGATCAAGGCCGAGATCGCGCCGGCGCTGATTGGCGCCGATCCGCTCGACATCGCCGACTGCGAGGCGCGCTGTGTGCCGCCCTGGCAGATCACCGCCAACACCGGCGAAAACGCAGCCACGGTGGCGTTCGGCGCCGTCGAACTGGCGCTGTGGGATATAAGAGGCAAGGTCTTCGGTATGCCGCTCTATAAGCTGCTCGGCGGCGCGGTGCGCAAGGACATTCCGTTTTCGGAATATTTCGCCTTTCGCGCCGCTCAAGGCGGAGCCGGCGGCGAGATGACCGCCGAAGCGATCGTCGACTACTGTCTCGGCATGCGAGAACAGCACGGCTCGACGATCTTCGAGGGCAAGCTGATTATGGGCGATCCCGAGCTCGAGATCAGGACAGTGCGCACGCTGCGCGAGGCGCTTGGCGATAAGGCGCAGATCAAACTCGATTCCAACATGCAGTGGTCGCTGACCACAGCGCGTTGGGTACTGCGCGAGATCGAGCCATTCAACATCCGCAATTACGAGGATCCGGTCGCGACCTTCGAGGAGATGGCAGCGCTGCGCCAGCATTCGCGCATTCCTTTCTCCACGCACATCCCGGATATCAGACGGGCAGTCGCGCTCGGTGCGCCGGATTACTTCGTCTGCAATTTCGCAGCACTCGGCGGATTGTCGAAAACTCTGAAATTCATCGCCGCCTGTGAGGCGATGGGCAAGGGGTTCTGGTGCTATTCGAACGATCTCGGCATCATGACATCGGCTTATCTGCACGTCGTGGCGGCGACACCGTGGATCACCGAAGCATCGCAGTCGCTGTTTCGCTGGCAGATCGGCGATGTCATCAAGGACGGTCCTTTCCGCCAGACGGGCAATACGGTGCGCGTGCCGGAGGGTGACGGGCTGGGCGTCGAACTCGATCCGGCTGCGATGAAGCGCTGGGCGGGCCACTTCGCTGAACACGGGCCGATGGGCCATTTCAGTGACCCGAACAATCCCGGCCGCTACCGGCGGCTCCCGCTCAACTGATGCTACGTATTTTCCTCAGAAACTCAGGCTCACCCGCGCCCGCGATAGGGGGCGACGCCGGTGTCGGGCAGCCACACACCTTCCGGCGGCGCGCCGGTTTGCCAGAACACGTCGATCGGAATGCCGCCGCGCGGATACCAGTAGCCGCCAATGCGCAACCACAACGGCTTGGTCGCGGCGATGATGCGGCGGCCGATCATGACGGTGCATTCTTCGTGGAAGGCGCCATGGTTGCGAAACGAGGTCATGAACAGCTTGAGCGACTTCGATTCCACCAGCAGCGCATCGGGTGCGTAGTCGATGACGATATGGGCGAAGTCCGGCTGGCCGGTGACCGGGCAGAGCGAAGTGAATTCCGGGCAGGTGAAGCGAACGATGGCCGGCGGGCCGTCGCCGCGCGAAAACGGCACGGTTTCCAGGACTGCCGCTTCGGGGCTCTGTGGCGCCTCGACGTTGGTGCCGAGCTGGGTGAGGTTTTTCGTATCGGTCATGAGCAGGTTCCTTGCTGCATGTCGCCCAAAACTGCGCAGCGATTTTGGGATAGCGACATGCGTAAAAACAAAAATTTGCCGCTCATTAGCACAATTTGAAACAGCAGGAAGACGATGACTAGCAACGACCCGCTCCTCCAGCCCTATCAGCTCAAGCATCTGACGCTGAAGAACCGGGTGATGTCGACCAGCCATGAGCCGGCCTATTCCGAGGACGGCATGCCGAAGGAACGCTACCGGCTCTACCATGCCGAAAAGGCCAAGGGCGGCATGGCGCTGACCATGACCGCCGGTTCGGCGATCGTCTCGCGCGACAGCCCGGCCGCTTTTGGCAATCTGCATGTCTATGACGACCGCATCGTGCCATGGCTCGCCGAGCTTGCCGATGCCTGCCACGAGCACGATTGCAAGGTGATGATACAGATCACCCATCTCGGCCGCCGCACCGGTTGGAACAAGGCCGACTGGCTGCCCGTTCTGTCGGCTTCGCCGGTGCGCGAACCGGCGCATCGCGCCTTTCCCAAGACTATCGAGGACTGGGATATCGAGCGCATCGTCGCCGACTATGCGGCGGCCGCCCAGCGCTGCCAGGCAGCCGGTCTCGATGGCATCGAATTCGAGGCCTACGGCCACCTGATGGACGGCTTCTGGTCGCCGGCTACCAACCAGCGCGACGACGATTTCGGCGGCTCGCTCGACAACCGGCTGCGCTTCACCGGCATGGTGCTCGATGCGGTGCGTGCCGCGGTCGGCGAAAAGTTCGTCGTCGGCATCCGCATGGTCGCCGACGAGGACTTCGAGAAAGGCCTGTCGAAACAGGAAGGCGTCGAAATCGCCAGGCGGCTGGCCGGCTCCGGCAAGGTCGATTTCCTCAACATCATCCGTGGCTCGATCGAGACCGACGCCGCGCTGACAAAAGTCATCCCGGTGACCGGCATGCGGTCGTCACCGCATCTCGACTTCGCCGGGGAAGTGAGGGCGGCGACGAAATTCCCGACCTTCCATGCGGCGCGGATTTCCGACGTCGCCACCGCGCGCCACGCCATCGCCGCCGGCAAGCTCGACATGGTTGGCATGACGCGTGCCCACATTGCCGACCCGCACATCGTCAGGAAGGTGATGGAGGGCCGCGAGCACGAGATCCGCCCTTGCGTCGGCGCCACCTATTGCCTCGACCGCATCTATGAGGGCGGCGAGGCGCTGTGCATCCACAATGCGGCGACGGGCCGCGAGGCTGATATCCCGCATATCATACCGAAAACCGAGGGACCGAAGCGGAAGGTGGTCGTCGTCGGCGCCGGCGCCGGCGGGCTGGAGGCAGCGCGCGTCGCCGCCGAACGCGGGCACCGGGTGACGGTGCTGGAAGCGTCGGGCCAGGCCGGCGGCCAGGTACGGCTGGCAACGCAGAACCCGCGCCGCAAGGAATTGATCGGCATCATCGACTGGCGCCTGGCCGAACTCGACCGGCTCGGTGTCGAGATCCGCTACGATACCTGGGCGGAGAAGGACGACGTACTGGCGCTGTCGCCGGACGTGGTGGTGATCGCCACCGGCGGCCTGCCGCAGAACCCGCCTCTGACGGCCGGCGACGATCTCGTCACATCGAGCTGGGACATCATGGCTGGCAGCGTCAAGCCGGCCGAGAATGTACTGCTCTATGACGACAATGGCGGCCATCAGGGTATGGGTGCTGCCGAACTGATCGCCAACAGCGGCGCCAGGCTGGAGCTGGTTTCACCCGAGCGCTTCTTCGCCCCAGAAATGGGCGGAATGAACCATGTGCCCTACATGCGCGCCTTCCAGGAAAAGGGTGTCACCGTCACCATCAACACACGGCTGCGTTCGGTGCGGCGCGAGGGCAACCAGCTGATCGCCGAGCTCGCTTCCGACTTCGCCGATGGCTGGCGCGGCGAGCGGCGAGTCGATCAAGTGGTGGTCGAGCACGGCACGCTGCCGCTCGACGATCTCTATCTGGCGCTGAAGCCGCTGTCGAAGAACGCCGGCGCGATCGATTACGAAAAACTGATCAATGGCGGCGACATCTTTCCGGTCCGCAATCCGCAGAGTGGCTTCGTACTCTTCCGCATCGGCGACGCTGTCGCCTCCCGCAACATCCATGCCGCCATCTACGACGGCATCAGGTTCGGCTTGCGGATCTGAGGAATATTTTGGATTGATTGGTGGCGCGCAGCCGAACCTCCGTACGGAGAGCCACCACGGTACTTCGGTCCGGTCTGCGCGCCGCGCACGCCGCCGGCCATCGCCGGGCACCGTACGATCTTGCGATTGCGGCAGGACGCTCAAAACATCCTGGCGGTGGCCATGCAGAACACGGTGATGACCAGCAGTCCGCCGGCGATGCGCTCGCCTTTTGTCATCTTCGCGCGCAACTGGGTTTGCTTCGCGGCATCAGCGCCAGCCAACTGCCTGCTGGCGGAACCCACCAGCGCGCCCTGAACCCCGGCGGCGATCAACGCCGTCAAGATGCCCAGCGCCAGTACCTTCTCCATCGAGCCGAAAGAGCCGTTGTGGAAGAAATACCACAGCAGCAAACCCGTGAGGAAAACCACGCCGGCCGCGCCCATTTGCGGCCGGAAGAAACGTTCCGCCCTGATCTCCGGTTCGCGGGCAACCGCGATGGTGGTGCCGGCCCAGAACACACCCGCCATGACGTGAAGGCCGAGGACGATAATGTAGACATATTGCATGACCGCATTTCCTCTCTTGCCCACCGCTAACCGTATTGATAGATATCAAATGATTAGATGTCAATGCATAAGCTCCGAGCCGGTTCCATAGGCTTTGCCCTTGTTCTAGTGTTGGACCATGACGCCGTTTGACCGCCCGCCGATCGGGATGAATCTCGCCCGCACCGCCAAGCTGGTCGCGCAGGCTTTCGACGCTGCCTTGGTCGAGGCCGGCGGCACGCTGCCGGTCTGGGTCACTTTGCTGTCTGTCAAGTCGCGGGAGCTGGCCAACCAACGCGAGCTCGCCGGCATGATCGGCATCCGGGGCGCAACGCTGACCCACCACCTCAACGCCATGGAGACCCAAGGCCTGCTGATGCGGCGCCGCGATCCCGAGAACCGCCGGGTTCACCAGGTGGAGCTGACCCAAGCCGGAGAAGCGTTGTTCCTGAAATTGCGCACCGCCGCGTTAGCCTTCGACAAACGGCTGCGGAAAGGACTGTCCGACGACAGGCTGGTGGAGTTTGCAGCGGTGCTGGCTGCGCTGCGAGCCAATGTCGAGAGCTAGAAATTTAGGCTAGGAAAACGCTATGCGCGTAATTTCGCTGAAGGACGCCAGGGCCACACTCTCGGCGGTGCTCGATCAGGTCATCACGGGAGAACCGGCCGTCATCACCCGGCGTGGCCGCAAGCAGGCGGTCATTCTGTCGTTCCAGGACTACGAAAGACTGGCGCTTGTGCCCAGCTTTGGACAATTCCTGGCAGCATTTCCCGGCGATGAGGGTGACCTTCCGCCTCGGCTCATCAGGTCGGTTCGCAAAGCCGGACCATGACGGATCTACGCCAGGCGGCCCTGCAGCACCGTCAGCCTGGCCTTTTTCGGCGTTCGCGCCACCAGCCATTCGCGCACCCTGTCCGGCGGCATCGGGAAAGCAATGGAATAGCCTTGCACCTGGTCGCAGCCGATCGCCATCAGCGAGTCGAGTTCGGCTTCGGTTTCAGCGCCCTCGGCAACGATCGAGATGCCGAGACCGCGAGCCAGTTCTGTGAGGGCTCGCACGATCTTGGTGTTGCCGCCGTTCTCGTTGATATTCTGGACGAAACGGCGGTCGATCTTCAGCCGGTCGATCTCGTTTGGATTGACATGGCTGAGCGATGCGTAGCCGGTGCCGAAATCATCGAGCTCAAGATGGATGCCGGCCGCGCGAATGTGCCGCAGCTTTGCCGCGATACCGGTCTTCTCGTCGTCGAGAATGACGGATTCGACGATCTCCAGCGATAGTTTGTGCGCTGGCAGGCCAGCCCTCTCCAGCATGTCGAACAGGAAGACTTCGAAATCTGTCTCGCGCAGCTCCGAGCCGGACACATTGACGGCGATCCGCCCGAAGCCGATGCCTGCGCGGTTCCATTCGGCTGCTTCGTCGATCGCCTTGGTAATGACGATGCGGCCAATCTCGGACATCAAGCCGCATTTTTCTGCGATTGGAATGAACTCGCCCGGCGCGATCATACCGCGCTCCGCATGCCTCCAGCGAGCCAAAGCCTCGATGCCACTGATGGCGCCGTCCGACAGCGACACCTGCGGCTGGAAATAGACCTCGAATGCCTTCTCCGAGATGGCGACCCTAATGTCGAGCTCGAGCTGCTTTCGATTGTCGAGTTCGCGCCTCAGCTCATCGGAGAAGAACGACAAACTGCCGCCGCCCTGCTTCTTGGCTGAATACAGCGCCAGATCGGCATGGACGAGCAGGTCCTGCGCATTGTCGGCATCGATCGGGTAGACCGCAATCCCGGCACTTACACCCGGATGGATCGTCGTGCCTCGGAATATGACCGGCTCATTGAGTTTGGCCAGCATGCGCCTGGCGACGACATCGATGTCTTCGGTGCTGCCGGCGTCGTTGAGGACCACAACGAATTCGTCGCCTCCGAGACGCACGTTGAGATCCGACGTCCGGCAGGAATCGCGCATACGCTGCGCGGCCACCACCAGCACATAATCGCCAGCGGCATGGCCGAGCGTGTCGTTGATCTGCTTGAACCGGTCGAGGTCGAACTGCACCACGGCAACCCGTTCACGCCTTCGCCGCGCGCCGTTGATGAACGTATCGAAATGGTCGGTCAGGAAGGTGCGGTTGTGCAGGCCGGTTAGCCCGTCATGCACCGCAATAAAGGCCATGGAATTGCGTGCATCGACCAGCTCGCGCGTCCGGCGCAGGATGGCGTTCGACATCGGCCGGAAAATGAAAAGTGCCACCATCAGGATAACGCCGATGGTCGAGTAGAACAATGTCCGATGAAGATCGAGGAGCCTTTCGGAGCGCTGGTCCGCGTAGGCGCTGATGCGCTGGCCGAGTGCTGCGTAGCCCGACAATGTTGCGTTGGCAACGGATGCGTTCAGGTTGACGCGCTCCTCTCCACCTTTGTAGCCGCCGCTGCCAGTCGTGTTGAGCCGCGATTCGAATGAAGAGATCAGGCGCTCGCCGTTGGCGATAAGCCCAACCGAGAAGTAGTCGAGATGGTACGGCTTGGCGAAAAGCACGCTCTCGATCGATTTCGGATCGAACCTTGCCGGCGACACCGGATCGGCGGCGGTCCGCTCGAGTAGCAGATCGTAATTTTTCTCGAACTCCACCGTCGCTTGCTTGAGCGCGGTAACCAGGGCGCGCTGTTGATCGCGCGAGGCGCTGCCTGTCGCGCCGGCAAGGAAGACGATGCGCTGCGACAGGGCTTTTTGTGTGCTGACGATATCGAGCAGCGCTTGATTGTGCCGTTGGGTCGCCATCACCTGTTGCAGCAGGATGAAGGAGGCCACGACCATGGCGGCTATGATCAGCAGAGCCAGCCAGTAGCCCGATTTGATGAGGAGTATGAGCCTGCCTGAAACGGCGTGCACCGGCTGCTGCGACATTTTCTGAGGCGGCCTCTTGCCAACGAATTCTTGCGCGACAACCTTTGGCTTCAAAGTGTTAACAGGTTTGGGACGGCAACAGGCCGGCGGCGGCGACCGTGGCGGGAAACCCGCAAAGTGGTTATTGCAATCTTTCGCGGCGCCTCCGCATTTGAACATCGTGGCCTCTGCCGTGCCATTGCCGCCACCGGAGCGGTCGCTTTTGCGATGGATTTTTCGCCCGCGGGGCGCGACAGTCCTCATCGATCTCAACAGGGCCTGATCATGACCGAAGCATTCCTTTCCCACATCGACAGCGAGCTTGAAGGACTGAAAACGGCAGGCCTCTATAAATCCGAGCGGGTGATAAGCTCGACCCAATCGGCCGAGATCGAGGTCGGCGGCGAGAAGGTGCTGAATTTCTGCGCCAATAATTATCTCGGCCTCGCCGACAGCGCCGAACTGCGCGAGGCGGCCAAGCAGGCGCTCGACCGTTACGGCTACGGCATGGCGTCGGTGCGCTTCATCTGCGGCACGCAGGAAGAACACAAGCAGCTCGAGGCGACCATTTCTGACTTCCTCGGCATGGAGGACACCATCCTCTACGGCTCCTGCTTCGACGCCAATGGTGGCCTGTTCGAGACGCTGCTCGGCGAGGAGGATGCGGTCATCTCCGATGCGCTGAACCACGCCTCGATCATCGACGGGGTGCGGCTGTCGAAGGCAAAGCGCTTCCGCTACGCCAACAACGACATGGCCGATCTCGAAGCGCGGTTGAAAGAGGCGCGCGACTGCCGGTTCCGGCTGATCGCCACCGACGGCGTGTTCTCGATGGATGGCATCATCGCCAATCTGAAGGGCGTCTGCGATCTCGCCGACAAATATGATGCGATGGTCGTGGTCGACGACAGCCATGCAGTTGGTTTCGTCGGCAGGAATGGCCGTGGCTCGGCCGAACATTGCGGCGTCGAGGGCAGGGTGGACATCATCACCGGCACGCTTGGGAAGGCATTGGGTGGGGCGTCCGGCGGCTACACGTCGGGCAGGAAGCAGGTGGTCGACTGGCTGCGCCAGCGCTCGCGCCCCTATCTGTTTTCCAACACGCTGATGCCGGCGATCGCCGGCGCCTCGATCCGGGTGTTCGAACTGATCCGCAATGGCGATGCATTGCGTCAGCGCCTATATGCCAACGCAGCGCGGTTTCGCTCCGAGATGGGCAGGCTCGGCTTTACACTGGCTGGCGCCGACCATCCAATCATCCCGGTGATGCTGGGCGACGCGACGCTGGCGCAGGAGATGGCGGCGCGGATGCTGAGGCGCGGTATCTATGTCATCGGCTTCTCCTTCCCGGTGGTGCCGAAGGGCCAGGCGCGCATTCGCACGCAGATGTCGGCCGCCCATTCCAGCGCCGACATCGATCGTGCGGTTGAGGCGTTCGCCGCAGTCGGTCGCGAACTCGGCGTGATTTCCTGAACGGCCGGGACCGAAAAGCGATTCCGGATCAAGAGATTCAAGCGACTAAGGTTCTGGGGACGAAAGAATGTCGAACATGATGAAGGCGCTGGTCAAGGCCAAGGCCGAGCCGGGCATCTGGATGGAACAAGTGCCGGTGCCGGAGATCGGCCCCAACGACGTGCTGATCAAGATCAGGAAAACCGCGATCTGCGGTACCGACGTCCACATCTACAATTGGGACCAGTGGGCACAAAAGACGGTGCCGGTGCCGATGGTCACCGGCCATGAATTCGTCGGCACGGTCGCCGATTTCGGCGCGGCGGTGACCGAATACAAACTCGGCCAGCGCGTTTCGGGCGAAGGCCACATTGTTTGCGGCCATTGCCGCAACTGCCGGGCGGGCAGGGGGCATCTGTGCCGCAACACGCTTGGCGTCGGCGTCAACCGGCCGGGCGCCTTTGGCGAATATCTGGCGATCCCGCAGCACAATGTCGTGCCGATCCCCGACGACGTGCCCGACGAGATCGCCGCGATATTCGATCCCCTGGGCAATGCGGTTCACACCGCATTGTCCTTCGATCTCGTCGGCGAGGACGTGCTGGTCACCGGCGCCGGGCCTATCGGCATCATGGGCGCATTGGTGGCGCAGTGCGTCGGCGCGCGCAAAGTGGTCATCACCGATATCAACCCGGTGCGCCTGGCACTGGCGAAAAAGCTCGGCGTCCAGCATGTCGTCGATGCCTCGAAGGAGAAGTTGCGCGATGTCATGCCGGCGCTCGGCATGACCGAGGGTTTCGACGTCGGCCTCGAAATGTCGGGCGCCGCGCCTGCCTTCCGCGACATGATCGATACCATGAACAATGGCGGCAAGATCGCCATTCTCGGCATCGCGCCGACCGGCTTCGAGATCGACTGGAACAAGGTCATCTTCAAGATGCTGCATCTGAAAGGCATCTACGGTCGCGAGATGTTCGAGACCTGGTACAAGATGATCGCGCTGGTGCAGGGTCCTCTCGATGTCAGCGGCCTGATCACCCACCGCATCGGCATTGACGACTATATTTCCGGGTTCGAGGCGATGAAGAGCGGTAACTCCGGCAAGGTGGTGATGGACTGGTGACGCCGAGAAACACCGTGCGGGCTGAAAGCTGTTCCGTAGCGATCCTTCGCGCCCCCCTCTGTCCTGCCGGACATCTCCCCCACTTGGGGGGAGATTGGCCATCGTGCTGGCTTTCGCCAATCTCCGACGTCGCAAGACGAGCGGAGCGCCGAAGCTGCCGATCTCCCCACTTGTGGGGGAGATGTCCGGCAGGACAGAGGGGGGCGCTGTCCCGCCAGCGTGCCAGCAATTCTGCCAGGAACCTAGCTTTTTCCCAATGCCGCCTCCAATGCTGCCACTCCGCTTACAACGGCCGCTCGCTGTTCCGTGCTCAGCCTTGCCAGCAGCTCCCGCTCGAACGCTTTCGCCAGCGGCACCATTTCGCGATAGGCGGCAACGCCAGCTTTGGTCAGCGTCAGATGCTCGACACGGCGGTCTTTTTCGTCTGGCGTCCGGACGAGCCAGCGCCGCCGCTCGAGTTCGGCGACCGCGCGCGAAACCTTGGTCTTGTGCATGGCAGATTGCTCGCCGAGCGCCGTCGCCGTCATCGTGCCGTGCTGTCCAAGTCCGGCCAGCGTGCGCCATTCGGGTCGGGTCAGGCCGTGACGGTCCTTGTAGATCCTTGAGAATTCGCGGCTGACGGCATCGGCAAGCCGATAGAGCCGGTAAGGCAGGAAGGATTGGAGTTCGAGGATTTCCGGTTTCATTTTGGCCTTGACTGAGCAGGCTGGCGCCCCACGCCGAAATCACCATTGATGGTTACATTTTCAATGGTTACAAATGAAACCAGTTTGGTCAACTCGGAGCGCCCTTGGACGCTCCGGGACTATGAATTCGGGAGGATGCCATGGCCTTTTCCTACATGCCGGGTTTCGGCAATGACTTCGAAACCGAGACTTTGCCGGGCTCGCTGCCGCAGGGGCGAAACTCGCCGCAACGGCCGGCCTATGGCCTCTATGCGGAGCAGCTGTCGGGCTCGCCTTTCACCGCGCCGCGCGGCACCAATGAGCGCTCCTGGCTTTATCGGATAAGGCCGAGCGTCAGGCATACCGGCCGCTTCAAAGCGGCGAATTATCCGTTTTGGAAAAGCGCGCCGAATGTCGGCGACCACCAGCTCGCGCTCGGCCAGTATCGCTGGAGCCCCGTGCCCATGCCGAAGGAACCGACGGACTTCATCGCCGGCATGCGCTCGATCACCACCGCCGGCGACGTGCTCGGCCAGACCGGCATGGCGGCAAATGTCTATGTCGCCAACCGTTCGATGGCCGACGACCATTTCTTCAACGCCGACGGCGAGTTGCTGGTCGTGCCCCAGGTTGGAGCCTTGCGCTTCGTCACCGAGATGGGCGTCATCGAACTCAGGCCGGGCGAGATTGCCGTGCTGCCGCGTGGTCTGGTGTTCAAGGTCGAACTGGTCGATCCGCAAGTGCGCGGCTATGTCTGCGAGAATTACGGCGCCAAGCTGACGCTGCCGGATCGCGGCCCGATCGGCGCCAATTGCCTGGCCAATCCGCGCGATTTCAAGACGCCCTGCGCCTGGTTCGAGGACAAGGAGACACCGTGCCGGCTGATCGCGAAATGGTGTGGTCAGTTTCATGTCACCGAGATCGACCATTCGCCGCTGGATGTGGTGGCGTGGCACGGCAATTATTCGCCCTACAAATATGATCTTGCGACCTTTTCGCCGGTCGGTGCGATCCTGTTCGACCACCCCGATCCGTCGATCTTCACCGTGCTGACCGCGCCGAGCGGCGAGGAAGGCACCGCCAATATCGATTTCGTCATCTTCCCGCCGCGCTGGCTTGTGGCGGAAAACACTTTCCGGCCGCCCTGGTATCACCGCAACATCATGAGCGAGTTCATGGGCCTGATCCACGGCCAGTACGATGCCAAGGAAGAGGGCTTCGTGCCCGGCGGCATCAGCCTGCACAACATGATGCTGGCTCACGGACCCGATGCGTCTGGCTTCGAAAAAGCCTCGCGCGCGGAGCTGAAACCGGTCAAGCTCGACAACACCATGGCCTTCATGTTCGAGACACGCTTTCCGCAGATGGTGACCCGCTATGGCGCCGAGCTCGAAACCCGGCAGGACAATTACATCGACTGCTGGGCCGATCTGAAGAAACGCTTCAACGGCACGCCCGAGGGCGACTGGTCTTGAGCGCCGTCGCATGACGGATCGTCTGGTGCTTCTCGGCTCGAAGGGTGGCCCGGCGCTCCGGCCGGGCGGACCGTGGCCGAGTTCGTCGCTGCTGGAGATTGGCGGCCGCACCCTCGTCGTCGATTGCGGGCTGGGCGTAACGCGCGGGTTGACCGACGCCGGCGTCAGTCTGAAGGCGCTCGACCTGATCTTCATCACGCATTTGCACTCCGACCATGTGCTGGAACTCGGACCTCTCATCCACACCGCCTGGACGGCCGGCCTGGCGGCGCCCGTCACTTTGTTCGGCCCGCCCGGCATCGGCCATTATTGGCAGCGCTTTTGCCAGGCAATGGAATTCGACATCGAGATCCGCATCGCCGATGAAGGCAGGCCGGATCTCCGCGACCTGGTGTCGATCGTCGAGTTTGCTGAAGGCCAAGTGGCCGAAGAGCGCGGTCTCAAAATATCGGCCTTGCGCGTCGACCACCCGCCAGTGACGGACTGCTTTGCGCTGCGCTTCGATCATGCGGGGCAAGGCGTCGTCTTTTCGTCGGATACGGCGTTCTTTCCGCCATTGGCGGATTTCGCCGAGGGCGCCGACGTCCTGGTCCACGAGGCCATGCTGGAAGAGGGTACCGAGCGGCTGGTCGCGAAGACCGGCAACGGCGCAAGGCTGAGAGAACACCTGCTTGCCAGCCACAGCTTTGCCGAGGAAGCGGGCCGCATCGCCAGCGATGCAGGCGTCAAAAGACTGGTCCTCAACCATCTCATTCCCGCCGACGATCCCGAGATCGGCGAGGCCGACTGGATTGCCGCCGTCAGGAAAACATGGGCCGGCGACTTGACGATCGCCCGCGACGGCCTTGTTGTGGGGCTTGGGAGTGAGACGTGACCAACGACAAGCTTTGGGAAGAGGTGCAGAAATCCGAGGAGACATCCTGGGTGCAGCTCTCCTTGTTTCTCGATAGGGTGGAAGACTTGCCGTCTTTCGTCCGGTTCCTCGATGCGCTGCGAAACGACCGTGAGGACGCCGACCGCAAGGAGGCATTGCGGTCGGCAGGACCTGACATCAGCTGGAATGGCTGGGAAAACAATTCGTTAGCCACTTTTCTTGAATCGGCTGTCGCTTGGGCGTCACCTGGACCGATGGTAGTCGGCGCGGCGACCTGGCATTGCTGGCAAATGAAAATCCCTGGAGAGCCGCAGCCAGAATTATCTATGCCGGCAAATATTACGAATAAACGCCTTGGGAGGAAGCATGAAGCTTGCCACATTGAAGGACGGGACGCGCGACGGAAAGCTCGTCGTCGTATCGCGCGACCTGACGCGATTTACCGATGCGTCGTTCCTGGTGCGGACGCTGCAGGCCGCGCTCGACGACTGGCGTCGCATCGCGCCGCACCTCGCTGCCATGGCCGAATCGCTGGAGAACAATGCGGTGCCGTCTGCCCGCTTTCACGAGCATGACGCCCATTCGCCGCTGCCGCGTGCCTATCAATGGGCCGATGGCTCGGCCTATGTGAACCATGTCGAGCTGGTGCGGAAGGCGCGCGGCGCCGAGATGCCGGCAAGCTTCTGGACCGATCCGCTGATCTACCAGGGCGGCTCGGACTGCTTCCTCCGGCCGCGCGACCCGATCCGCATGACCGACGAGACCCTTGGCATCGACATGGAGGGCGAGGTCGCTGTCATTGTCGACGACGTGCCGATGGGTACAGGCCTCGATGAGGCGCGGGCAGCGATCCGGCTGGTCATGCTGGTCAACGACGTGACGCTGCGCGGCCTGACCGGACCTGAACTCGCCAAGGGGTTCGGCTTCTTCCAGTCGAAACCCTCATCGGCCTTTTCGCCGGTTGCGGTGACGCCCGATGAGCTGGGCGATGCCTGGGATGGCGGCAAGGTCAGCCTGCCGCTGCTGGTCGACCTCAACGGCAAGCCGTTTGGCCGGGCGAATGCCGGCATCGACATGACCTTCGATTTTCCGGCGCTGATTGCGCACGCCGCCAGGACACGACCACTTGCCGCCGGCACGATCATCGGCTCGGGCACCGTTTCCAACAAGCTCGGCGGCGAGCCCGGAAAACCTGTCCCTGCAGGCGGCGCCGGCTATTCCTGCATCGCCGAATTGCGCATGATCGAGACCATCGAAGCCGGCGCGCCGAAAACGCCGTTCCTGCGCTTTGGCGACACGGTGCGCATCGAAATGAAAAACAAGGCCGGACAGTCGATTTTCGGCGCCATCGAGCAGAAGGTCGAGAAATACGAGGGGGCAAGAGAATGACGGGCGAGACATTCTATCTGCTGTACGGTGTCTGGGCCCTTGCCATGCTGGCGATCTTCATCCTGGCGATCCGGCTGAGCTATCGCATCGAGGCGCGCTCGCCCGGCCTGACCAACCGCAGCGGCTTTCCGCGCAAAGCGATGATGTTTCACACCGTCACCAACACGAATGTCGCGCTGGACCAGGAAACGCAAGCCATGCGGCGGCGCATGATCGGGCTGCTGCTGATTGTTTTGGCTGGGTTTGCGCTTCTATGGGCGGGTGTGTCGCTGTTCCGGATCGCGCCGTGAAGTCATGGACCTGCTGAGCCATTTCCGCCGCATGGCAGCTAACAATCTGTGGTCCAACGACCGGCTCTATCGTGCCGTGCTGCAGCTTGAGCCCGGCGAATTCGAGGCTGAAAGGATAAGCTTCTTTCCCTCGATCAAGGCAACGCTCAATCACATCCTGGCCGTCGATTATCTCTATCTCGATTTTCTCGAAGAGGGCGGCCTCGGCGCCGCGGCTTACGATGAGTTCTTGCTCTTCGACGAAGCGGACGCGCTCTTTGGCGCGCGGGCGGAGGCCGACCGGCGGCTGATCGCTTTTTGCGACCGCCTGTCGACGGACGATATCGAGCGCCGCGTCGTCACCGACCGGCGCGAGAACGGCATGATACCGGAACGGATCGGCGATTTGCTCGCCCATCTCTTCATCCACGACATCCATCATCGCGGCCAGGTGCACGCGATGCTGTCCGGCACCTCGGTGACACCGCCGCAACTCGACGAGTTCTTCCTCGATTACGATGTGAAGTTGAGGAAAGCCGAAGTCGAGCGGCTGGAGCTGGATGATCAGACCAACGCGACGTCGTAGGCTGAGAAATGTCGATCCGCAGTGATCACCGTCAGACCTTCAATTTGAGCCTGTGCGATGAGCAGACGGTCGAAGGGATCGCGATGATGGAACGGCAGATGCTCAAGCCTCGCTGCGTGTAGTTCATTCACACTGAGGATCGGAATGCCGTTCGATCGCAGGATTTCCACGATGTTGCCTGTGAGCGTGACTTTGCCGAGCGATTTCTTAATGGCGATCTCTGCTACCGAGACGACGCTGACGACCACATCCTCGCCCGCAAGAAAGATCTCGCGATGGTGATCCGAAAGGCGTGAATCCGCGTTGAGTACCCAAAGCAGAATGTGAGTATCCACCAGATATTGGCGGCTCATTTAATGTACTCGTCCCATTCGGGACCGAGTTCATCAAAATCATCCGATATCCGAATTTGGCCTTTCAGGGCCCCAAAAAGGCCTTTGCTCCCGCCAGCCCGGGTGGGCGCGCTCAGGGTCGCCACCACCTCTCCATGCCGCGTCAGATGGATCTCTTCGCCGGCCTGGGCACGTTTCACCAACTCGGAGAGTTGCGCCTTCGCTTTTGCCATCGGAACATTCATGGTCAAACCTCTTATGACCAGAATTTAGGTCATAACTGATCAAACCACAAGCCACCTCGGCCGAGCTGGCTACGCTGCCTTGCCGTCCACCTTCAGCACGCCGCGCTTGATCTGGTCCTGCTCGATCGATTCGAACAGAGCGCGGAAATTGCCCTCGCCAAAACCTTCGTCGCCCTTCCTCTGGATAAACTCGAAGAAGATCGGGCCGATCACGGTTCTCGAAAAAATCTGCAGCAGGATCTTGGTCGTGCCGCCGTCGACCACGCCTTCGCCGTCGATCAGGATACCGTGCTTTTTCATGCGCTCGATCGGCTCTTCATGGCCGTTCACGCGGGCATAAGACATGTCGTAATAGGTCTCGGGCGGGCCCGGCATGAACTTCAGGCCGTTGGCGGCCAGCCTGTCGGTGGCGCCATAGATGTCGTCGGTGCCGACGGCGATGTGCTGGATGCCCTCGCCATTGTACTTCTTCAGATATTCGGCGATCTGGCTGGTCTCGTCCTTGGACTCGTTCAGCGGGATGCGGATCTTGCCGCAGGGCGAGGTGATGGCGCGGCTGACCAGGCCGGTGATCTTGCCGTCGATGTCGAAGAAATGGATCTGCTTGAAGCCGAACAGGTCGCGGTAGAAATCCCACCATTTGTCCATTTGGCCGCGATAGACATTGTGGGTGAGGTGGTCGAGATAGTAGAAGCCGACGCCTTCAGGCTTTGGATCGCGCTCGCCCAGCCAGTCGAACTCGGCGTCGTAAGCCGAGCCCTTCTCGCCGTAGGTTTCGATGAAATAGAGCAGCGAGCCACCGATGCCGACGATCGCCGGCACGTCGAGCGTCTTGTCGGCGCCTTCATAGGGCGTCGCGCCCTTGGCTACCGCGTGATCGAAGGCATGCCTGGCATCGACCACGCGCCACGCCATCGAGGCGGCGCAAGGGCCGTGCTTGTCGACGAATTTCATCGCATGCGAGCCGGGTTCGGCATTGACGACATAGTTGATGTCGCCCTGCCGCCAGACGGTGATGTCCTTGCTGCGGTGCTTGGCCACCTGCACATAACCCATGCGGGTGAACAGCTCGGCGAGCTTTTCCGGCTCGGCATGCGCGAATTCGACGAATTCGAAGCCGTCGGTACCGGCGGGATTGGTTTTGCTGATCTTGGCGGGCGGTGCGTCGTGCGGGAAGGGACCCATGGCATTGCTCCGAAATCTGGCCCGAAATCTGGCATTGGCCGCGTCGGCCATGTCTGAGCGCAATTATAGCGCGGAGCGAGTGCAAATTGCTTGCATTCAAACGCTTGAAATGCTCTGGTCATGCGCGAGTTGTGCATTGCGGAGCCGAAATTCATGGATGAGGCGCGCATCGACCAGTTTGACCGCAAGATAATGGCTCTGCTGCAGGGCGATGCGCGGCTGACCAACAACGATTTGTCGGAACGGGTGAACCTGTCAGCGTCGCAATGCTCGCGCCGTCGCCAGCGGCTGGAGGAGGACGGTTATATCAAGGGCTACCGGGCGGTGCTCGACCGCGACAAGCTCGGCTTTTCCCTGGTCAACGTCATTTCGGTGACGCTCGCCACCCACAACCGCGACAATGCGCGGCGTTTCGGCGAATTGGTGGCGCGGCTACCGCAAGTGCAGGAAGCGCACGCGCTGACCGGCGAGATGGACTACATATTGAAGGTGGTGACGCCCGATCTCAAATCATTGTCGGAGTTCGTCAACGGCGTGCTGCTGCCGCACGAATCCGTGCAGCATGTGAAGACGGCGATCGTGCTGGAGACGCTAAAGGAAACCGGCGCGCTGCCGATTTAGGCTGGGTGAATTAAGCGCGATATGTCGGAGGGACAGCACCCCCCTCTGGCCTGCCGGCCATCTCCCCCGCAAGGGGGGAGATCGGCAGCTCTGACCTCGTGCCCCACTCCGCAACATTGAAAATTGGCGAAAGCCAACGCGGCATCCAATCTCCCCACTTGCGGGGGAGATGTCCGGCAGGACAGAGGGGGGTGCGAAGGATCGCGGCGGCTAGCCAGTCACCCCTTCTGCTGCTGGATCAGCCCATACAGATTGGTGCAACGGGCGCCGGACCGGCAGTAAGCGAAGACCGGGCCATCAAGCTCATCCAGCGCCTCGGCCTGGTCCTCGACATTCTCGGCCGTGATCTGGCCGCTGATCACCGGGATGTAGCGGAAGGCGAGCCCGGCTCCTTCGACCGCCGCTTTGACGGTGTCGGCGGATGGCTGGCCCGGTTGCTCGTTGTCCGGCCGGTTGCAAATCACGCTCTTGAAGCCGGCATCCTTGATGGCGGCGACATCCTCGGGCTGGATCTGGCCCGAGACCGAATAGTCCTCGCTGATCTGACGGTATTCCATGGCTGGGGTCCTCGCAATTTGGTTAGCGGCAGTCTTGCCACTCCCTGACCCGGTCGGCAATCCGCGCGAAAAGAAATCCATCCGCGCAGATAGAGATTTCGATGCCAGAAATCCAGCCGGGCTAACGCCGCATGTCGCCAGACGCATCATGCGCCAGCCCGGCTGGATGAACCGGATCGGTCGGCTCAGCTGCCGAGGATCGCGCCTTTGATCTGGGCGATGTTGTTGTGCATCAGGTCGATATAGGTCGCGGCCGGGCCGTCGGGCTGTGACAGCGCATCGGAATAGAGCGTGCCGCCCACCTTGATGCCGGTCTCGCTGGCGATCTGCTCGATCAGCCGCGGGTTGGTGATGTTCTCGACAAAGATCGCCGCCGCCTTGTCCTGCTTCACCTGGCTGACCAGCTTGGCGACGTCGGCAGCGGAAGGCTCCGACTCGGTCGACACGCCTTCCGGGGCCAGGAACGTCAAGCCGTAGGCCTTCTCGAAATAGCCGAAGGCGTCATGCGAGGTAATGACGACGCGCTTCTCTTGCGGGATCGACTGGATCGCCGCCTGCACTTCGCCCTCAAGCGCATTGAGCTTTTGTGTATAGGCGGCTGCATTGGCTTTGTAGCTGTCGCAACCGGCAGCGTCGGCCGTGCAGAAGGCGTCGGCGATGTTCTTCACATAGATCTTGGCATTGGCGATCGACTGGAAGGCATGCGGATCGGTGACCGTCTTGCCGCCATCGGTTTCCGCGCCTTCGGCGGCATCGGCCTCGGCGAATTCGGGTTTGAAATTGATCGGCGTGACCCCCTTGGTCAGCACGGCAATCGAAGCCTTGGTGGCGCTGGCGTCGACCAGGCGCTGCAGAAAACCTTCGAAATGCAGGCCGTTGACCAGCACGATGTCGGCCTTGGCCATCGCCACCGCATCGGCGGGGCTCGGCTCGTAGACGTGGGCGTCGCCGTCCGGCCCGACGACGGTGGTCAGATCGATCCGGTCGCCGCCGACATTCTTGGCGAAATCGGCGATGATGGTGAAGCTGGCGACGACTTTCAACGGCTCAGCAAAGGCCGAAGATGAGCCAAGGGCGGTTAATGTTATAACGCTCACGGCCAAGGAGGCGCGGATCGATTTCAGCATGGACAGGTTCTCCTTGTTGGGATCAGGCGGTTCTGTGGCGGTGATGGACGATACGGGCGCGCAGGATGCCGCGCGTGCCGAACAGGATCGAGGCGAAATAGACGACGCCGGCGGACAGGATGATGGCCGGGCCGGAGGGCAATGACGCATGGTAGGACAACAGCAGCCCGGCAATGCAGGAGGCAAAGCCGATCACTGTGGCCAGCACGCACATCGGCTCGACGCGTGAGGTCCAGAAGCGGGCCGCCGCTGCCGGCAGCATCATCAGCCCGACCGACAGCAAGGTGCCGAGCGCCTGGAAGCCGCCGACGAGGTTGAGCACGACGAGGCCGAGGAAGATGAAATGCACCGGGCTGCCCATCCGGCTGACCGAGCGCAGGAACAAGGGGTCGAGGCATTCGGCGACCAGCGCTCGCCAGAAGATGGCGAGACTGACCAGCGTCACCACGACGATGCCGCCGATCAGCGTCAACGCCTCGTTGTTGAGTGCCAGCACGGTGCCGAAAAGCACATGCATGAGATCGACGCTGGAGCCGCGGATCGACACCATAAGCACGCCGATCGCCAGCGAAATCAGATAGAAGGCCGCCATCGAGGCGTCCTCGCGCTGGATGGTGAAGCGCGAGACGGCGCCGGCGCCGAGCGCCACGATGATGCCGGCGATCAGTCCGCCGATGGTCATCGGCAGGATTTCCAGGCCATAAAACAGGAATCCGGCGGCGGCACCCGGCAGGATGGCATGGGCCATGGCGTCGCCGGACAGGCTCATGCGCCGCAGCATCAGGAACACGCCGACCGGGCAGGCGCCGAGCGACAACATCATCGAACCGGCGAGCGCCCGCTGCATGAAGGCGTAGTCGGCAAACGGGGCGACGAAAAGACCATAAAGCACGTCCATCATGCCGCCCTCGGCCCGGAGCCGTGATGATGGTCATGGCTGTGCTCGTGGCTGCCGTGCTCGTGCCCACTGTGATCATGCTCGCCGGGCTCACACCATGGCGCGTTGTCTTCCCAGGCTTCGTGGAAGCGGCGCGCGCGCAACAGATTCTCCGGCCGCAGCGTCTCCCTGGTCTCTCCCCAGGCGACCGGCTGGCGCGCCAGCAGCAGCGTTTCGGGGAAATTCTGCCGCACCAGATCGAGATCGTGAACGACGACCATGATCGTGCGTTCCTCGCCGTGCCAGCGCTTGATCAGCGCGATCAGGTCGCCGACGGTCTTGCTGTCGACCGCGTTGAACGGCTCGTCGAGCAGGATGAGCTCGGCATCCTGCAACAGCACGCGGGCAAACAGGGTGCGCTGCAGCTGGCCGCCTGAGAGTGTGTCGATCGGGCGCTTCTCGAAACCGCCGAGGCCGACGGCCATCAGCGCCTCGCCGACCGAGTCGCGGTCTTCTCTTGTATAACGGCCGAGCATGCCGCGCCGCGGCCACAGGCCCAGCGAAACCAGGTCGACGACCCGGGCCGGAAAGGAGCGGTCGAGCTCGGACTGCTGCGGCAGGTAGGCGGCGCGCACGCCCGGCGCCCGGATCACCGCACCGGCCATCGGCTTCAGGACGCCGACAATGCCCTTCATCAGCGTCGACTTGCCGGAGCCGTTGGCGCCGACGACCGCTGTCAACGATCCCTTGCGGATCGTACCATCGAGGTGGTGGATCGCCGGATGGCTGTTGTAGCCCAGCGTCAGGTCGCGGAAGGTCAGGCAGGTTTGGCTCATGTGACGATCCATGGGGCGACGATCTGTGCTGCAGGGGCGGATTCGATATGTGATGTTATTACATTAGTCAACAAGCCAATCGGGCGGAATTGCGGCCGGCCGTCATGTTGTGTGCTTTGGCTTGGCTCAAGAAGTTCCGCTCGAGCGACCTTGCTCCCGGCGAACCCGGCCCCTAAACAGGCGCAGCTGACAAGAGGAGAAGGAATATCCAATGAGCATTCGTCGTATCGATGTAGGCCCGCGCATGAGCCAGATCGTCATCCACGGCAACACCGTCTATCTGGCCGGTCAGGTCGGCAAGCCGGGCGGAAACGTCGGCGCCCAGACCAGGGACATTCTAGCGGCGATCGACGAATTGCTGGCCAAGGCCGGCACCGACAAGACCAAGATCCTGCAGGCGATCATCTGGCTGGCCGACATGAGCACCTTCGCCGAGATGAACGCGGAGTGGGACAAGTGGGTACCACAGGGCAACACGCCGGCCCGCGCCACCGGCGAAGCCAAGCTTGCCGGACCGGAATATCTGGTCGAGATTATTGTTACTGCGGCGATTTGAGAATGCGGCGGCTCTAACCCTCCCCCTCGAGGGGAGGGTCGGCGAGTAGTCGAAGCGAAGCGGAGACTGCGAGACGGGGTGGGGTCGGCGAGGTTGCTCCGACCCCACCCCGCGTCACAAAATGCCGCCGTGCGGCAATTTGCTCCGCGACCCTCCCCTCAAGGGGGAGGGTTAGGAGCTCACCCCTGCGACGGCGTGAACCGCGCCACCAGCGTGTGGTTCTCTGCCGCGTAGGTGAACCGGACGTGGGTGACCGGGTGCTCGGCGCTCCATGTCCGCCGCTCGATCACCAGGCACGGCGCGCCGGTCTCGATGTCGAGCGCCGCGGCGATAGACCTTTCGGCGGCAACGGCGCGGATGCGATGCTCGGCGGCACTCCACGGGACGCGCCCGATCAGCCACGGACCGGGCGCGGTGTCGAAAAACGCCTCTTCGGCGGCCTCCGGCACGGCAGACAGGTTGATCAGCCGCTGCTCGTGGGCGAACGGCCGGTTGCCGGCGAAATGCCGGCATTCCAGCACCAGCACCGGCCCGGCGACGTCGAGTTCCAGCAGGGCGCGGTCGTCGGCGCTGCTGCGCCTTCTGCTTCGCGCCATGCGCTCATAGCGGTAGGGCAGGCCAAGCGCCTCGACCTCAATCCGGATGTCGTGGATTTCGAGAACGGCCGCCTGCGACTGCGGCCGGCGGACAAAACTGCCGGAGCGACGCCGGCGCTCGATCAGCCCGGCCTTGGCCAGTTGTGACAGCGCCTTGTTCACCGTCATGCGCGAACAATTGTATTCGGCCGTCAGTTCATGCTCGAACGGAATGCGGTGGCCGGGCGCCCAGGCACCGGACAGGATCCGTTCGCTGATGTCCGACAGGATGCGCTGGTGCAGCGAAAGAACCTCGCCGCCATCCGCGCTTCCAGAATCCGCGCTTATTATCCCGATCATGCTCATGCCGAAAGCGCCGTCATGACCTTGCGGAACCGCTCGGCAATGGCATCGCGCTTCGCATGCATGCCGTCGCTGACCAGTTTCCTGCCATGCACCCAGACGCAATCGACCTTGGTGCCGTTGGCAAAAATCCAGGCGTCAAGGATTGCATCGCCCGTCTTGCCGGCCAGCGATGGATGCTTGCCGTCGAGCGAGACGAAATCGGCCGAGGCACCTGCGGCGATCTGCGAAGCGCCGGCGCCCAGCGCGGCACTGCCACCATCGAGCGCAGCATCGAACAACGCGCGACCGGTCGAGCCGCCGGCCACCGCCAGAACATTGCGGGCGCGGTGGGCGAGGCGTTGCGAATATTCGAGTTGCCGCAACTCGTCCGGCAGGCCGATCAGTACGTTTGAATCCGAGCCGATGCCAAAGCGGCCGCCATGCTGCATGAACAGCGGCGCGGCAAAGGTGCCGTCGCCGAGATTGGCCTCAGTGATCGGGCAGAGGCCGGCAACGGCGCCGCTTTTCGCCATCTGGATCGTCTCGGCTTCGGTCATGTGGGTAGCGTGGATCAGGCACCAGCGCTGGTCGACGTTGGCGTTGGCAAGCAGCCATTCGACCGGCCGCGCCCCGGACCAGGCAAGACAATCCTCGACCTCCTTCATCTGCTCGGCGATATGGATGTGGATCGGCCCCTCCGGCGCCATCGCCGTGATGATCTCCAGTTCCCCCGGCGTCACGGCGCGCAGGCTGTGCGGGGCGACGCCGACGACGCCTTGATTCAGCGCGCGAATGGATTCGCGGCTTTTCTCAACAAGTCGCGAGAACTGATTCACATAGTTGATGAACCGCCGCTGGCCTTCATTTGGCGCAGCGCCGCCGAAAGAGGAATGCGCGTAGAACACGGGCAGCAAAGTCAGCTCGATGCCTGTCTCGGCGGCTGCAGCAACGGTGCGCTCCGCCATCTCGGCAATATTGGCATAGGGCCGGCCGTCACGGTCGTGGTGTAAATAGTGAAACTCGCCGACGCGCGAGAACCCGGCCTCCAGCATCTCGACATAGAGCTGGGCCGCGACCGCCTCGACCTGGTCCGGCGTCATCGACAG
This sequence comes from Mesorhizobium sp. M0166, assembly GCF_040322255.1. NCBI lineage: Bacteria > Pseudomonadati > Pseudomonadota > Alphaproteobacteria > Hyphomicrobiales > Phyllobacteriaceae > Mesorhizobium > Mesorhizobium sp. M0166. Next base: position 251,215 of record NZ_JAMYTD010000003.1, on the reverse strand, counting down.
CGCGAAACGGTACATCACCTCGCGCCAGCTCCAGAAACTGTCGGCGGAGGGCCCGCGCAATTCGGCAAGGCCGGCCATGCCGCGCTGGAAGGCGTGGCTGTGCAGGTTCGGCATGCCGGACAAAAGGATGGCATGGCGCTCGTCGCCAGGCAGGAGCGAGGTATTCGCCTCGACCGTGGCGATCCTGCCGTCGGAGATGACGATCCGCACATTACTGTGCCAGCCGTCGGGCAGAAGTGCCTGTTCCGCAAAGATTGCCGTCACGTTTTTCTCCAAATCCCGGCCTGCCATGCGATGATAGCGCTTGCAGTGCCTTTTGATATGTATATACATAATCATCACCGATTGAAACGGAAAAGATGATGGCTGCAGAGAGCAAAAGCCGGGCAGGGGAGGTTCGCCTCTGGCGCAATGCGCGCCTCGCGACCATGGCCGAAAGCAGCGCCGGGTTAGGCGTCGTCGAGCACGGTGCAATCGCCGTGCGCAACGGCCGGATCGTCTATGCCGGGCCGGAAGCCGACATGCCGGCAGCACTCCGCCCCAGAGCACTTGGTAAAGACGCCGAGGCGACCGACTGCGAAGGCCGCTGGATCACGCCCGGCCTGATCGACTGCCACACCCATCTGGTCCATGCCGGCAACCGTGCCAATGAATTCGAGATGCGGCTGGCCGGCGCCAGCTATGAGGAGGTTGCCAAGGCCGGCGGCGGCATCGTTTCCTCGGTCAAGGCATTGCGCGCGGCGAACGAGGACGAACTGGTCGCCCAGTCGTTGCCGCGCCTCGATGCGCTGATTGCCGAAGGCGTCACCACCGTCGAGATCAAATCCGGCTACGGCCTCGACCTCGAAAACGAGAAGAAGTCGCTGCGCGCCGCGCGACGGCTGGGCGATGAGCGGCCGGTGACGGTCAGGACCACTTTCCTAGGCGCTCATGCGCTGCCGCCCGAAGCAAAAGGTGACAAGGACGCCTTTATCGATCTTGTTGCAAAGCAGATTTTGCCGGCCGTCGCTGCCGAGGGCCTGGCCAATGCCGTCGATGGTTTTTGCGAAGGCATCGCCTTTTGGCCGGAGCAGATCGCCCGCGTGTTCGATGCGGCCAAGGCGGCCGGCCTGCCGGTCAAGCTTCATGCGGACCAGCTGTCCAATCTGCACGGCGCCGAACTTGCGGCGCGCTATGATGCGTTATCGGCCGACCATCTCGAATATACCGACGAGGCCGGTGCGGCGGCGATGGCGAAGGCCGGAACCGTGGCGACCATCTTGCCCGGCGCCTACTACTTCATCCGCGAGACCAAGAAGCCGCCGATCGCCCTGTTTCGCCAGCATGGCGTCAGGATGGCCGTTGCCACCGACAACAATCCCGGCACGTCGCCGCTGACCTCGCTGCTGCTGACCATGAACATGGCCGCGACGTTGTTCGGCCTGACCGTCGATGAATGCCTTGCCGGCGTCACCCGCGAGGCTGCCCGCGCGCTCGGGCTGCTTGGACAGACCGGCACGCTGGAGGCCGGAAAATCCGCCGATCTGGCGATCTGGAACGTCGAGCGCCCGGCCGAACTCGTCTACCGCATGGGCTTCAACCCGCTGCATGCCCGCATCTGGAGGGGACAATGACCGAACTCAAGCTAAGGCCAGGCAATGCCACGCTGGCCGATTGGCGCGCCATCTATCGCGGCGCCGCACTGAGGCTCGACGATGCCTGCCGGCCGAAGATCAAGGCCAGCGCCGAGGCCGTCGCCAGGATCGTTGCCAAGGGCGAGCCGGTCTATGGCATCAATACCGGCTTCGGCAAGCTGGCCAGCGTCCGCATCCCCGCCGCCGATCTGGAAACGTTGCAACGAAACATCGTGCTGTCGCATGCCGCCGGCGTCGGCGAGCCGATGCCCGTCGCAATTTGCCGGCTGATGATGGCGCTGAAGCTGGCCAGCCTGGCCCAGGGCGCCTCCGGCGTGCGGCCGCGGACCATCGAACTGCTCGAGGCGATGCTGGCCAACGACGTTATCCCCGTGGTGCCGGCGCAAGGCTCGGTCGGCGCTTCCGGCGACCTTGCGCCGCTGTCGCACATGACCGCGGTGATGATCGGCGTCGGCGAATGCTTTACCCCGCATGGCCGCTTTCCCGCCAAGGTCGCCTTCGTTTCGCACGGCCTGGAGCCGGTGATATTGGGCGCCAAGGAAGGCCTGGCGCTGCTCAACGGCACCCAGTTTTCGACCGCCTATGCGCTGGCGGCTTTGTTCGAGGCGGAAGTGCTCTACCAGTCGGCACTGGTCGCCGGCGCGCTGTCGACCGATGCCGCCAAGGGTTCGGACGCGCCGTTCGACCCCCGTATCCATCTGCTCCGGAAACATCGCGGCCAGATCGAGACGGCCGAGGCGTTGCGCAATTTGATGGCCGGCAGCGCCATCCGTGAATCGCACCGCGTCGGCGACGAGCGCGTGCAGGATCCCTACTGCCTGCGCTGCCAGCCGCAGGTAATGGGCGCAGCGCTCGACGTGCTCCGCAAGGCCGCCGACACGCTCGCCACCGAGGCCAACGGCGTCACCGACAATCCTCTGATCTTTGCCGAGGATGACTCAGCACTTTCGGGCGGCAATTTCCACGCCGAGCCGGTCGCCTTCGCCGCCGACATGATCGCGCTTGCCGTCTGCGAGATCGGCTCGTTGTCGGAAAGGCGCATCGCCATGCTGGTCGACCCGGCGCTGTCCGGCATGCCGGCCTTTCTGACACCCAAGCCGGGTCTGAATTCCGGTTTCATGATCCCTCAGGTGACGGCCGCGGCACTGGTTTCTGAAAACAAGCAAAAGGCCTATCCGGCCAGCGTCGATTCGATCCCGACCTCGGCCAACCAGGAAGACCACGTTTCGATGGCGGCGCATGGCGCGCGCCGGCTCATCGGCATGGTCGAGAATGCGACGGCCGTCATCGGCATCGAATTGCTGGCCGCCGCGCAGGGCTGCGATTTCCATGCGCCACTGGCCTCGAGCGCGGCACTGGAGGCGGTGCGCCGGCTGGTCAGGGCAGAGGTGCCGCATCTCGACAACGACCGGCACTTCCACCCCGACATGGAGAAGGCCATCGCCATGGTACGCAACGGCGCGGCGGTGGAAGCGGCAAGCGCGGTAAGGCTGCCGGGGGTGACGTCGTGAAGCCGTCGTCGCTGCGTTACGCCGGCACGGGTCGTGTTCCGTCGCGCCCCCCTCTGTCCTGCCGGACATCTCCCCCTCCAGGGGGGAGATTGGCAGCTGCGGTCCTGCGTTCATTACTGCAACGTTGGAGATTGGCGAAAGCAGTCGTGACCGCCAATCTCCCCACTAGAGGGGGAGATGTCCGGCAGGACAGAGGGGGGCGCTGTCCCGCCAACCTCAGCCCGGCAACACCGAAACTTTCAAGGTCAGGAACAAAAAACCCGCCTCGAAGGCGGGTCGTGGGGCCGAATCAGCACCATACCGAAATTAGTAGCATAGCTGCCGGCACAAAGCAAGAACAAAATACGACACGGCCGGCAAAAAGCGAGGTCGGTGTTCACGGACAATTGCAAGGTCGCGTTCTGTCGCGCGGAGACTTCCGATGACCTCACCCTCCTGGCTCACTGTGAAGCGTGGCACAGCACCCTTGCTGGTTTCGATCCCGCATACCGGCATCGACCTCGCCGGCCTCGACAGCCGACTGGTCTCGCCCTGGCTCGGGCGCCGCGACTGTGACTGGTGGATCGACAAGCTCTATGACTTTGCCAAGAGCCTTGGTGCGACGGTGGTGCATACGGCGATTTCGCGCACCGTCATCGACGTCAACCGCGATCCGTCGGGCGTTTCGCTCTATCCCGGCCAGACGACGACCGGGCTCTGCCCGACCGAGACCTTTGACGGCGATCCGCTCTACCGTGAGGGCGAAGAGCCGGGACCGTCGGAGATCGACGAACGCCGCGAAAAATTCTTCGTACCCTATCATGCCGCGCTGCAGGCGGAGATCGACAGGCTGCGCGCTTTGCAGGGGAAGATCGTCGTCTACGACTGCCATTCGATCCGCTCGGTGCTGCCGCGTCTTTTCGAAGGCAAATTGCCGGTCTTCAATCTCGGCACCAATGACGGCAAGAGCGCCGATCCAACGCTGCAGGAGAACGTCACGCAAATCCTCACCGAAACCGGCGAGAGCTTCGTCGTCAACGGCCGCTTCAAGGGCGGCTGGATCACGCGCCATTTCGGCCAGCCGCAAGCCGGCGTCCACGCGCTGCAGATGGAGCTCTCCAACCGCGGCTATCTGCGCGAGCCCGAAGGCAAGGGCATGCCCGGCAATTGGCCGGTGCCTTACGACGCCGAATTCGCGGCGCCGATCCGCGTTACGCTGAGAAAGATCCTGGAAACCGCGATCGCGTGGGCCCAGCGCTGATGCGGTGCACCTCATTCGAAAGGGACAATCATGACCGATCCTCGCCACAACATCCGTGAAGTGCGCAGCCCGCGTGGCAGCGAGCTCACCGCCCGCACCTGGCTGACCGAAGCGCCGTTGCGCATGCTGATGAACAATCTCGACCCGGACGTTGCCGAAAACCCCAACGAGCTGGTCGTCTATGGCGGTATCGGCCGGGCGGCGCGCACCTGGAACGATTTCGACCGCATCGTTGCCTCGCTGACGACGCTCGGCGACGACGAGACGCTGCTGGTGCAATCCGGCAAGCCGGTCGGCGTGTTCCGCACCCATCCGGACGCGCCGCGCGTGCTGATCGCCAATTCGAACCTCGTGCCGCACTGGGCGACATGGGAGAAGTTCAACGAGCTCGATAGAAAGGGCCTGATGATGTACGGCCAGATGACGGCCGGCTCATGGATCTACATCGGCACGCAAGGCATCGTGCAGGGCACCTACGAGACCTTCGTCGAGGCCGGCCGCCAGCATTATGGCGGCAATCTCAGGGGCAAATGGATCCTGACCGGCGGTCTCGGCGGCATGGGCGGCGCCCAGCCGCTCGCCGCGGTCATGGCCGGCGCCTGCTGCCTGGCGGTCGAATGCGATCCCGACCGCATCGATTTCCGGCTGCGCACCCGCTATGTCGACGAGCGCGCCGACACGCTCGACGAGGCTCTGGAAAAGATCGAGCGCTGGACCAAAGCCGGTGAGGCGAAATCGGTCGGCCTGGTCGGCAACACCGCCGATATCGTGCCGGAACTGGTGCGACGCGGCGTGCGCCCCGACATCGTCACCGACCAGACCTCGGCGCATGACCCGCTCAACGGCTATCTGCCCAAGGGCTGGTCGCTGGCCGAGTGGCGCGAGAAGCGCACCAGCGACCCGAAGGCGGTCGAGAAGGCGGCGCGCGCGTCGATGCGCGAGCATGTCGAGGCGATGGTGGCGTTCTGGAACGCCGGCGTGCCGACGCTCGATTACGGCAACAACATCCGCCAGGTGGCAAAGGAGGAGGGGTTCGAGAATGCCTTTGCCTTTCCGGGTTTCGTGCCGGCCTATATCCGTCCGCTGTTTTGCCGCGGCATCGGCCCGTTCCGCTGGGCAGCACTTTCCGGCGATCCCGAGGATATCTACAGGACCGATGCCAAGGTGCGCGAACTCACGCCCGGCAACACCCATCTGCACAACTGGCTCGACATGGCACGCGAGCGTATCGCCTTCCAGGGACTGCCGGCGCGCATCTGCTGGGTTGGGCTTGGCGATCGCCACCGGCTCGGCCTCGCCTTCAACGAGATGGTCGCCAGGGGCGAACTGAAGGCGCCGGTGGTCATCGGCCGCGATCACCTCGATTCCGGCTCGGTCGCCTCGCCGAACCGCGAGACGGAGGCGATGAAGGACGGCTCCGATGCCGTCTCCGACTGGCCGTTGCTCAATGCCTTGCTCAACACGGCGTCCGGCGCCACCTGGGTGTCGCTGCACCATGGCGGCGGCGTCGGCATGGGCTTTTCGCAGCATGCCGGCATGGTCATCGTCGCCGACGGCACACCCGAGGCGGCCAAGCGCCTGGAGCGGGTTCTGTGGAACGATCCGGCGACCGGCGTCATGCGCCACGCCGATGCCGGCTATGACATCGCGATCGAGTGCGCCCGGGAGAACCAGCTCAACCTGCCCGGCATATTGGGCTGAGCCGCGCCTTGCGCATCCTTCGGGCTCCGGAATACCGCTCGATGCCGTGGAAGAACGGTGGCGGGGTGACGACGGAGATTGCCGTCTCGCCGCCAGGTGCCGGGCTCGACGATTTCGACTGGCGCGTCTCGATGGCGCGCGTCGAGAGCAGCGGGCCGTTCTCCGGCTTCGCCGGCGTCGACCGGACCTTGGCCTTGCTGGAAGGCGAGGGCATGGTCCTCGACATCGCCGGCCGGCCGCCGGTCGAAATCACCCGGGCTTCCGCACCGCTTGCCTTTCCAGCCGATGTGCCGACGCAAGCGACGCTGATCGCCGGTCCGATCACCGACCTCAACGTCATGACGCGCCGCGCCCGGGCGGCCCACACGGTCGAGCGCCTGCTGATTTCGGCTCCGACGGAGATCCGGGCCGACGCCGATGCGGCGCTCATCCTGTGCGTCGACGGCGAGCTCAGGGTGGCCGGCGCAGCGTCCGTGCAACTGGGGCCGCTCGATGCGCTGTTGCTCGGGCCGCAAGCACCTGAACTGCGCCTGCATCCCGTCCGGCCGGCGATGCTGTTCGTGATCCGCATCGACCGCATTGCCGGCAACGATTAACGCCTGTTTCCAAACATGATCGCGATGCCGGCCAAATATCGCGTAAGCTGGTCGCTGCATCACGAAAAAGCCTGAATCTTCCGCCGATCAGAAGCCGAAACGATGCTCGGAGCGCTCGCCTGGAACTTGTCGAAAGACGACACCTTGTCGTGGTGCGGAAACAAACATTCGGCCAAGTGTTGCGATGCAACCAATTGCATTTGGACCGGTTTTAGGGACATTGCCGTGGCGGTGACGCCGCACCGCGTCCCCAACACGGAACCTTAGATGAATATCCAGACCAATCTCGCACAAATCGAAAAGACGAGCGCCAGCTTCCCGGCTGTCACCGACGAGCCGATCCGCTCCAATTTCCTGCCGGAAGATCGGCTGCGCGCATTGGGCGCAGCCCTTGCCAATGGCGATGCCAAGGATTTGTTCGGTCTGACACCTTTCGACTTTCAGGCGCGCATCCGCGACAGCGCCAGGAAGATTCTCGATGTTTACCGTTCCACCAACGCTGCCCAGGCGAGGGGCGAAACGATCACGCCGGCGGCGCAGTGGCTGCTCGACAACAATTACCTGGTCGAGGAGACCATTTTTCAGGTCAAGCGCGACCTGCCGCGCCGCTTCTACCGTCAGTTGCCGACGCTGAAACTGTCCGACGGATCCAGCGTGCCGCGCGCGCTGGCGGTCGCATGGACCTATGTGGCGCATTCCGACAGTTCCGTCTCGTCGGCCATGTTCAGGGCGATCGTTGAAGGCTTCCAGTCCGTCGAGCCGCTGAAGATCGGCGAATTATGGGCGCTGCCGTCGCTGCTGCGCTTCGTCCTGATCGAGAACCTTCGCCGCATCGCGGTCCGCGTCAATCGCACGCGGGAACTGCGCCAGATCGCCAACGAGGTCGCCGACCGTGTGCTGGCGACGGACGACAGCGCCGACCGGCAGGCGATACTTTCCCACTACAGCGCCCATGCGCAGGACACCACCTTCGCCACCCAGTTGCTCTACCGGCTGCGTGACGGCTCGCAAAATGCCGGCAGGGCGCTGGAATGGCTGGAGGGCGAGCTGGAAAGGACCGGCTCCGACGCCGAGGAGATCATCCTCAGCGAGCACCACACGCTGTCCAGCGGCAACGTGACCACTGGCAACATCATCCGCGGCCTGCGCCTCATCAACGACATCGACTGGACGGTGTGGTTCGAGGGCGTCAGCCGCATCGACACCTTGCTGCGCGAACGCACCGATTTCGCGGCGCTCGATTTCTTTTCGCGCGACCAGTACCGGACTGCGATCGAGGAGTTGGCACGCCGTTCCGATCTCTCCGAATTTCGCGTTGCCGAAAGGGCGATAGAACTCGCCGGCCATGCTGCCGATGCACCGGGCTCCGAAACCGGTCCGATCGCTCACACCGACATCGGCTTCTTTCTGGTCGGCCCGCGCCGGATGGAGCTCGAGCGGTCGATCGGCTACCGGCCGACCATCGGCAAGACGATCACCCGGACGTTCCGCAAGACCGGATGGCTGGGCATCGTCGTGCCGGTGTTTGCGCTGACGGTCCTGCTTCTGGTCGTTTCCGGCAATGCGCTTGCCAATCTCGGCCTGTCGGTGCCGTCGATCGTCCTGATGCTGGCCCTATTCGCGGTGCCAGCCAGCGAAGGTGCGCTCGCATTCTTCAACACCGTCGTCTCGCTGTTTTTGAAGCCGACGCGTCTCATCGGCTATGATTTCAGGCACGGTGTGCCGGCCGAGGCGCGCACGCTGGTGGTGGTGCCGTCGCTGATCGGCTCGCGCGACGATGTCGAGGAGAACATCCGCAACATCGAGGTGCATCACCTCGCCAACACGGCGGGTGAGGTCTATTTCGCGCTGCTTTCCGACTGGCCGGACTCGAAGACCGAAATCGATACGGCGGATGTCGAAATCCTCGAATTCGCCCGCGCCGAAATCGCCAGGCTGAACGCCCGCTATCCCTCGGAAGGCGCGCCGCGCTTTTATCTGCTGCATCGGCGCCGGCTCTACAACGCGTCGCAAGGCGTCTGGATGGGCTGGGAGCGCAAGCGCGGCAAGCTGCACGAATTGAACCTTCTGCTGCGCGGCGACAGCGACACCACCTTCCTGCCGCTGGAAGTGCCATTGCCGGAGAGCGTCGTCCACGTGATGACGCTGGACGCCGACACCCGCACCACCCGCGACGCCGTCGCTGCGCTGGCCGGCAAGCTTTGCCACCCGCTCAACCGTCCGCATTTCGACGTGGCCCGGCGCGAGGTCATCGCAGGCTATTCCATCCTGCAGCCGCGCATCACCGCGTCGCTGACCAGTGGCGACGAGGCGTCGTTCTTTCAGCGTGTCTTTTCCGCCAATCGCGGGCTCGATCCGTACGTCTTTGCCGTGTCGGATCTCTACCAGGACATCTTCGGCGACGGTTCCTTCACCGGCAAGGGTCTCTACCATGTCGACGCCTTCGAGGCGGCACTGAAGGGCCGCATCGAGGAAAACACCATCCTCAGCCACGATCTGCTCGAAGGGGCGCTGGCGCGCTCGGCTTTGGTCACCGACGTCGAACTGGTCGAGGACTATCCCACCCGCTATTCGGTCGACGCGTCGCGCCACCATCGCTGGGCACGCGGCGACTGGCAGCTTCTGGGATTCATCCTCGGCCCGCGCTCAAATGTGCCTGCGCTGTCGCGCTGGAAGATGGTGGACAATCTGCGCCGCTCGGTGACGCCGATCTTCTGGATGATGGCCGCGATCGCCGGCTGGACGCTGCTGCCCTTCACGCAGGCCGCGCAATGGCAGGCGCTGCTGATCCTTACGCTGTTCATGGCGCCCACTTTCGACATCGTCAACGCCATCCTGCCGAAGAGCGGCGATCAGACGCCGCGCGGCCATTTCTCGGCGCTGGCGCGCGACGTTGCCTTCGGTACCGCCCTGGTGGCGCTGAAGATCGTGCTGATGGCGCATCTTGCCTGGATGATGGGCGACGCAATCATCCGCACGCTCTACCGCCTGTTCGTCAGCCGCCAGAACCTGCTCGAATGGCGCACCGCCTCGCAGGCACACAAGGGCGGCGACAACGATCTCGGCTCCTATTACAGCATCATGTACGGTGCGGTGATCATCGGCGTCGTCGGCCTCGCCGTCCCGGTGCTGGCCGATTCCACCGGCGCCTTCGTCGCCTTCTTCTTTGCCTTGTTCTGGATCGGCTCGCCCGCCATCGCCTGCTGGATCAGCCGTTCGGCCGAAACCGAGGACCGCCTGCGCATATCTGCCGCCGACATCCACGCGCTGCGCACCGTGGCGCGGCGTACATGGCACTATTTCGAGACCTTCGTGACGGCCGAGCATCACCATCTGCCGCCGGACAATTTCCAGGAAAGCCCGGCACCCGTAGTGGCGCCCCGCACCTCGCCGACCAATATCGGCGTCTACCTGCTGTCGGTGATTTCGGCACGCGATTTCGGCTGGATCAGCCTCTCCGACGCCGTCAACCGCATCGACGCGACCATGTCGACCATCGAGAGCATGCCGCGCGACCGCGGCCATCTCTTCAACTGGTACGACACGACGACCCTGAAGCCGCTCTACCCGCTTTACATTTCTGCCGTCGACAGCGGCAATCTCGCCGGCCATCTGGTGGCCGTGGCTGCTGCCTGCGCCGAATGGGCCGAAGCGCCGTCGGTGCATGTGCAGGGCGACTTCGAAGGCATCCTCGACACCGTCACCATCCTCGACGAAAGCCTTGAGGAACTGCCCGACGACCGGCGTCAATTGCGGCCCTTGCGCCAGCGGCTCGCCGACCGTCTCGACGGCATGCGGCGGGCGGTCGAATTGATCAAGGCGCAGCCGGAGATGGCGTCGATCCGCACGATCAATCTGGCCGTCCTGGCCGGCGAGATACGCAAGCTCGCAACAGCCATCCACACCGAAGCCGCATCGACCCAGAGCGACACCATCGCCGATTGGGCGGCCAGGCTCGAAGCCACCTGCGAGGCCCATGTGCACGACGCGCACAGCGACGAAAACGCCGTCGCGGCATTGCGGGCCAAGCTTCTGACCTTGCGCGAGCGCACGCGCCGTTTCGCCTTCGAGATGGATTTCTCGTTCCTGATGCGGCCCGAACGGAAGCTCCTGTCGATCGGTTACCGGGTCGAGGAGCATCAGCTCGACGAAAGCTGCTACGACCTTTTGGCCTCCGAGGCGCGGCTGACCAGCCTGTTCGCCATCGCCAAGGGCGATTTGCCGACCGAGCACTGGTTCCGGCTCGGCCGGCCGATCGTCGAGATCGGCTTCCAGGGCGCACTGATGTCCTGGTCCGGCTCGATGTTCGAATATCTGATGCCGCCGCTGGTGATGAAGGAGCCGCAAGGCAGCATTCTCAACCAGACCAGCAAGCTGATCATCAAGCGCCAGATCCAGTACGGCCGTTCGAAGAACGTTCCCTGGGGGATTTCGGAAGCGGCCTACAACGCCCGCGACCGCGAGCTGACCTATCAGTACACCAATTTCGGCGTGCCCGGGCTCGGCCTGAAGCGCGGCCTTGGCCAAAATACGGTGATCGCGCCTTACGCGACCGTGCTGGCAGCGCAGTTCACGCCGCATGAATCCGTGCAGAACCTGGCCAGGCTGAGGCGGCTGGGCGCGCTGGGCCGGCACGGCTTTTACGACGCGGTGGATTTCACGCCGCAACGCGTCCCTGAGGGCACCGACCACGCCGTCGTGCTCAACTACATGGCCCACCACTCCGGCATGTCGATTGCCGCCGTTGCCGATGCGATCTTCGAAGGGCGCCTGCGCGACCGCTTCCACAGCGATCCGGTGATCGAGTCGGCCGAATTGCTGCTGCAGGAAAGGGCGCCGCGCGACATCCCGACCGCGACCGTCAGGACCGAGGCCGACGAGCGCTCGAAGGACGAGACCGAGCTGGAAAGCCCGGATACGCGCATCGTGCTCGATCCGATCAGGGCGCTGCGCTCGACCAGTGTCATGTCCAATGGCCGCTACTCGGTCATGGTCACCGCCACCGGGTCCGGCTACAGCCGCTTGGGCGAACTTGCCGTCACGCGCTGGCAGCCGGATCCGACCGAGGACCGCCTTGGTTCCTATATTTTCCTGCGCGACGCCAGCAACGGCGACTGGTGGTCGGCCACCGCCGAGCCGAAGCGCGCCGCCGGCGAGCGTGCGCAGACGCTGTTTTCCGACGACAAGGCGAGCTTCGTCAAATCGATCGGATCGCTGCGTTCGGAAGTCGAGTGTATCGTCATCTCGGAAGGCAATGGTGAGGGCCGACGGGTGACGCTCCACAATGATGGCCCCGCCGACCGGCATATCGAAGTAACCTCGTTTGCCGAACTGGTGCTGGGCTCCGAGCCCTCGGACAATGCCCATCCTGCCTTTTCGAAGATGTTCGTGGAGACCGAGATCGCGTCGAACAACGGCGCGATCTTCGCCACCAGGCGCAAGCGCGAGAAGGACGAACCCGACGTCACCATGGTGCATTTCGTCACCGACCCGTCTGGATCGGCGCGCGACGCCGAGGCGGAAACCGACAGGCGCGCTTTCATCGGCCGCGGCCGCACCATCACCGAGGCGGCTGCCTTTGATCCCGGCGCCAAGCTTGGCGGCCATTCCGGATTCACCCTGGATCCGATCGCATCGCTTCGCCGGCAGGTGCGCGTGCCGGCCAACAAGAAGATTTCGCTGACCTTCTGGACCGTCGTTGGTACCCATCGCGCCGAATTGGATGCCGCCATCGCACGGCTCGACCATCCCGAAAGCTTCGCCCGCCAGGCGATGCTCGCCTGGACGCGCTCGCAGGTGCAGACCCGGCACCTTGGCCTCAGCCTGTCCGACGCCGCCAATGTGCAGAAGCTGGCGCGCTATCTGATCTATCCCGATCCGTTCCTGCGCCTTCCCGGCGAATCCATCGTTTCCGGGCTCGGCAGGCAGTCCAGCCTGTGGCCGACCAGCATATCCGGCGATTTTCCGATTTTCCTGGTCAGGATCGCCGATGTCGCCGATCTGGAGATCGTCGCCCAGGCGCTTCGCTTCCAGGAATACATGCGCGCTCGCGGCATGATGATCGATTTTGTCGTCGTCAACGAGCAGGCGTCATCCTACGTGCAGGACCTGCAGCGCGCGGTCGAGACGCTGTGCGAAAACAGCCGGTTGCGCGGCAAGGAGCTCGGACCCCGCCAGCACATTTTCGCGGTGCGCCGCGATCTGATGGAGGAAACGACCTACAGGACCTTGCTCGCCGTCGCCCGGGTGGTGCTGCATACGCGCAACGGCACCATCTTCGACCAGATCGAGCGCGCCGAGGCCGCGGCACTGCAGGCGCGGGACGCCGCCCTCCAGCCGGCAGACCTTGCAGCGCTTCGCGAGCCGTCCTTGCCGGTGCCGACGTCGCAAGCATCTGCCGCCCAGGCACTGATCGAGGGCCGCGTCGACGGCAGCGGGCTCGACCAATGGAACGGTTTCGGCGGCTTCGACGGGGACGGACGCCACTACGTCGTGCGTCTTGCCGGCCGGCGCACGACGCCGCAGCCGTGGATCAACGTCATCTCCAACCCGTCGTTCGGGTTCCACATTTCGGCTGAAGGCGCTGCCTTCACCTGGAGCCGCAACAGCCGCGACTATCAGTTGACGCCATGGTCGAACGATCCGGTCACCAACCGGCCGGGCGAGGGCATCTATATCTACGATCATGCCAGTGGCAGGGCGTTCTCGCCAATGGCTGCCGTGGTGCGTGATCCGACAATGACCTACGAAACCTGGCACGGGCAGGGTTTTTCGACGTTCCGTTCAAAACGCGGGCCGCTGTCGATGGACCTGACCCATGTTGTCGATCCCGTCGATCCGGTGAAGATATCGCGGCTGCGCATCCAGAATTCGGGTTCGGTGTCGATGCGGCTGCGTATCTATGCCTATGCGGAATGGGTTCTTGGCGGCCATCGCTCGCGCACCGCTGCAAGCATCGTTCCGTCGAGGGATGCCGCAACCGGCGCATTGCTGGCGCAAAATCCCTATGGGCTCGATTTCGGCGAGCGGATCGCCTTTCTGGCCGCCGACGGTGCGGTGCATTCGGTCACCGCCGATCGCGGCGAGTTCATCGGCAGGCAAGGCACGAGCGAGTTTCCGCATGCCGTGCTGAGCGGCACCGGCCTGTCGGGCCGCGTCGAGGCCGGCGACGATCCCTGCGCGGCCATCGCACGCGACATCGACATCGCTGCCGGTGGCGACGTCACGCTGCTCTGGCTGCTCGGCGATGCGGCCTCGCCCGAGGAGGCCAGCGCGCTGGTGCAGACCCATCGCTCCAGGGATTTCGATCAGCGGCTGGCCGACAACGAGCGCACATGGCGCGGCTTTCTCGACACCATCCAGGTCGAGACGCCGGACAAGGCACTCGACGCCATGGTCAATCACTGGCTGCCCTATCAGAGCCTGGCCTGCCGCATCCGAGCTCGCTCTGCGTTCTATCAGGCGAGCGGTGCCTTCGGCTTCCGCGATCAGTTGCAGGATACGTTGGCCTTGCTGGCGCATGACCCCAAGCTGGCGCGCGATCAGATCCTCAACGCGGCGCGGCGGCAATTCCCCGAAGGCGATGTGCAGCATTGGTGGCTGCCGCGCACCGAGGCCGGCGTCCGCACCATGATCTCGGACGACGTGGTCTGGCTGGCCCACGCCACGGCCCGCTACCTGCTGGTGACAGGCGACACCGCGATCCTGAAGGAGCAACTGCCCTTCATCGAAGGGCAGGCGCTGGGCGAAGGCGAGCACGATGCTTTCTTCATCCCGGAAATCTCGAAGAAGACAGCCTCGCTCTACGACCATTGCGCGCGGGCGCTCGATCTTGCCGTCAAGCGCAGCAGCCCAGCCGGGCTGCCGCTGATCCTCGGCGGCGACTGGAACGACGGCATGAACCGCGTCGGCGAGCATGGCAAGGGCGAGAGCGTGTGGCTGGGCTGGTTCCTGCTGAAGACGCTCGGCGACTTTGCCGCTGTCGCCAAGGCGGAGCGCGATGCCAAGCGCGTGCAAGCCTGGACAAAGCACGCCGAGGTGCTGAAGCGGGCGCTGGAAAGCACCGCCTGGGATGGCGAGTGGTATCGGCGCGGCAGCTTCGACGACGGCACGCCGCTCGGCTCGCGCAAATCGGACGAGTGCAAGATCGACTCGATCGCCCAGTCCTGGAGCGTGCTTTCGGGCGAGGGCGACCCGGCGCGGTCGACGACTGCAATGGGGCAGGCGATGAAAGCGCTCGTCGACGACGAGCTCAAGATCGTCAAACTGTTCACCCCGCCCTTCTCGAAGACGGAAAAGGACCCGGGCTACATCAAGAGCTATCCGCCGGGCGTCCGTGAAAACGGCGGCCAATACACGCACGCGGCGACATGGTTCGTCATTGCGCTCGCCGAGATGGGTCGCACCGACGATGCCTACCGTTGCCTTTCGATGCTCAATCCGGTCAACCATGCGCTCGACGAAGCCGCGGCAGAGCGCTACCGGGTGGAACCTTACGTCGTCGCGGCCGATGTTTATTCCGAGCAAGACAAGGGCGGCCGCGGCGGCTGGACCTGGTATACCGGGTCGGCGGGCTGGCTTTATCGCGCTGCGGTCGAGAGCATTCTCGGCATAGAGCGCCGCGGACAGCGCCTCCAGTTCACGCCGAGACTTCCCAGCCATTGGGACGGCTATTCGGCAACCCTGAAGATGCTGGGCGCCGAGATCAAAGTACGCGTCGTCCGCGACAAAAAGGCCCGGGCCATCTCACTTGAAGTGAACGGCACGAAGACCAAATCTTCGTCCTTCGAGCCAAAAGCCGGAGATAGTGCCGAGGTGGTCGTCAGAATACCGGCCTAGATTCAAGGACTTGGAGCGTCGCTCAGGGTTCCCCAGGGCACGCACGGGCGCTCCAAGTGCCTCTACCGGTTATATTTGCGTTTGACCTTGCTGAATGCCTGCACACGACTTTAGACGGCGTGCCCAGGGTCTTGCTGATTAAAATTGTGGCAGTGCTTTCCAGCTGCCATGATTTTGCCGCAACGCTGACATTTCACCTTTTATCTCAAACTGTTAGACGATCACGGCAAATTTCGAAGCGTCGTCATCTTTTGTTCGCGGAATGGGAACGGAAGAGCTAGACGAGCATTGTTTTGCGACGCGTCAACCGATACGAGTCAAAAAATGACGCACTGCACCATAAATAATTGGCGGAGTAGCTGAAGTGTCACTTCTGCAAATCTACTGGCGAGCCCTTGGTTATCTCGCTGCCGACAGGAAACGCGTTGCGTTTATCTGCGGGGCGAATGTCGCGCTTGCCATTATCGCCATTCTCGAGCCGATCATGTTCGGCCGGGTGATCGACGCCATTTCGGACCGCGGCTCGGTATTCGCGACGCTCGCAATGTGGGCCGGCCTCGGCGCGTTCAACATCATCGCCTTCGTGCTGGTGGCGCGCGGCGCCGACCGCTTTGCCCACCAGCGGCGCAGCGAGGTTCTTTGCCAGTCGTTCGAGCGCGTGATCACCATGCCGCTTGCCTGGCATCATCAGCGCGGCACCTCCAATTCCCTGCACACGCTCCTGCGCGCGGTCGAGACCTTGTTCAGCCTCTGGCTGGAATTCATGCGGCAGCATCTGTCGACCGCGGTTGCGCTGGTTCTGCTGGTGCCCACGGCGCTCAGCATGGATATCCGCATGTCGATGGTGCTGCTGGCGCTTGGCGCGCTCTATGTCGGCATCGGACGGCTGGTGATGCGGCGCACCAAGGAAGGCCAGGCGGCCGTGGAACGGCATTACCACAAGGTGTTTGCGCATGTGACCGACTCGGTCAGCAACGTCGCCGTCCTGCAGAGCTACAACCGCATCGGCCATGAGACCGAGGCGCTGAAGCGCTACGTCAAGAACCTGCTCGACGCGCAGAATCCCGTGCTCGACTGGTGGGCGATGGCCAACGCGCTGCACCGCCTGTCGTCGACGATTTCGATGATGGTGGTGCTCTTGATTGGCGCCTATCTGGTGACGCACGGCCAGTTGCGCATCGGCGACGTCATCGCCTTTACCGGCTTTGCCACGCTGCTGATTGCCCGGCTCGACCAGATGTCGGCTTTCGCCAACCAGATTTCCGAGGCACGCGCCAAGCTCGAGGAATTCTACCATCTCGAGGACTCCGCTTCCGATGCCGCCGAGCCCGACGGGCTGCGCGAGCTTGTCAACGTCACCGGTCATGTGCGTTTCGAGAATGTCTGCTTCGAGTTCGGCAATTCCGGGCAGGGCGTCGACGACGCGTCGTTCGAGGTCCAGGCCGGCCAGACCGTCGCCATCGTCGGCCCGACGGGCGCCGGCAAGACCACGCTCATCAACCTTTTGCAGCGCGTCTTCACCCCGTCCAGCGGCCGTATCCTGATCGACGGCATCGACACCCGTACGGTGACCCGCAAATCGCTGCGCCATTCGATCGCCACCGTGTTCCAGGATGCCGGCCTGCTCAACCGCTCGATCGAGGACAACATCCGCGTCGGCCGTGCGGAGGCGACCTATGACGAGGTCCATGCTGCGGCCAATGCGGCCGCCGCCCAGGATTTCATCCTGTCGAAATGCGAGGGCTACGACACGGTCGTCGGCGAACGCGGCGGACAGCTGTCCGGTGGCGAGCGCCAGCGCATCGCGATCGCCCGCGCCGTGCTGAAGGACGCGCCCATCCTGGTTCTCGACGAGGCGACCAGCGCGCTCGACGTCGAGACGGAAGATCGCGTCAAGGACGCCATCGATGAGCTGCGGCGCGGCCGCACCACCTTCATCATCGCCCACCGCTTGACCACCGTTCGCGACGCCGATCTGGTCGTGTTCATGGACAAGGGTCGGGTGGTCGAGATGGGCGGGTTCACCGAACTGTCGCTGCGCAACGGCCGCTTCGCCAGCCTGCTGCGCGCCGGCGGCCTGCTCAACGACGAGGAGGTCCGCCGCCTCAGCCGTCCGGTGAACGAAGCCGCCTGAGCGGCGCGCCTTGCCTTCTCCCGCAAGGGGAGAAGGGAAGGCGCGCCGCTGTGGTTGCCGCAACTCCGCCGGCGGTCTATGTAAAGCCGCATGAGCGACACGACTTCACGCCTCTCCGGCTGGATGGACCTTGCCAACCCGACGCGGTTCGTCGGGCTGGCCGACAAGGTCGTGCCGTGGCTGGCGAGCGTGGCCGCCATAATCCTCGCTGTCGGTCTCTATATGAGCTTCACGGCGCCTGAGGATTTCCAGCAGGGCATCACCGTGCGCATCATGTATATCCACGTGCCTTTCGCCTGGCTTGCCATGATGTGCTACACGCTGATGGCGGTCTCGGCGCTTGGCACGCTGGTCTGGCGCCATCCGCTGGCCGACGTGGCGCTGAAATCGGCGGCACCGATCGGCGCCGTCTTCACCGCCCTTGCGCTGATCACCGGTTCGATCTGGGGCAAGCCGATGTGGGGCACCTGGTGGGTGTGGGACGCCCGGCTGACCTCGGTCTTCATCCTGTTCCTGATGTATCTCGGCATCATCGCGCTGACCCGCGCGCTAGACGATGCCGGGCGCGCCGCCTGGGCCGCCGCCATCATCACCCTGGTCGGCTTCATCAACATCCCGATCATCAAATTTTCGGTCGACTGGTGGAACACGCTGCATCAGCCGGCTTCGGTGTTCCGGCTTGGTGGGCCGACCATCGATCCGAGCCTGTTGTGGCCGTTGCTGGTCATGGCCGTCGGCTTCACAGTCCTGTTCTTTGCGCTGCATCTGATGGCGATGCGCACCGAGATCCGGCGCCGCCGCGTCATTTCGATGCGCCGCGTCGCGGCAAGGCAGGCCGAGCGGTAGTAGACGCCGACCGGCTAACACCGTCCCGGGTGCGCTTGTCAGTCTGGCTTTCTGTCAAAGTATCCGGTCGATCTCAGGCTCTCCAGAGTTCTCACAATTTCCTCGTAGGAAAAATCGCCTAGAACAAAAGTATCTCTGTCTACGTGATGGTATCCTGCCCGAGATATGGAATCAGATGCCTCCTGCATCAGGCGTTGTTTTGAAATGAATTCGAAGCGATAAATCCGCTCGTTCGAAACGACATAGACGTCGCTGCACCATTCTTTTTGACGAAGCTCAAACTTTCTTACGTCGTCGATTCCGTATTCCCAGTGGATTGCAAAATTACTCATTGCATCCGCCCGCGCGCCGCGACCGGCAGCGTCTCGATCACCTTGTCGCCTTCGATCAGATGCACCTCGTCGAACAGGTTGGTGACGACGCAGCAATGGTCGGGCACGACGCGCACGCGCTCGCCGATGCGAAGCTCGGCGCCGCCCGAAAGTGTGACGTTGCCGTGCTCTTCGCTGAGGCTGGTCACACTTGCGCCTGAAATGCCCAGCAGCTCGCCGAAATCGGCGAGCCCCAGCGTGTCGCTGGACAGGGCCTTGCTGCCGGCGTCGAGGATGGCGCGTGTCGGCGTTGGATGGCTGACCACCGTCGACAGTACCGTCAATGCGCAATCGTCGAGACTGCCGACGCCTTTGGCGACCTGGTAGCGGTCGAGATAGATGTAGGTGCCGGGGCGGTATTCGGTAACGACGCTATCCTCGCCGGAACGCCACATGTCGGGCGTGCCGCCGCTGGAGATGCGCTGGCATTCAAGGCCGGATGCGGCAAGCGCTTGCTGCGCATCGGCGAGCCATGCCTCGGTCTCGGCGGCGCGGCCCGCCCCCGGGTAGGTCATCAAGCCGCCGAAGACGAGCCCTCGGACCTTGCCGATCTCGCTCGCCAGCGCGACTGCCTCGCCGGCCGACTGCACACCGCAGCGGCCTATGCCGGTGTCGCATTCGACCAGCACCGGCAGGCGGTGGCCGGGATCGGTAAAGGTGGCGGCAAGTCCCATCAGCGTGTCCATGCTGTCGGTTGTCACCGACAGGGTTACGCGGTCATGCAGCGCCTTGAGGCGCTCCAGCTTGGCCCGCCCGAGGATATTGTAGGGCAGAAAGATGTCGGTCAGTCCGGCATCGGCCATGATTTCGGCCTCGCCGATCTTCTGGCAGGTGATGCCGATGGCGCCGGCCGCGACCTGCTTCTTCGCCCAGTAGGGCAGCTTGTGGGTCTTGATGTGCGGCCGGAGCTTCAGCCCGTGCCGGTCGGCATGGGCCTGCGCCCGCGCGATATTGGCTTCGGCGCGGCCGGCGTCGATCAGGATCGCCGGCGTATCGAGGTCGTCTATGCTGCGCATGGTCTCACCATCGGAAAATTGGTTGACCTTATGGCCCTGATCGGACCGCATGTCATGAGGCCAGCGACAGCAGTTTGCATCGACACCGGATTGACGTTCGGCTATTGCGTTAGCGCCTCGAAAAGCGACGGGAAGGAACCACGATTATGAAACGCTCCGCCATCAACGACATCATCCGTGACGCCGACGCCTTCATCCGCTCGTTCGGCTACATCATGCCGCCCTTCGCCTACTGGAGCCCCGAAGAGATGAAGGCGCGCCGGCAGGATTCGTCGGCCATCTTCTCCTCCCGGCTCGGCTGGGACATCACCGATTACGGCCAGGAGAAATTCGACGAACTCGGCCTGTTCCTGTTCACCGTCCGCAACGGCCGCTACGAGGACATGAAGAAGGGCATGGGCATGCTCTATGCCGAGAAGATCATGATCTCGCGCAAGGACCAGTTGTCGCCGATGCATCGCCACAACATCAAGGCCGAAGACATCATCAACCGTGGCGGCGGCAAACTGGTGCTGGAGTTGTTCATGCACGATCGCGATGGCGGCATCGATCCGAAGGCCGAAGTATCGGTGCCTGTCGACGGAACCATCCACAGGCTGCCCGCGGGTGGACTGCTGAAGCTCGACCCGGGCCAGAGCGTCACTTTGCTGCCGGGTGTCTGGCACGCCTTCTGGGCCGAGGGCAAGGACGTGCTGATCGGCGAGGTTTCGACCGTCAACGACGATCTAACCGACAACGTCTTCCGCGAACCGATCGGCCGCTTCGCGGACATCGACGAGAACACAGCA
Source organism: Mesorhizobium sp. M0166 (assembly GCF_040322255.1). Lineage (NCBI taxonomy): Bacteria > Pseudomonadati > Pseudomonadota > Alphaproteobacteria > Hyphomicrobiales > Phyllobacteriaceae > Mesorhizobium > Mesorhizobium sp. M0166. The sequence continues at coordinate 230,540 of NZ_JAMYTD010000003.1, read as the reverse complement.
CCGCTGCATTTGCTGGTGTCCGACTACGAGAAGTGGGTGGGGTAGGGCAGAAGAGTCGGCAGGATTGTCGAAAAAAGGACCACGAATTCAATTCGTGCGATTAGCAATTCCACGTAGCCTGCGGACTTCGGCGATCAGGCGAGGGATGTCCTGGCGAGCGGCGGCAATGAAATCCTGGTCGGCAATCGTCGCGCCAGTCATTTCGATGTCTTCACCTCTATCCGGTCCTTGGCCGGTTTGGACGAAATTCGATCCTCCGGAAAAATCCCGGCCCTCGACCCACGATTTCCACGGGCCAGCCTGGGCCGCGGCAACTCGGGCTTCCATCTGTTGAAGTTCAAGCTCGGATAGAGATGTGTTCATGACAGCCCCGTGGAGCGTTGCTAACGCGCGTGCTTGTCGGCCCTCCGGTTGCCCAGCAGGAGCTTGCGTTCGAGATGCGCCCGCAACTCCCCGTAATACGCCGTCAGGAACGCGCGTGCGTCATGGGCCTGGGGTGCCGCGCCGATCTTGCGTCCGATCGTTTCGGCCACCGTCCGCAATGCGAAATAGTCGTCGCGGCGCAGCACCTCCTCCAGCTTGTGGAGTTCGGCAATTCCGTAGGCATCGAGTTGGGCGTGGCTGAACCGGAAGGCGCCGGCCGCCGGATCCTGCCGGGCCGACAGATCTTCAAGCAAGGCACGCTTCGGCGCTTCGACCACCCAGGTCCCCGCCAGCAGATCGCCGATCCGCATGCGGTCGCGATTGAACAGCGGGAACAAGGCAAACAGCAGCGTCCACACCAGTCCGAAGACCGTCGTCAGCGTGTCGGCAAGGTCGGTCCCGCTGCGTCCGGCGATGATCGACAGCGGCAGGAACACCTCGATCTCGCGCATCAGGTTGCGGGCGATGACCTGGTCGATCGACAGGCCGTCGCCGCTGCGCGACGCGACCCGGATGCCGACGATCCGCTTGCCGGGCGTAGCCGCGCGCCGGCCCGCTTCGAAGACGATGAAGTAGGCGTTGCGCAGAAAGAAGATCAGGATGATCCAGACGACGAAGAGCGGCTGAAATCCCTCGCTGCCAAGGCCGCCCACCCCGAACAGCGCGACGATCGTGATCACGATTGCAGCCACGGCGATGAACACGATGTCGAGAAGGAAGGCGGAGGCCCGCGTGCCGGCGTCGGCCAGCCTGATCCGGAGATCGACGCCTTCGGGCGTGATCAGCGGCCGTATAGCCGCGAAGGCGGCGCGTTTAACGATCGCCATGCCGCACCGCCCGGAACAGATAGAAATAACCGATCCACAGCGCCAGCATGCCACCGCCAATGGCGTAGCGCGTGACGTCGCTGGTGATGGTCTGCCTGCCAATGCCCTCGAGCAGCCCGGCAAACAGCAGCATGATCGAGACCCCGACCATGGCGTTCGCGGCGATGCGTCCGGCGCGAGCCGCTGCCGCCATGCGTGTCAATTCGCCGGGAAAGGCGATGCTGGTGCCGATGCGCATGCCCGCCGCGCCGGCCAAAGAGATTGCGAACAATTCGGTGGTGCCGTGGATGGCCAGCCACCCGCCGAGCTCCGTGGCAAGCCCTTTGGACCAATAGACTTGGAACAACGCCCCGATCATGCAGCCATTGAACAGCATCAGCAGCACCGTCGGCACCGCGAAGGCGAAGCCAAGGGCGAAGGCCAGGATTGCGACCTGGACGTTGTGCGTGAACAGATAGGCGGCAAAGCCTGAGAGAAAGCCATTGTCGCCATCATAAAGCATGCCGCGCAGCAGTTCGGCCGAGGTGTCGGGGCCGCGGCCTCCTGCCAGGCCGGGCGGGATGATCGCGTCGAACCAGCTCTTGTCGGATGCCACCAGCCAGGCGCCTGCACCAATGCCGATCACCATCAGCGCAACCGAAACCAATGTCTCGCGCCACAGGTCGCGAATGGCTTCGGGCCAGTCGTGCAGGAAGAAATCGGCGAGGCGCTGCCGCAGCCCACGGCGTGCGCCATAGAGATAGAAATAACCGCGCAACGACAGCGCTTCGAGATAGGCTACCAGCGCGTTGTCGAGCGAGGTCGCCCGTGCCACGGAAAGAGAAGACAGCGCCGATCGGTAGAGCAGGGGCAGCGACAGCAGCTCCTCTTCGGAAAGCGTTCGCGGCGCACGCTTCTCGACACGCGCGAGCAGTGCCTCGAATGCTTTCCAGTCGGCCTCGCGCTCGCGGCGGAAGCTGGCCAGCGACTGGCGTACCGCATCGCCGCGCACCGCATTGCCGGCTACCGGCGCCGTCACAGCAAATCCTCCTGCTTGAACTGCAGATAGTGCTCGACCAGCGCGGGACCGAGCCGGTTGTGGTCAGCTTCGATCACATGTGCCCCGAGCAGGCGCAGGCGGCCGATGACGACCTGCCTTTCGCGCAAGAGCCCTCCGGCAACGATAGCGCGGGCAACGTCCTCGCCGGAGCGTGGCGGCATGTCGGCCAGGCCTTCCAGCTCGGTGTCCTTCATCATCATGAACAGCACGAGATGCCGTTCGGTGAGCCGGCCCACGGTGCGCAGCATCAATTCCGCGCTGATCGGATCGACGAAATCGGTGAAGATGATGACCAGCGAGCGGCGGTCAAGCCTCGCCGCCAGCGTCGTCAACGCCAGCGTGAAGTTGGTCTCCTCGCTGGAATAGTCGATCTCGGCCGCCCGTTTCTGGATCATCGCAAAGCTGGCGGGGCCGCGTACCGCCCCGCTTGAAACGCGCGGCCTTGCATCGAAGCCGAACAGGCTGACCATGTCGCCGCCCTTCAGCGCGATGAATGCCGACAGCAAGGCGGCCGTCACCGCCCGGTCCACCTTCGGCACACCGTCGACCGGCTCGCACATCAGGCGTCCGCTATCGATGGCCAGCACGATGTTGTTGTTCTCCTCGATGCGGAACTCGCGCGCCAAAAGCTTGCCGTGGCGGGCGCTGCGCTTCCAGTCGATCATGCGCCGGCCCATGCCCGGCTGGTAATCCTTGAGCGCGTCGAACTCGCGGCCTTGACCGGCGCGGCGCTGCGCATGGCCTTCGGCAAGCGCCGCATGTTGCAGCAGCGTGATCGCCTCGCCGCGGGCGCTGCTGACGTCGGGCAGCACCGCAACCTTGCTTTCCACCGGCAGCACGACCTGGTTCCAGACCAGCCCGAACGGCCCGTGCCAGCGCACCCAGAGACGGTCGAAGCTGGCGACGCCGCGCCGCAGCGCCTGGAAGCGCAGGTAGAGCGACCCACCTCCGACGGTCGGCTGCAAGGCCCCGCCGCTGCCGTCTACCGGCGCCAGACGCGCATCGTGTCCGACGCGAGCCTCCGCTGCACGCGGCCCCGAGTGACGGGCGGCGATTTGCACGCCGAACTCGCCGCCGACACCGACCTGCTGCGGCGCGTCGATGCTGGCATTCAGTGATGCCCGTCCGCGTCCGGCCGCGGCATCCACCGCCAGGAAGGCAAGCAGCAGGCAGCTCCACAGCAATCCCAGATACCAGAACGACGGCAGTGCCAGCGCGACCAGGAAGGCCGGCACCGCGCCGGCCGCCGCTGCCCATACCGCTCGGCCGCTGGGATAGATCAACGTGGTGCTTCCGTCTGGTCGACCAGGTCGGAGACGATCTGCTCGACCAGGCGGCCATCGATCTGTGCGGCAGGCGAAAGGATGACGCGATGGCGCAGCGCCGGCACTGCCAACGCCTTGACGTCGTCGGGGATCACATAGGCGCGTCCGTCCAGCGCCGCCCGGGCACGCGCCGCCCGCGCCAGCATGGCGCCGGCGCGCGGGCTGGCTCCGACTTCGAGATCGGCATTTTCGCGCGTAGCCCGAACCAGCGCCGCTATGTAGCCGACGACATCGTCGACGAGGGTGACGGAGCCGACGACTTCAAGGGCCTCTTGCAGCGTCTCGCGGTTAGTCTGTGCCTTGATGCCATATTGCGCGATGTCGTGCGAGGCGGAGCCGCCGCCGTGATGAACGATGATTGCCCGTTCTTCCTCGGGACCGGGATAGCTGACGCGGTGCTTGAACAGGAAGCGATCGAGCTGCGCCTCGGGCAGGGGATAGACGCCCTGGTGCTCGATCGGATTCTGGGTCGCGACGACCATGAAATTGCGACCGAGCGAATGCGTGGTGCCGTCGAAGGTGACCGCATGCTCCTGCATCGCCTCGAGCAGTGCGGCCTGTGTCTTGGGCGGCGTGCGGTTGATTTCGTCGGCAAGCAGGAGATCGCAGAAGATCGGGCCGCGCGTCAGCGTGAACTGCCCGGTCTGGAAGTTGTAGATGTTCGACCCGACGATATCGCCGGGCATCAGGTCCGGCGTGAACTGGATCCGCCCGTAGGCGATCCCAAGCGCCTGGGCGAAGCAGCGTGCGGTCATGGTCTTGGCCGTGCCGGGCGGACCTTCGAGCAGGATATGCCCGCCCGCAAACAAGGCGGTCAGCATCAGGTCGACCGTATCGCGCTGCCCGGTAATCGCCTTGGCCACTTCTTCCCTGATCCGTGTCGCCAGGGCCTTCACATCATCGACGTTCACCGAGCCTCCTTGCCGTCCAGTCGTGCAGCCGTTCTGCTGCCTGTTGCATCTGCGTCAGGTTCTTCGCCTCGCCGGCGGCTTGCGAACGCGTCGTGAAACCGCCAGCTTGCTCCTTATCGCGAGAGTCGAGCCAGTGGTCGAGCGCTTTGCCTTGCAACCCTTGCGGTGCCCCGAGCAGCGCGCCGGCGCGTACCCGCATCAAGGCCGCATAGCGGCCTCCCAGCTCGTCCAGCCGGCCGGCCCGCCGCATGAGCATCGCCGTCGTATCGACCAGCGCACGCTTGCCGAAGGCAATCGCGCGCTGGTCGGCGCGCGGCGGCCCGAACCGGCCAAGGCCATGCAGGAACGCCAGCGCCGCAGCGATCAGGATCGTCAGTGTCAGCGCCAGGAACGGCGGCTCGACCAGGAGCTTGGCCAGATCATACTTTCGCCCCGCGCCGTGCAGCGTCAGATCGAACATCACCGGGCCGTCGTCGGGTTGGAGCAAGGCAATCAGCCCGAGCGCGGCTGCTGCCTTTTCGGGATCCTTGAGAGCGGCGTTGTTGATCAGGTCGGGGTCGGTCAGGATGTAGAACGGCTTGTCGTCTAGTTCGGTAAGCACAGCCTTGTCATTGCCGGCTGCGATGAGAGGGTACTTGTCGGCCACCCACTGCAATTCTTCGGGTGCGGCAACCATGTTGCCTTCGATGTCGAGTTGCTTTGCCGTGCCCTGGCCAGCACCGATCTTCGCATCGGCAATGCGGCCAAGCCATTCGTTCACCACCGAACCGGGCAATCGCCCGAATTTCATGTTCCAGCCTTCATGCCCCTGGAGCGGCAGGATCTGCCATTTGGGCAGCACGAAGAGCGTGTTCTGGTCCTGGCGAAGTTTCAGGATGTGGTCGAGCGCCTCCGGATCGCTGTCGGGCGAAATGGTGACGATCAGCAGCATGTCGGTGCCGAGATCGTCCTCGGTCCGCGCCATCAAGGGCGCTTCGCCGGTGAGCCGCAGCCATTCCGCCAGGCCGGCGTAGCCGACGCCGCTTTTCGACAGCGGCGTGGCGCCGCCATTGCCGGGCTGCCGGAAATCGGGGGCATAGGTGGACAGCAGGAAGAAACCGGCCGCCGCAAGCAGGCTGGCGAAAATCCCCCAAAACAGTGTCCTTCGATTGAATGGCTCCTGTGCCTCGACCGCTGGTGCACTCACGTCCAGGCATCCCGGAAGGCGAAACGTTCATAGGCGCCGCGTGCTTGCCGCCAGCCTTCCGCGCCGACCGGCCGGCGCGCGAACAGCGCCGCCTCGACAATGCGGGCGATCTCGGTAAACGCATGGCGTGCCCTTCCCGGCAGGGAAGGGGCATTGGCGATGTCGCGCGCGGTGAGCGACGGGCGCAGGAAGTCCGGCAGCCGGCCGGCAATATCGGCGACGCTGCGCCGAAGCAAAAGGTGAACCGCCTCGTCATAGTCGCCGCGCGCGGCCAGCGCATCCGCTTGAGATAGCAGGACCTGCGCGGCGCTGGCGTCTGGGCGCCAGGTCTCTTCGGTTTCGGCCTCGGGCCGAGCGCGCTGCCACGGCAGCCGCCAGGCGATGCCTTTCACCTCGAGGAAGACCAAAAGCAGGATGATTGCGACGCCCGATATCACCGCCCCCCAGAACAGATAGATCATGTAGGGGCCGAGCCACGACAAAAAGTCCTGCAGCGGCTTCAGCCACTCGGGCGGCTTCGGCGGCACATAGGCCGGCAGGTCGAACTGGATCGACGCATCGGCGATCAGCTGCTTGTGCAGATTGGTCAGCCGTTCGGCTTCCGCTGTGCCTGGCTGTGCCAACGCCACCCGCTCCCCTGCAACCTGTGGTTCCCAGCCGACACTGACAATGCAGCACAAGAATTGCAAGTGGGCTGGACGGCGACCACCAATCTTGGCAGATTTACCAGCGGGGCCGCCAGCCATGTGGCGGTGAGGCAGGGGGAAGCATCATGACATCAGTGACACTGGAACGGCCTGAGAAATTCCAGATTGGCCGGGTGTTCAACAATAGCTTTGCGGTCATTGGCCGCAATGCAGGGCTCTGCCTGGGGCTTGCCGCGGTATTTTCGGGCCTGCCAACACTTGTTTTTCAGCTTTGGGTTTTGACTCGGCTCGCAATGGTTACCCCGGTGCCTGCCTCGATTGAGCCAATTTTCGTGTGGAGCTATTCCAGCGTCGCGATAGGCTTCGGGCTGGTTTCCTACATTCTTTCATTGTTGCTCCAGGCATCGCTGGTGCGTGCAACCATCGAGGACTTGAATGGCAAGCAGCCTTCGTTCGGTGATTGCATCGCGAAAGCGGTCTCCTTTCTGTTGCCGACACTCGCGATTGCTCTGCTGGTCGGTTTGGGCGCGGGCATCGGTTTTATGCTGCTTATCGTGCCTGGCATCATGTTGGCGCTCCGCTGGTCGGTCGCAGTGCCAGCGTTGGTGCAAGAGCGGCTCGGCGTATTCGGCAGCATGGCGCGCAGCCGCGATCTGACCAAGGGAAGCCGCTGGGCGCTGTTCGGCCTGTTCCTTATCCTGATCATCGCCGTGGTGACCATTCAGTTGGCGCTTGGCGCCGCAATCGCCCTGTTTGGAGGAGGGATGGTAGGTGCTGTCGTGGACGCATTGGTGACGAGCGTAACGTCGATGGTGATGTCGATTGCTACTGCGGTAAGCTATGTCGAGCTGCGTCAGGTCAAGGAAGGCACCAGCGTCGAAGAACTGTCGCAAATCTTCTCATAGCGGCAAGGGATCTGGCCGCCTTCATCGCATCGGGAAGCCGAACTTGTTCAGGAAGTCTTCCTCCGCTGCGCCGGCAACGCTGCGGCCAGCCGCTTCGCCCATTCCTCGATGCCGGAGCGGCCCGCCAGCAGGTCCTGCCTGATCTCGATGAGGACGGCCGGAATGCCGCGATCGTCGCCATGGACCGGTATGGCGTAGTCGCCGTCGCGGCTGATCACGTAGGGCTCGTTTGCCGCGGCATTGAGCGCACTATCGGCGCGCAGGCCGGCAAGCATTGCCTGGCCGAAGTCGATTGCCCGGTCGTAAAGCACGCCGGCATGCCAGGCACGCGCAATACCGAGGAAGACCGGCGTGAAGGAGTGGATCGTCGCGATCCGCGTCGCTCTGCCCTGCTTCGCCCGCTCGTCTAGGTGGGCGGCCACGCGGTCATGAAACGGCGTGAACATGATCTTGGCGCGCCGGCTTCGTTCCTCAGGATCGAGGCCGACATTGCCGGGGATGCCGGTGTCTTCCGACAGCACCGGAATGCTGCCGCTGGAACCAAGCGGCCGGTTGAGATCGATCAAAAGCCGCGAATAGGAGCTGAGGAAAGCCGGAGCATCGAGCAGCTTCGACAGAGCGCGGGTCACTTCGGCGGCGCCGATGTCCCAGGCGATGTGGCGCTGCAAATCGCTGCTGTCGAGACCGAGCCTCGCATACTCGGCCGGAACATGATTGGACGCATGCTCGCATATCAGAACGATATCGGAACGGCCCGTTTCGTTGATCGCTTCGACGGCGGGTGGCCAACCCTGAGGCTGGATGGCACTGGCAAGCCGCGCAGCCATCAATAGAGCGTCCGGTAGACATCGCAGACAGCCACTGGATCAAGCCCGGCAAGGCGCTCGGTCTCATGCCGCTTGAGGCCGACAAAGGTCTCGACGAACACCGGCGCGAACCATCCGGTCACGGTCTTGTCGGCGACCAGCGCGTCGAGTGCCGCAGGCAGCGTTTCCGGCAGCCGTACGAGCCCTAGCTTCTTGCGCTCGGCAACGCTCATCTGCGTCGGGTCGCCCGAGACCAGCGGCGGCGCCGGCAGCTTGGCCTTCAGCCCCTCCAGCCCGGCGCGCACGATTGCCGCCAGCGACAGATAGGGATTGCCGGTGGCGTCGGCTGCCCGGTATTCGATGTTGTACTGCCGCGCCGGATCGCGCCCGCCGATCGTCACCGCCGGGCAGATGCGCAGGCTCGCCTCGCGGTCGCGGTCGGCAAGCCAGGTGTAGGACGAGCTCCAGCTGTGCGGTTTCAGCCGGTAGTAGGACGACACGCTCGCCGCCGTCATGGCGGTGATTGCGGGCAGGTGGCGGAGCACGCCTGCGCAGAACGAAGCGGTCTGGCCGGAAAGGCCGCCAGGCTGGGCGGGGTCGTAGGTCGCCGGCTTGCCGGCCTCGTCGACGAAACTGAAATGGATGTGGACGCCGTTGCCGACGGCATCCGGCGCGATTTTTGGCGCGAAGCTCGCCCGCCAGCCGGCACATCGCGCGACTTCGGGCGCGATCTCGCGGATGGCGACTGCGCGATCGGCCGCGGCAAGCGCATCGGCTGGCTCGCATGTCACCTCGAATTGGTCGGTGCCGAATTCGGCGATCACCACTTCGGGCGCGACGCCGGCTTCCGCCAGCGCCGCCATCAGATTGGCGGCGAACGGATCGGTGCGGCGCAATGCGGCTAACGACATCGAATGAGCCGGGCCAAAGTCGCCCTCGATGTGGAATTCATGCTCGAAGGCGGCGATGACCGAAAGCCCGGTCGCCGCCCTCAATTCCGCCAGCGCATCGCTCAGCATGGTCCGCGTGCAGCCCACCCACGGGCCGCCGTCGAGTTCGACGATGTTGCCGGCGACCATGTCGAACGGCGTCGCCGATCCGGTCAGCGCCGTGCGGAACCGTGCGTTGAGATCGGGAACGAGCCGCACATCGCCTGACGAGCCCCACGGATTGGGGTCGACGATCGAATTGAACGGCGTCAGCGACAGGTTGGCCTGCAGCCAGCCGACACCGGTCGCAGCGATCTTCTGCAGCCTGCTTTCGACGACCGAGCGGCCGCGCGTGATCGCCGAAAGGTCGGTGGTGACGACGGCAACGAGCGGTTCGACGGTCATGCAGCTTTTCCCAAGGCTTCGAAACGGGCAGTAACGATGGCGGTGTCGGCGACCCAGCAATAGCCGCCGAAGGCCTTGAGCGCGCCATCATGGCGCTCCTGCGAGGCGGCGGCGCAAGCGTCCGATACGCAGGTGACGAGGTAGCCGCGATCGGCGGCATCGCGCACCGCCATGTCGACGCACTGGTCGGTCATGATGCCGGCGACGATCAGGTAGCGAACGCCGAGGTTTTTCAAGACATAGTCGATGTTGGTCGAGTTGAAGACGCCCGACGATGTCTTCGGCAGCATGATCTCGTCGCCGACCGGCGTCAGCGACGGCACCGGCAGGCCCTCCGGCCGGCTCGGCGCGATATGGATCGGCGTCAGCTTGTGGTCGAGCGAGCGGTCGCGGCCGTCTTCTGTCAGGCTCTGGATGATGGTGTGGATCACCTCGACGCCGTTGGCCCGCGCCGCGGCCAGCAGGCGCTCCTGGTTGGGGATCGTTTGCGACGCCGTCTGCCGGTAGAAATAGTGATCGGGACCGTGCTCCGGATGCGCCGGATCTGCGCCGGGCTCCAGCCAGACGCGCTGCATGTCGACTAAGAGCAGCGCGGTCTCGCCGGCCCGGAACGGCTCGTTTCGTTTCGGCAGTGATGGCGTCATGCGTTCTGGTCCTGCTTTGCTGATCACGATCCGGCTGATTTAGCTGATTTTGGTGCACGCGTCCTGCGTGGCGGACACACTTATTGGGAGTATTCGAAGTCGCTAATTTGAGTTAAACTTTGTTTTCGGGCGTGGAGACGGGGGTCTCTGTCATGATCGATTCAGACGTGTTCGACTTTGTCGAACGCTGCAGGAAACATACAGCCACCGGGCCGCTGCTGAGCGACCTTCTTGATACCGTGAGGAATCTCGGCTTCGAGCACCTTATCCTGAGCGGGGTTCCGCTCAGTGGCCAGAAACTTGCACCGATGGTCGAACTGAATGGCTGGCCGGCCGGCTGGTTCGAACGCTATGTCGAGGCCGAGCACGCCGCGGTCGACGGTGTTTGCATCTACTCGGCAAAGACCCTGAAGCCGTTCCTTTGGTCCGAAGTTCCGGCAAAGTGGTCGGATACGGAAGGTTCACGACGGGTCGCCGGCGAGGCGACGGAGTTCGGCATCTGGAGCGGCTTCGCTGTGCCAATGCTCAGCATTCACCATTGGCAATCCGTGCTGTCGTTTGCCTCTTCGGCGAAGTCCTGCACCCTTTCGCCGCGCCATCAAGTGCAACTGGTGACGATGGCGGTGTATGCCGGCATGTCGATCCAGGCCTTGGCGGATGACTATGATGACGATGAAGGCATGCTGACCGACCGTGAGAAAGAGGTGCTGCTCTGGGCCGCGGCCGGCAAGACCTCGTCGGAAACATCCCAGATCCTCGGTCTGACCGAGCGCACCGTCAAATGGCACTCCACCCGTGCCAGGGAAGCGTTTGGCGTCGCAACGACCACGCAAGCGGTCGTCGAAGCGGTGCGCCGGCGCCTGATCCACCCCTAAACGCGTCAACTGTCCCATCGGACAGGTGACGTACATTAGCGAGGCTGCAAATATCACCGGTGAGAACGATCGGGGGATCGCGCCATGATAACAGCCCACGTAGTCAACGCGCATAACAAGCATCTCTACGAAAATGAATTCGACGAATTTCTGCGCCGGCGGCACGATTTCTTCGTGCATCAAAAACGTTGGCGCCCTCCGAGCCCGGATGGTCGCGAGCTGGATCAATTCGATACAGACGCGGCGACATACCTGCTGGGCATTGAAGACGATCGCGTAGTGACTTCGGCTCGATTGATCCCAACGAGCGAGCCGCACATGGTCTCGGAGGTTTTTTCTCACATGTGCGAAAAATCGGGCGTCCCAAGGCGTCCCGATTGGGCCGAATGGACCCGCACATTCGTCGTTCCCGACAAGCGAACTGCCGGACTGAGGGGAACGCTGACGCAGCTGTGCTGCGCGGTGATGGAATACGCACTCGACGAGGGACTCAGCGCCGTCGGCGGCGTCCAGGAAACCTACTTCATGCCGCACCACGGCGCGCTGAAGTGGCGCGCCGAGCCGATGGGCATGGCCAGGGAAGAAAACGGCGAGTGGTACATCGTCGCGTATATCGAGGTGAACGAGGCGGCGCTGGCGAGTGTGCGGAAGATACTTGGGATTGGGCATTCGTTGCTTGTGAGGCGTGGGATTCAATTGCCGTTCATTGATAACGCTCTGAGGCTTGGTAACGCAGCCTAGGTCGACCAAACCGGCCGGCTAGGCCGAAAAAGCGGTCTTCGACTGGAGTGCTTGCCTCCACCGGGGTGAGCTTCGGCAATAATGTGTAGGATGTGCTTGCCGATTTTGAATATTGTGCAACCACCACATTACGTGAACTTGATGAGGAACTTAGACGATGAAAGTATTGATTGGATCTTTTGCTGTCATGCTTGCGGCGTACAGCCAGGCCAACGCCGACCCCTGCTATATTGAATATACACGCCGTGACTGTGGGGTAGGGACTTTTGGAGACTCGGCATATCAAAAGAATAATTCACGCGATCATACTTATAAAATAACTTCCACGATGACAAAGAATGGATCTTTTTTTCGCAACGACATAAACACGGTCTCGGCAGGAGATCGCGCGTATGTTGGATGCACCCGCGGGGAGGGTACAGATTACTATTCATTTGCAATTGTAGGATGTGAGCAGCAATAGCCATTGAAGGAGGGATTACGCTTATGGAAACTCGGCTAACCCGCGCCTCTCTCGCGTTTTGGGCACTGTTTGGGATTGGGATCACCGTATGTCCGACTTTCGGCGCAGACAACCTTGTGTGTGGTGAGCCTTACGGGTTGCGAAACGGTGAACCCATTTCCAGTGCAATCGCCATTGTGGATCCTGGCCAAGCGAAAGACTTGTGTGCCGATGCGCCCAAGGGCAGTGAAGTCGTACAGCTGAGATGCACGACAAGGCTGGATACACAACATGGGTCATTCTACAGATGTGAGCTTGGGAAAGATTGTATAAACAAAGGGGTGTTCTCCAGCCCCACGAGGAAGGGGGATAAGATCTGCATACACTACAGCAATTCTGGCTCTGTGAAGCATCATGCCGGGTTCAGTATGGCGCTGAAATAGTGCACTCAACCAGCGCGGCGTGCATTTTTGCTTGTCCAGACATTCTTCTTAGTCACCTTGTTAAGATTGTGCGCAATGAGCCCGCGCGATGACAGTGACAGTGCGCTATTTTCTTTTCGCCGCCTGCTTCGTTCGTTTCACGGCTTTGCCGATTTGCCTGGCGATGCTCTCGGCCCACGGGTGGATCGAAAACCGTGACATCGGCGACGCGGCGATACTCGATGAGCAGTTTTTGTGGATGGGCTTCGGGCGTGAAAACACTTTGGCACGCCCGTACGGTGCTGGGGGATGCGGCAGACCGGGAACGCAGGAAACGTATACTATGCCCCGGGGCGACATGGTAGAAAGTGCACCGTTACCGTAATTCGAGTGGTACATCGTCGCTTATGTCGAGGTGAATGAGCCGGCGCTGGCGACTGTACGGACGATACTTGGGATTGGGCATTCGTTGCTGATTCGGCGGGGGCGAAGCTGCCTTTTATCGAGCGTGAAAGAAGCCTGAGGCAAGTCGCTTCATGCTTAAATATTCGAAGGCAAGTACCGATATACTGGTGCACGTGCACGGCATAGTCCGTGGCATGTCGAAACTGTGAGCTGACGCGATTAAGACTTCTTTTCGCCTGCTCAAATCAAATCCGAATTTCGTCCGAAGTTAAAGAAATTAGTTATCCAGGGAGGGGAAATTATGGACCGTCGTACGTTTATTAAAGTGCTCCCGGCAGCGGGATTTACTACCGTAGCCGCAAGTGCCTATGGACAGGAAACACACCTTGATGATGCGAGCCGGAGGGAATTCGAAGATCTGTTGGCAACGCAGGACGAGATGCGACGCCATCTTTTTGCAATCACCGATACCGAGATTCTCCCGGAGGGGCCTCTTGACCGGGTCTACTACTGGAACAACGTAGGGCTCAATATATCCGCGATCGACCATACCCCGGCCGCGGACCAATTGGACGGGGGCGGCTCGAGTGCACCGGACCCGCGCCGGTTTGGTGAGCAGCTTGGTCCGCATCGGTCCTCATACGCAATGGCAGTTGCTCAGATAGCCGTCTTTGAGGCAGTCAATGCGTTCCCCAAGAGCGCAAATTCGAAGAAATATCAGAGCTATACCGGCTTCAGCAGCGCGCCATCAGCGCCTGCGGACGCATCGTTGGACGGTGCGATCGCCCAGGCTATGCATGATGCCCTCGCGCACCTGTACCCGTTCAAGGCAGCTGATGTTCGCAGTGTCTTGGACAGAGATATTGCCCGCATGTCCGGTACATCACCGACGGGCGACAAGATCGACATTGGGGCTGGACGCAAGATCGGTCAGGCGGCGGCGAAATCCATCATCGAGAAACGAAAGGATGACGGGACAAACCACCAAGAGATCAAATTCGCCGATCTGCCACCGGACAATGGGCCCCTAAAATGGTCGATTGATCCTGTCAGCAAGATTGAGACGGCACTCGGCGCTAAATGGAAAGACGTGACACCGTTCTTGCTGATGAAAGGCGATCAGTTCCGGCTCCCCGATCCGCCCAAACTCAACGATGCGCGGTATATTGCGGCGTTCGACGAGGTAAAGGACATCGGAAAGAAGGGCGTTTATCCGATGGACACCTCGCGAAAGAAGGGTGAGACGTTCCGCGCAATCTTCTGGGGCTATGACGGGACGCCAAATCTCTGCGCGCCCCCACGTCTATACAATCAGCTGGTGAGGACTATTACCGCTGATAAAAAAATATCCGATCCCGCAGAATTGGCTAGGATATTGGCTCTTTGCAACACAGCAATGGCCGATGCAGCGATTGCGGCTTGGGATTCCAAATTCACGCATCGCTACTGGCGCCCAGTAACCGGCATTCGCTGGCCAGGAATGGAAGGGGATGCAAAGGGGGATGCATCCAATGTGCCGGACCCGACGTGGGAACCGCTCGGATCGCCCAATACGGATTCGAAGAAGGCCAACTTTACCCCTCCTTTCCCCGCGTACCCGTCCGGCCATGCAACTTTCGGGGGAGCGCTGTTCCAGGTTTTGCGGATGATTTTCAAGGACACCGGCGACGATACTCCCTTCGTGCTCGTGTCAGATGAGTTCAACGGCAAGCACAAAGGGGTCAATGACGCAAAACCCCGGCGATATTTGCCGCTTTCATTCGTGGCTTTGCAGGATGCTGAGTTTGAAAATGCCTTCAGCCGTGTGTGGTTGGGTGTTCATTGGCGGCAGGATGGCGAGGACGGCATCCAGCTTGGTAACAAAGTCGGCAACTGGGCATTCCAGAATGGTTTTGCAGAGGTCTAGCCTCTGTCTCATCGAGCGGCTTCAGCGCCCGAACAAAGCAAGCAGAGGCCTCTCAGCGACGTTTACTGTGAAACTACGGTGACAGTGCACTATTTTCTTTTCGCCGCGTGCCTCGTTTTCCGGGTTTCACGTGTTGCCGATGCCCGGCGATGCTCGGCCCACGGGTGCACCGATAACCGCGACATCGACGACGCGGCAATACTCGATGAGCAGTTCTTGTGGAACACATAGTGCTCGGACGTGAAGACACCTTGGCCCGCCCGTACGGCGCTGGGTACGCGGCAGACCTGGAACGCCGGCAGGTGCACCATGCTGCGGCGGCGGCGACATGGTAAAAGTGCACTGTCGCCGTAATTCCGATCAGCCTGAGAAGTGCACTTCTTTGGATTGAGATCTCCGTGCCGGGAAACGGCGGAGCATCGAGCATGGAGATAATTAATGAAAAGTATTGAGCAATATGTAAGAACGGGCATTTCTGCGCTAGAAGAGCTGCAGGCCGCATTGAAGATTGCCATGCAGCTAGAGTTTTCTACAATCCCACCCTATCTTTGCGCTGAGTGGTCGATCAAAACTGATCATGACGGTGTTCGGGGCATGATTCACGATATTGTTGTACAAGAAATGTACCACTTCGCGTTGGCGGGTAACATGCTCACAGCAATTGGCGGCGCAGTCGATGTCGCGAACGCCACGTTTATTCCGAGCTACCCTACAGATGAGTTGCCGGGCGGTATTCCACAGGTGCTGCCGGTCGACCTCCACCCGCTATCAATGGATCAGTTGGCGGTATTCATGCAGATCGAATATCCCGAATTTCCGCCTGTTGCGCTGGGAAAGTCGACCGGTCCGGCGACAATTGGTGAATTTTATGATGCAATAGCTAGTGGTTTTTCGTCCCTGAATCCTACCTTTGATCCGAATGCCTTTTTTGTCGACGTGCCTGATGCGAGCCCGATCAGAAGTGCCGCCGACGCGCAACTTGCGATTGCGAGAATTAAGGGCGAGGGAGAAGGAACGCCAGGCTCGCCTGACCAGCCTCCCGATGATGCAATGCTATTGGCGCACTATTACGTGTTCAAACAGATATTCCTTGGGAAAGGTCTAATTCGGGACTCATCTGGGAAATGGGCTTTCAGCGGCCCTAATATCATCCTTCCCGAAAGCTATAATTTCAGCCAATCTAAGGCCGATGCAGCAATGTCGGCCGCCTTCAATCAGGCCCTGACGGAACTGCTGATTGGGCTTCAGGAATGTTGGACCGCCGGTACGGAGCCCGACGTTGGTGCTATGGGCCAATTGGGGAGACTTGGCCGAACTCTGATAAAAGCGGGAATTCGCCCAGATTTTCTTTGGGACTCCTCTACGGCCAGGTGAGCGGAAGCGAGGCCCTAACGATTGCGCGGTTCGCAAGGCTCACCCTTAAATAAAGAGATGGCTGGGATTCCTGGAAGCTTTTCGAACTTTCTGGGTCGCGCCTCAGCCCGAATTGCAGGCGCTTATGGGACAATTTGGGGCATTAGATTCGGTCTTAGGAAACATTTGAGGAGGCATCGACTTTCTGGCTCGCGGGTGCCTCCCCGGTCGTGAACATCAGCACGAAAGCCACCCTATAGTTCTACGTGCGAACGGCGGCTATGCGCCTCATGTCGGCCGTTGAGGTGATCTTCGCTGTTGCCCGATAGCGGACGTTGCCGGCGACCACCTTGGACGTCGTTGTTGCGCCATTTCCAGACATTCCCGATGCTTTTCAGGAGCGGACCTTCGTTTATCGTCCGGAACCGACCCGTTGCGACCTTGGGCGTTGCAGACTTGAACCTCCAAATCGAGGTCGGGAACCTGACCTTCAGCGCAAGAGCATTCGGGGGTGCGCTCGCGTGAGGTCATTCACCACATTTGGCGGCGACCCGCAGATGCTTTTTCGTGTTATGATGGGCTTGCAATGCGCGTAATCTCGACCTCGGCAATATGGCAGAGGTCGACAGCTATTGCCTTGGCACAGGAAGCTTTCGCCCCCAGCACTTGATCGCCTCCGAAACGTGGGTGTGCTGCTTTCCCTGACTGACCCGGGCGAGGAGGTTGTCCATGTCCACGAGTAGTGTTGACCGCCCGCTGCAGCCGGGTGACCGGGCACCGAATGTTGTGCTCAATGCGATCTCACGCGAAGGCAAGATCGCACTCGATGATTTTCGAGGCCGTAGCCCGTTGTTGATCGGTTTGTTCCGAGGCCTGCACTGTCCGTTCTGCCGGCGCCATGTCGCGGCGATGGCGCAACTTAAGCCGGCCCTGCGTGAGAAAGGCGTCGAATGCCTGGCGGTGGTCAATACGCCGGTCGAGCGGGCGCGGCTCTATTTCCGTTACCACCCGGCACCCGATCTTCTCGCCGCATCCGACCCGGAGCGCGCCTCGCACCGTGCTTTCGGCTTGCGCGAGGTCGGGATGGACACGGTCATGGCGATACCGTTCCATCTCCCGGGCGAGTTGCCCGAGCCTATGGACGTCATGGCAATGAATGAATTTCTTAACAAGAAGGAAGGATATGAGATTACGGAAGTCGATCAGCAGGCGATGGCTTCCAGCCAGGCGCAGCTTGTCGGTCAGTTCCTAATCGACCGGGCGGGCATCGTACGCTGGAACTTCACTGAAGTTCTGGAGGATGGCCTCAACACCTTCAGAGCGCTGAATCCCGAGGAATTGATGTCGGCAGCTTCCCAAGTTGCACATTAATAGGCTGCGGAAATGGGCTGCTAAAAACTCGCTCGACGGGCACCGTCCTGTGGTGAGCGCAATCGTCCGCAGGGCATCCAGTTTGGCTGGGGAACCTGGATTCGAACCAGGACTAACGGAGTCAGAGTCCGTGGGTCTACCGTTAACCTATTCCCCAGCAGGCGCGGTTGTTGAAAACCGCGCGGGCAGGGCGACGATGTCGCCGCGCGTGCCTTGTAGCCGCCGCCGGAAAATAGTCAACCCTGTGTCTAGGCTCAATCGTCGGCTTCCGGCGCTTCAACTCTCACTCCGGCTGAATTGCGAGCGCTCGAAATAGAGCACCACGCCGAGCGCGATCAGCAGCGGGATGATCAGGTAGAACAGCCGGAATACCAGGAGCGCCGCCAGCACGCCGACCTGGTCCATATGTGACAAGCCGGCGAGGAACACCACCTCGAAGACGCCGAGCCCGCCCGGCGCATGCGAGATCTGCGCGATCGAGAACGACACCAGGAACACGCCGAGCACGATGAAATAGCCGGGATTGCCGGTGGCGGGCAGGGCAAAGAAGATGATCGCCGCCGCGGCCAGCAGCTCGATCGGGCCGACCTGCAATTGCCGCGCCACGATCGGCAGCGCGGGATAGTGCAGCTGAAAGCTGCCAATCCTCAGCGGCCTCAGATGCAGCCAGCTGCCGAAGACATAGGCCGCCACCACGAGCAGCATGGCAAGCCCTGCCGCTTGCGACAGCTTGTGGTGCGGCGTGCCGGAAAACCGGTCGATCACCTCAGGCTCGAGCAGCAGGACGATGCTTGAGACGAACAGCGTCGACAGCACGAAGGTGATCCAGCAGATCGCCACCAGAATGCCGACATCCTGCCCGGTCAGGCCCTTGGTGCCGTAGGCGCGGTAGCGGATCACTGCGCCGGAAAATACCGAGCCGCCGATATTGTGCGACAGCGCGTAGGTGGTGAACGAGCAGAAGGTGACGAACAGCCACGAGACTTTTTTGCCGATGTGCAGCAGCGCGATGTGGTCGTAGCCGGCGAGCGAGGCATAGGCGATGACCGAGCTCAGCGCCGCCAGCACCCAGCCGCGCGCCGGGATGGCGATTATGCCGGCCCAGACGTCGTCGAGCGAGATGCCGCGTAATTCGTGCAGCAACAGCCACAGCGAGAACACCACCGCGGCGATGCCGATGACGGGCCAGAAATAGCGCCTCCAGTTCATGGCGTGAGGATCATGCGTTGCAGCCCGTACCCGTTTTCCGGTTCGCAGCAGGCAAACCGCCCGCGGTCCCGAATGTTTCACCCCTCCATTTCAGAAATGCCTCATTGAAGCCGGCTATTCAACCGGGAACGCTCGCCATCATCGGGCCGAGGGCAGGGGCGAGACAACGCCGCCGGCAAAATTCGCCGCGAGCACTCTTGGTGATCCGGCCCGGCGCTGATAGTCTGGCCGCAACTTGAACATGTAAAAGCGCCTGCTGCGTCCGGTCTCGGTTCGCGCGGCGCCGGAAGGAACGACAGTGGAAGACCACGAAGCCGGCGCTGGTGCGCCGGAAGTGGGCGTGTCCAGGGGTTCGCCGCCGCCCGGCCAGGCAAGCCCATCCGCCGGACGCTACGGCCGTCAGGTGCAGCCCCGGTCCGGCAATGGACAGGCTGGCGACACGTCCCACGATCACAAGGGTCAGAACGGCCCTCATCAGAACGGCAAACCCAAGAAGCGGCGCAAGCGTCGGCGCGGGCGCAAGGTTTTCGCACGCGACGAGGCTCGTCCGGTAATAACAGGCACTTCGGTGCCCGCCGCCGGCGCGCCCCCGGCCGCTCGCCAGCCCCAGCCAGCTGCTTCGATCGCGCCTCCATCTCCAATCACGCAATTGCCTCCAGCCTCGCCAAGGCTGGGGCAAGGTCCCCGCACGCCGCCACCGCTGCAGGAATTGCCGGTATTTGCCGCACTCGACCTCGGTACCAACAATTGCCGCCTGCTAGTCGCGGTGCCGACGCGTCATGGCCAGTTCCGCGTCATCGATGCCTTCTCGCGCATCGTCAGGCTGGGCGAGGGCCTTACCGCCAATGGCCGGCTTGGCGACGCCGCAATGGACCGCGCGGTCGAAGCGCTGAAGATCTGCGGTGACAAATTGCGCAACCGCAAGGTCAGGAAGGCCAGGCTGATCGCCACCGAGGCTTGCCGCACCGCCGCCAACGGCGTCGAGTTCCTCGAGCGCGTCGAGCGCGAGGCCGGCCTGAAGCTCGAGATCATCGACCGCCAGACCGAGGCGCGGCTGGCGGTGTCGGGCTGCGGCTCGCTGGTCGAGCGCGACACGCAAGGCGTCGTGCTGTTCGACATCGGCGGCGGCTCGTCCGAAATCGCGCTGATCGACCTCACTGGTCACCGCTCGCCAAGGCTTGCCAACCATATCGTCTCATGGACATCGCTGCCGGTCGGCGTCGTCTCGCTGGCCGAGCGTTTTGGCGGCCGCACGGTGACGCGCGATATCTTTGGCGCCATGGTCGAGGATGTCGCAATACGGCTGCGTGCCTTCGACGGGCGCGACCGTCTGAGCCACCTCCTGTCTAGCCCGAAATTCCATTTGCTCGGCACCTCGGGTACGGTGACGACGCTGGCCGGCGTTCACCTCGATCTCGAACGCTACGACCGCCGCCGCGTCGACGGGCTGTGGATGGATCGCAACAGCGTTGACCGCATGGTCGAAAAGCTGGTCGGCTGGGATTTCCAGCAGCGCGTCGCCAACCCTTGCATCGGCGCCGACCGCGCCGACCTGGTTCTGGCCGGCTGCGCAATATTGGAGGCGATCCGCGCCGTCTGGCCGTCGGAGCGGCTGCGTGTCGCCGACCGCGGCCTGCGCGAGGGCATATTGAGCGAATTGATGGCCGATGATGGCGTCTGGCGGCGAGGCCGGCAATGACCAAGAAACCGGAAAGACCGAGCTCCGCCGGCATTCGCGTGCTGAAGACGAAGATCAAGAAGAAAAGCGGGCTGAAGGAATCGTCGCGCCGCTGGCTGCAGCGCCACATCAACGATCCTTATGTCCAGCGCTCGAAGGCCGACGGCTATCGCTCGCGCGCGGCCTACAAGCTGATCGAGATCGACGACAAGCACCATTTGCTCAAGCCAGGCATGAAGGTGATCGACCTGGGTGCGGCACCCGGCGGCTGGTGCCAGGTCGCCGCAGCACGTACGAAATCTACCGCGGAACACCCGAACGTCGTCGGCATCGACTATCTCGAGATGGACGCCGTGCCGGGCGCGCCGGTGTTGCTGATGGATTTCCTCGATCCGCAGGCGCCGCAGATGCTGGCCGAGACGCTGGGCGGCCAGCCGGACATCGTGCTCTCCGACATGGCCGCACCCACCACCGGCCACAAGCGGACCGACCACATCCGCACCATGCATCTGTGCGAGGTGGCGGCCGATTTCGCGCTGTCGGTACTGAAGCCGGGCGGGCATTTTCTCGCCAAGACGTTTCAGGGCGGCGCCGAGAACGAATTGCTGGCGAGGCTGAAGCGGAATTTCCGCTCGGTCCATCACGTCAAGCCGCCGGCCTCGCGCGACGAGTCGGTAGAGCTTTATTTGTTGGCGAAGGATTTTAAGGGCGGAAACGGCGCGGCGTGAAAATCGCTCTGTAGCGATCCTTCGCGCCCCCCTCTGTCCTGCCGGACATCTCCCCCACGAGGGGGGAGATTGGCAGCTTCGGCGCGCCGTCTAATCCTGCAACGTTGAACATTGGCGAAGGCCGATGTCACGATCTCCCCCCTCGTGGGGGAGATGTCCGGCAGGACAGAGGGGGGCGCTGTCCCTCCGGCGTCCCTAAGCACGAGCAAAGGTCAACGCCCCGGCGGGCTCACCGGCTCCAGGGTCTTCGGCGGCGTCAGTCGGCCATGTCCCGACACGGCATTGCCGGCGTCCGGCGCCAGCCGCATGAACGACAGCGAGGCCGCCGCCGACACCGCCGCTACGATGAAGAAGGCGGTGTGGAAGTCGCTCAGCGTCAGCGGGCCGCCATGGATCTTGGTCGACACTTCCAGGATGCCGCCGGCCAGCGCCACGCCGAGTGCGATCGCCAACTGCTGGAACACCGCCGTGATCGGCGTCGCCTTGCTGGTGTCGGCGGCCGAAATCTCGGCGTAGGCAAGCGCATTGGTGCCGGTGAAGAACATCGAGCGGATGAAGCCACCGGCGAGCAGCATGGCGAGGATCAGCCCATAGGGCGTGTCGGGTGTGAACAGGCCGTTG
The DNA here is from genome assembly GCF_040322255.1 of Mesorhizobium sp. M0166. Lineage (NCBI taxonomy): Bacteria > Pseudomonadati > Pseudomonadota > Alphaproteobacteria > Hyphomicrobiales > Phyllobacteriaceae > Mesorhizobium > Mesorhizobium sp. M0166. The sequence continues at coordinate 208,742 of NZ_JAMYTD010000003.1, read as the reverse complement.
ATGGCGATGGACGCGGCGGCGATGAGCGAGCCTGAAATCAGCACACGGCGGAAGCCGGCGACCCTGAAGATCAGCGCGGTGACGAATTTCATGCCCATGGCGCCGATTGCCGAGACGAAGGTGATCATGCCGGACTGGAACGGCGTCAGCCCGAAACCGATCTGGAACATCAGCGGCAACAGGAATGGTACGGCACCGATGCCAATGCGGAACAGTCCGCCGCCGAGCACCGACGAGCGGAACACCCGATTGCGAAACAGCTCGAGCGCCAGCAGCGGATTCTTGGCGTGGCGTCCGTGCAGCAGGTAAAGCACCGCCGATGCCAGCCCGACGGCAACGGTGATAAAGCCGGCAGCGGGCGGCAGAGCCGGCAGGCTGACCACCGACAGGCCGAACACAATTCCGGATGCCGCCAGCCCGCTCAGCACGAAGCCGATGAAATCGAGCGGCGGTGTCTCGGCAGGGTCGGTCTTCGGCAGGAAACGCGTGGCCAGCCAGATGCCGATCAGGCCGATCGGCACATTGATCAGAAAAATCCAATGCCAGGAGAAATAGGTCGTGATGAAGCCGCCGACCGGCGGGCCGACCAGGGGGCCGACCAGAGCCGGGACGGTCAGCCACGACATGGCGGCGACGAGTTCGCTTTTCGGCGTCGCGCGTACCAGCACCAGACGCCCGACCGGCGTCATCATGGCGCCGCCAATGCCTTGCAGGAAGCGTGAGACCACGAAAGCCGGCAGCGAATTGGAAATGGCGCACGCGACTGAACCGACGATGAACACGGCGATAGCGGCACGGAAGACATTCTTGGCCCCAAAGCGGTCGGCCATCCAGCCGCTGATCGGAATGAAGATCGCCAGCGATACCAGATAGGCGGTCAAGGCCAGCTTGAGCGCGATCGGGGTGGTGTGGATGTCGATGGCGATCGCCGGCATGGATGTCGCAATGACGGTCGAATCCATGTTTTCCATGAATAGAGCGACCGCCAGGATAAGCGGAATGGTGCGGTTCACGATGGATCCGGCCTTGAAATGTGCGTCGCGATTGCTTGCCGGCCTCGGGGGCCAAACCGACAGCTAGGGCGGTTATCATGGCTTGGCCCGGATGTCGCATTAATTTGCTGTCACGTTTGTGCGAACCGCAAGTCTTGCCGCACCTGCGGCAAATACAGCTTTGCCACTACACAACCATCGGCTTTTCAACGGCGACGGGACGTGTTACGAGCCAGCGCCAATCCTGAAAGGGAAGAAGACGAGTCGGCGCTGTCCATCAGGGCGAGCGCCTTTCCTGCATTCCGAGGGCTGGCCATGGCAAAAATCATCGAGACGTCCACCGGCGCATTGGCGCTCACCTTTGACGACGTGCTGCTGCAGCCGGGTCATTCCGAGGTTATGCCCGGCGAGACCGACATCCGCACCCGCATCGCCGGCGACATCGACCTCAACGTGCCGATCCTGTCGGCCGCCATGGACACGGTTACCGAGGCGCGGCTTGCGATCGCCATGGCCCAGGCCGGCGGCATCGGTGTCATCCACCGCAATTTCTCGCCGGCCGAACAGGCCGAGCAGGTGCGGCAGGTGAAGAAATTCGAATCCGGCATGGTGGTCAACCCTGTCACCATCGGTCCCGAGGCAACGCTTGCCGATGCGCTGGGTCTGATGCGCACCTACAGCATCTCGGGCATTCCGGTGGTCGAGAACGGCGGCAGCGGCGGTCACACGGTCGGCCGGCTCGTCGGCATCCTGACCAACCGCGACGTCCGCTTCGCCTCCGACCCGGCGCAAAAGGTCTATGAACTGATGACCCGCGAGAACCTGATCACGGTCAAGGAGAACGTCGATCAGGACGAGGCCAAGCGGCTGCTCCATCAGCACCGCATCGAGAAGCTGGTTGTGGTCGACCGGGACGGCAATTGCGTCGGGCTGATCACGGTCAAGGACATCGAGAAGTCGCAGCTCAACCCGCACGCCACCAAGGATGCGCAGGGACGCCTGCGCGCCGCCGCCGCCACCAGTGTCGGCGATGACGGTTTCGAGCGGGCCGAGCGCCTCATCGACGCCGGCGTCGACCTTCTGGTGATCGACACCGCGCACGGTCATTCGCAGCGCGTCCTGGATGCGGTGACGCGGGCCAAGAAGCTGTCCAACTCGGTTCGCATCCTGGCCGGCAACGTCGCGACCGCGGAAGGCACCTTGGCGCTGATCGATGCCGGCGCCGACGCGGTCAAGGTCGGCATCGGACCGGGTTCCATCTGCACCACCCGCATCGTCGCCGGCGTCGGCGTGCCGCAGCTCTCGGCGATCATGTCAGCGGTCGAGACAGCGCATAAATCGGGCGTCTCGGTCATTGCCGATGGCGGCATCAAATATTCGGGTGATCTCGCCAAGGCGCTGGCCGCCGGCGCCAGCGCGGCGATGATCGGCTCGCTGCTGGCCGGCACCGACGAGAGCCCGGGCGAGGTCTATCTGCACCAGGGCCGCTCCTTCAAAGCCTATCGCGGCATGGGCTCGGTCGGCGCGATGGCGCGCGGCTCCGCCGATCGTTATTTCCAGGCCGAGGTGCGCGACACGCTGAAACTGGTCCCGGAAGGCATCGAAGGGCAGGTCCCATACAAAGGACCTGTGTCTGGCGTGCTGCACCAGCTTGCAGGCGGCCTGAAAGCCGCTATGGGTTATGTCGGTGGCCGCGACCTTGCCGATTTCCGCGAGCGCGCCACTTTTGTGCGGATATCCAATGCCGGACTTCGTGAAAGCCACGCCCATGACGTCACGATTACCCGCGAAAGCCCGAATTATCCTGGCGGAGCCTGACCGTCATGCGTCCTGGCGCAATCTGGCGGCAATGATCCTGCGGCTGTCGCGCCACGCGGCCGCACTCTGTGTCGCCGCCGTGGCGGTTTTCATCATCATGACGGCGATGGAGTTCCTCTATTTTCGCCAATTGAGCGGCGGTCTGCCGTCGCTCGACATGCGCTATGCCGGTTTCACTCCGGATGAGGGCATGGCCTGGCTAACGGCCCTCGGCCGGCGCGGCAGCGAGATTATTCTCGTCTGGCATTACCTGACCTTCGACCTGCTGTTTCCGGCGCTGCTGTCGCTGACGATGGTAAGCCTGATCCTGGCCACGGGCCGGCGGCTGAAGAATTTCCGTGCACTGCCTGCGCAAACCCAGTCGATATTCGCGGTTGTGCTGGTGCTGCCCTACCTGCTTACCGACTATGCCCAGAACATTGCCGTGGCTCGTCTTTTGTCCGATTTTCTGTCGGCCAATCCGGATTCGCTATCCTTCGCCTCGGCGCTGATCGTCACCAAATTCGCCCTGCTGGCGATACCGGTGACCGTCATTGCGGCTTTCACTCTGATGGCTCAGAAACGGCCTTGAAGGGTGGGTGACAACGACAGGGGGCGTCTTGAACCAGACCGCGATCTTCTGGCCTATGCTGGCGCAGGTGCTGCTGGTCTATATCGTCTATGTCGTAATGGGCCGGCGCCGCCATGGCGCGGTCAGATCGGGCGAAGCCAAGACCGGCCAGTTCAAGACGCGCTCGACGGAGCCTGGGTCCAGTATCACCGTCGCCAACAATCTGAGCAACCAGTTCGAACTGCCGGTGCTTTTCTACGTCTTATGCTTGACGCTGCACGTGACCAATAGCGTCAATTATCTGACCTTGGCACTGATGTGGATCTTTGTAGTCTCCCGCTGTCTTCACTCATCGATCCACTTGACCAGCAATCGGCTAATCTTGCGTAGCAGGGCATTCTACCTGGGCGCGGTAGTTCTTGCACTTGGCTGGATATGGCTGGCGCTGCATCTGCTCGGCTTGGTCTGAGCAAGCTCAAGGCTACAAATCGAACACAGCGATTTTGCGCTTGTCGAACCTGATGGCGAGTTCGCCGCGCACCAGCTTGAGCGCGGCCTCGCCGAAGACGGCACGCCGCCAGCCCTGCAATGCCGGCACGTCGGCTTCCTCGCCCTCGGCAGCGATGCGGTCGATGTCGTCACTGGAGGCGAGTACCTTCGATGCGACGCCCTCCTTTTCTGCAACGATCCGCAGCAGCACCTTCAGCAACTCCGCCGCGGCGCTTGACCCCTCCGGCGGCTGGAAGCTCTTCGGCAGCTTCGGCATCTCTTCCCTGGGCAGGGCAAGGGCAGCGTTTACCGCGCCAAGCAGTGCCGTCGCCGTCGACGAGCGCTCCCAGCCCTTCGGCGTGGTACGCAGCTTGCTCAGCGCCGCAGCGTCGCGCGGCGCCTGCTGCGCCACTTCGTAGATCGCATCGTCCTTGAGCACCCGGCCGCGCGGCACGTCGCGCTCGCGCGCTTCGCGTTCGCGCCAGGCGGCCACCGCCTGCACGATCGCCAGTTCCTGCGGCTTGCGCAGCCGCATCTTGAGCCGCTTCCAGGCATCCTCGGGATGCGGATCGTAGGTCTCGCGCGAGGTCAGCACGTCCATCTCCTCGTTCAGCCAGTGGGCGCGGTTTTCCCGCACCAGCTCGGCGCTGAGATGCTTGTAGACCTCGATCAGGTGGGTGACGTCGGCGAGCGCGTAGTCGAGCTGCTTTTCGGACAGCGGACGGTGGCGCCAGTCGGTGAAGCGCGAGGACTTGTCGAGCCGCGCGCCGGTGATGCGCTGCACCAGCTGGTCGTAGGAAACGCTGTCGCCGAAGCCGCAGACCATCGCCGCGACCTGGGTGTCGAACACCGGATGCGGCACCAGATCGCCGAGATGCACAATGATTTCGATGTCCTGACGCGCCGCATGGAAGACTTTGACGATCGCCTCGTTGGCCATCAGCCTGAAGAACGGTTTCAGGTCGATGTCGGCCGACAGCGGATCAATCAGCGCCGTCACCCCGGGCGCTGCCATCTGGATCAGGCACAGGATCGGCCAGAAGGTCGTTTCGCGAATGAATTCGGTATCGACGGTGACGAATTCCGCCCTTTCGAAAGCGGTAATAGCGGTCTCGAGTTCTTTCTGGGTGGTGATGACGTGCATCAAATCGCTTTTGGCAAGGGATAGGGTCTCTTTCAATTTCAGCCGCGCGCGCTTTCGTCAAGCGCAAGCACCTCTATCCAGGCTTTGCAGGTTCATCGGGATCGGCATTCCGCTTCGCCAACCGGGCAAAAACCGTCGACGTGCGCAACAGCGCCGTAAAACGGCTGCGATGGGTGGCCGGCACGGCGGAGCGCGCCTGCATCCGGTAAAGGATGACGGCCACGAAGATCGCATAGACGGTGGCGCTGAACACGAACAGCGCGCTCGGCCCGAAAAATTGCATCACCGTCGAGGCGGCGAACGGGCCGCCGATGGCGCCGAAGGAATAAAACAGCATCAAGGCTGCATTGATCAGCACGAACTCGCCCTTGTCGGCGCGGTCGTTGGAATGCGCCGCCGAAAGCGAATAGAGCGGCATGGCGAAGCAGCCGAAGATGAAGACGAGCAGGAAGTTGAGGAACGGACTGCCGCCGGCCACTAACGCCAGCGCCAGTGCCGCCACCATCGCACAGCACGTCGTCATCAGCAGCACCGAGCGCCGGTCCCAGCGGTCGGAGAGATAGCCAAGCGGGTACTGGATGATGGCGCCGCCGAAAATGCCGACGCTGACGAAGGTGACGACGTCGGCGACCGACATGCCGATCTGCTCGGCATAGACCGGCGACAGGGTGCGGAAGGCGCTGTTGGTGACGCCGACGGCGATACAGCCGAAGCAGCCGAGCGGCGAGATCCGCCAGACGCGCGCCAAATCGAGCTTGACGTCTTCCGGCGGCGTAGGATTGGAGCGGTCGCCGAGCGAAACCGGCACCAGCGAAACGGTGATCATCATCGACATGATGGCGAAGATGGCAAAGCCGCCGGCGCCAAAGATCGGGATCAGGAACTGGGCGCCCGTCACCGAGCCGATGTCGACCATCCGATAGATGGCAAGCACCCGCGCCCGGTCGGTGTTGGTGACACCGGAATTCAGCCAGGCTTCCATGATGGTGAACAGGCCGGCAAAGCAGAACCCGCCGGCAAAGCGCACGGCGCACCACATCACCGGATCGATGACCAGCACCAGCAGCAGCGTTCCCGCCGAGGCGATCGCCGCCAGTGCCGAAAAGGCGCGCACATGGCCAACGGACTTCATGATGCGGGTCACGGCAAGGCAGCCGAGCAGGAAGCCGGCGAAATAGAACGTGCCCATCAGGCCGATCGAGGAAGCGGGAAAACCTTCCTGCGCACCACGCAGCGCAATCAACGTGCTCTGCAGGCCGTTGCCGCCGAGCAGGATGCCGGCGGCGATCAGGAGGGGGATCAGCGGGCGGATGGAAGACATGAAGGAAAGCCTGTCGTTGATCCCTTCTTGAACCATCGCCTTCGCCAATGCCAGCGGCAATTCCCGGTGGCGTTGGGCCAGCCGAGGGCAACCGCGTGGCTCCGGACGCTCCGCGTTGGGAACCAAGGCGTATCTTTGTAGTTCAGTGCTGGTGGGCGAATACGCGTCTTGTGAGCTGCCGGTGTGCGGAGACGGTGTCGGGCATTGACGCGTCCGTTTCTGCTGCCCGGCCTGAAGCTCCAAAGGGAGGTCCGCCATCATGAAATTTCATCCCGCATTTGCTGCATTTGCGGTGGCCGCAGTTCTGACGGCTGGGCCGGCGCGGGCTGTCGACCTCGCCATGGTGTCCGGCGACACCGGCAACGGCCAGAGAATCCTTCGCGAGATCCTCGATCAATACGAGAAGAAGACCGGCAACAAGGTTAGCGTCGTTCCGCTGCCGCCCTCGGCGACGGACCAGTTTGGCCAATACCGGCTCTGGCTCGCCGCCGGAAGCAGCGACGTCGATGTCTATCAAACGGACATCATCTGGGCCCCCCAGCTTGCAAGGCAGTTCATCGACCTGACCGAAGCGACCAAGGATGTCGTTGGCGCCCATTTCCCATCGATCATCAAATCGCAGACCGTGGACGGCAAGCTCGTGGCCTTGCCGATATTCACCGACGCTCCGGCGCTCTACTATCGCAAGGATCTCCTCGACAAATACGGCGCCAGGGTCCCGGCCAGCTGGGCCGAGCTTGCCGACACCGCCAAGCTTGTCATGGACAAGGAGCGCGAGGCCGGCAACAAGGACATGTGGGGCTTCGTTTTCCAAGGCAACGCCTATGAGGGGCTGACTTGCGATGCACTCGAATGGGTGAAGTCGAACGGCGGCGGCCAGATTATCGAACCGGACGGCAGGATCTCCATCAACAATCCGCAAGCAGTTGCGGCGCTGGAAATGGCGAGGAACTGGGTGGGAACCATCTCGCCGCCCGGCGTTCTGGCCTACCAGGAAGAAGAGTCGCGCGGTGTCTGGCAGACCGGCAACGCCGTCTTCATGCGCAACTGGCCCTACGCCTACGCGCTTGGCAACAGCGAAAGCTCCCCCATCAAAGGCAAGTTCGAGGTGACCACGCTGCCGCCGGGGTCGGGTGAGGGCGCGCGCCCGGCAGCAACGCTTGGCGGCTGGAATCTCGCGGTTTCCAAATATTCGAAGAACCCGGATGCAGCGATCGAGCTGGTCAAATGGATCGCCTCGCCTCAGATGCAGAAGTACCGCGCCTTGAAGGGGGCATATCTGCCGACCATCGAGGCACTCTATGACGATGCCGACATCGCCAGCGCGCAGCCGGTGATTCCGCGCTGGAAGGAAGTCGTCATCAACGCGGTGCCGCGTCCCTCGGCCCAGGCCAAGAGCCGGTACAATGAGGCATCGAGCGAGTTCTGGACCGCCGTCCACAACACCATTTCCGGCGAGGGCGCAGCCGCCGACAACCTTGCCGATCTGGAGTTCTCCTTGACCAGGCTCAAGGGCACCGCCTGGTGACCTCGCCGCGCTCAGGCTCGCTGCTAGCGCGTCAGCGTACGCGCTCGGCATGGCTGCTGCTTGCCCCGATGCTCATCGTGCTCGCCGCCGTTGCCGGCTGGCCGTTGATGCGCACGATCTATTTCGGCTTCACCGATGCCTCGCTCGCCGATCTGGAAGCCCGCCGCTGGGTTGGCTTCGCCAACTATTTCTCCGTTCTGCAAATGCCGAGCGGCCGCGTCGTCTATGACGGGCTGCTCGCCGATCCGGTCTGGTGGCGCGCTGTCTGGAACACGGTGCGCTTCGCGGTGATTTCGGTGACCTGCGAGACGGTGCTCGGCATGATCGTCGCGCTGGTGCTCAACGCTAAGTTTCGCGGCCGCGGCATCGTGCGCGCCGCGATCCTCATCCCTTGGGCGATCCCGACGATCGTCTCGGCGAAAATGTGGCAGTGGATGCTCAACGACCAGTTCGGCATCATCAACGACGTCCTGCTCAAGCTCGGCCTGATCAGCACAAAAATCGCCTGGACGGCCAGCGCCGACACGGCGATGGTCGCCGTCCTCGTTGTCGACATCTGGAAAGCGACCCCGTTCATGGCGCTTCTCATTCTCGCCGGCCTCCAGATGCTTCCACAAGAAATCTACGAAGTCGCCAAGCTCGACGGCGTCGGAGCGTGGAGAATTTTCTGGAAGATCACCTTGCCGCTCATCCGGCCGGCGTTGATGGTGGCCATGATCTTTCGCGGTCTCGATGCCCTGCGCATCTTCGATCTGATCTACGTGCTTACGCCAAACAACTTACACACGAAGTCGATGTCGGTGTTTGCCCGCGAGAGCCTGTTTGAGTTCGACAAGTTTGCCTACGGTTCCGCTGCCTCGACGCTGCTCTTCCTCATCCTCGCTTTGCTGACCATGCTCGTTCTGTGGCTCGGCCGGATAAGACTGGACAAGGACTATTGATCATGTGGAGCTGCTGACCATGTGGATCGTCAAGCGCACGGCCTTCTACCTCCTCGTCGCCGTCATCGTCGTGGTCGCGGTGTTCCCGTTCTACTATGCCATCATCACCAGCCTGAAATCGGGGACGGCGCTCTTCCAGATCGACTATTGGCCGACGACGATTACCTTCAGCAACTACAGGACCGTGTTCACCGAGGGGACCTTCCTGCGCAACCTCGTGAACTCGCTGTTCATCTCGAGCGCTGTTGTCGTCATTTCGCTGTTCCTGGGCGTCACCGCCGCCTATGCGCTGGCGCGCATCCGCTTCCGCGGCCGCTCGGCTCTGCTCCTCATTATCCTGTCCGTCTCGATGTTCCCGCAATTGGCGGTGCTTGCCGGTCTTTTCGAGTTGATCCGCACCTTCGGCCTCTACAATTCGCCGTTCGCGCTGATCTTGTCCTACATGATCTTCACCTTGCCGTTCACCGTCTGGGTGCTCACCGCCTTCGTTCGCGACCTGCCGATCGAGCTGGAGGAAGCGGCAATCCTCGATGGCGCCACGCCCTGGATCATCATCAGCCGCGTCTTCCTGCCGCTGATGTGGCCGGCGCTGGCGACCACCGGGCTTCTCGCCTTCATCGGTGCGTGGAACGAGTTCCTGTTTGCCCTGACGTTTACCTCCAGCAACGAGCAGCGAACCGTGCCTGTGGCGATCGCGCTGCTCTCCGGCAACTCGCAGTTCGAGATCCCGTGGGGCAACATCATGGCCGCATCGGTGATCGTCACCGTGCCGCTTGTCGTCCTTGTCCTGATCTTCCAGCGCAAGATCATCTCCGGTCTCACGGCGGGCGGGGTGAAGGGGTGAGTGCATAGTTGAACTGCCGGCACGGAGCAGCGAACTCAGGTTAACGCCTCTGGCATAAATTGATGCCGGTGGGACAGGGACGGGAAGAACGCTAACTCGACCCGGCCGCCGCTTGCCTTGACAAATGCACCCTCTCATGTGCTTTTCGCGCAAATTTTCAGGCTGGGCCATCATGCCTTGGCCGCAACCCAACATCCGGACTTTAAGAATGACAATGCATCGTTACCGCAGCCATACCTGTGCCCAATTGAGGAAGGCGGACGTCGGCTCGACCGTGCGCCTGTCGGGTTGGGTGCATCGCGTGCGCGACCATGGCGGCCTGCTGTTCATCGATTTGCGCGACCATTACGGCCTGACGCAGATCGTCGCCGATCCGGATTCGCCCGCCTTCAAGATTGCCGAGACGCTGCGCGGCGAATGGGTCGTCCGCGTCGACGGCGAGGTCAAGGCGCGCCTCGCCGACACCGTGAACCCCAATTTGCCGACCGGCGAGATCGAGATTTTCGCGCGCGAGATCGAGGTGCTGTCGGCGGCCAAGGAATTGCCGCTGCCTGTCTTCGGCGAGCCGGATTACCCGGAGGACATCCGCCTCAAATACCGCTTCCTCGATCTGCGCCGCGACACGCTGCACAAGAATATCGTCGCGCGCACGAAAATCATCGCCGAGATGCGAAAGCTGATGGGCGAGGTCGGGTTCACCGAATTCTCGACGCCGATCCTGACCGCCTCGTCGCCGGAAGGGGCGCGCGACTTTCTGGTGCCGTCGCGCATCCACCCCGGCACTTTCTACGCGCTGCCGCAGGCACCGCAGCAGTATAAGCAGCTGATCATGGTGTCCGGATTCGACCGCTACTTCCAGATTGCGCCGTGCTTCCGCGACGAGGACCCGCGCGCCGACCGTCTGCCGGGTGAATTCTACCAGCTCGACGTGGAGATGAGCTTCGTCGAGCAGGAGGATGTGTTCACCACCATGGAGCCGGTGATGCGGGGGGTGTTCGAGACCTTTGCCGCCGGCAAGCCGGTGACGCAGAAGTTTCCGCGCATCGCCTATGATGTCGCCATGCGCAAATACGGCACTGACAAGCCGGACCTGCGCAACCCGATCGAGATGCAGGCCGTCTCCGATCATTTTCGCGATTCCGGCTTCAAGGTATTCGCCAACATCCTTGCCAACGATCCGAAGGCCGAGGTCTGGGCTATTCCGGCCAAGACCGGCGGTTCGCGCGCCTTCTGCGACCGCATGAACTCATGGGCGCAAGGCGAGGGCCAGCCAGGGCTGGGCTATATCTTCTGGCGCAAGGAGGGCGAGAAGCTTGAAGGCGCCGGGCCGCTGGCCAAGAACATCGGCGAGGAGCGCACCGAGGCGATCCGCCAACAACTCGGCCTTGCCGATGGCGATGCCGCCTTCTTCGTCGCCGGCGATCCGAAGAAATTCGTCTCCTTCGCTGGAGCGGCGCGCACCCGCGCCGGCGAGGAGCTCAATCTTGTCGACCGTGATCGCTTCGAATTGTGCTGGATCGTCGACTTCCCGTTCTTCGAATGGAACGAGGAGGAGAAGAAGATCGACTTCGCGCACAATCCGTTCTCGATGCCGCAAGGTGGCATCGATGCGCTTAACGGCGAGGATCTGCTCGGCATCAAGGCGTTCCAGTACGACATGGTCTGCAACGGTTTCGAGATCGCCTCGGGCGGCATCCGCAACCATCTGCCGGAAACCATGGTCAAGGCCTTCGAAACCGTCGGGCTGGACCGCGCAACGGTCGAGGAACGCTTCGGCGGCCTTTACCGTGCCTTCCAGTATGGCGCGCCGCCGCATGGCGGCATGGCGGCCGGCATCGACCGCGTCGTCATGCTTCTGGTCGGCGCAAGGAACCTGCGCGAAGTGACAATGTTTCCGATGAACCAGCAGGCCTACGATCTGTTGATGAACGCGCCGTCGGAAGCCAGCCCGCAGCAGCTTCGCGAATTGTCGCTGCGCGTCGTGGCGACGAAGAAAGAGCTTTAGGAAACGCTCCGAACCGGTTCTGTTGAGTCATGAAAAAGCCCGGCATCGCTGCCGGGCTTTTGCTTTGGGATCTCGGTCAGTCTTCGTTCGCCGTAACCGTCACGCCGAGCGTTTTCGGCAGGTCGAGCGGGTTGGACATGGCGCCCGCCATGATCAGCGCGAACGGCACCGCTGCCGGCGGCTCGGCCGAGACCTCGATGCTTTGCGGATCGTCGAGGAACTTGTTGACCGCGGCCGAAACCTGCGCCGTCAGTTCCGGATTGTTGAGCTGCGCCATGCCGAAGGGTACGATCGCCTTGGCCTGGTTGGCGATGTCCTTGCCGGACATGCCTTGCTGCTTGCCGGCATAATCGAGCACCTTTTTGGTCAGCGAATCGTCGTCGAAGCGGATCGAGGCGCTGTTGAACGAAAGCTGCTGCAGCAGCCCGAGCATGGCCATGCCTTGCGCGGAATTGTCGGCGCCTTCGGGCTGCGCTGCCATCTTCTTCTGCATCTCCTGCATTGATTTGATGACGTCCAGCGTGTAGCCGCCGAGATCGAAGGTCATGCCGAGAGTGCCGGCATTGTCGACCGATATTTCGTATTTCGACAAGTCCATCCTGCCGTCGGTAGGCTGCCAGGTGCCTTCCATCTCAAGATTGCCTGATATGTTCTGGTAGCCGAGCGCGTTGATGACTTCCTTGGACTTCGGATCTTCGACCAGGGTCAGGTCGGCAGTGAATTTTTCCGTAGTGCCGGAAAACTCCATGGCCTTGCCGTCGGCCGGCGGCGTGATTGCGATGGCAAGCCCGTCCATCGAGAACGCTGTCTTGTCGGCGACCTTGACGGTCATGTTTTCTAGCTCCGCCGATTTGTACATCATCAGCGAGCCCAGCGGACCGGTTGCGCCTTCGGCCGGAACCGTCATGTCGTGGATGACGAAGGGGCTGAGATTGAGCGTGACGCCGTCTTCGCTGTGTTCGAACGGCGACGTCGATACGGTCGCGATTTGATAGCCGCCATTGGCTTCGGTCACCCCTTCGAGCTTGACGTCGCCGATCTTGAGCGCCTCCTTTTCGGCCGCCGGTTTGACCGCTACGCCTTGCAGAACCATGCTGGAAGTGTCGCCGGTTACTCCGGTCCAGGAGAGGTCGACGCCCTGGGCGGCGAGGGCAGCCTTCAGCCGGTCGGCGACCGCGGTATCCTGCGCGAACGCCGCATTCAGCGGCAGCGTCAGCAAAAAGGTCGAAAAAGCCAGTCTTTTAATAAGTGTCGAGTGTCTGATCGTCATCGAGAGCTCCCCTGAGAGTGTCCTGAAATTCTTTTCAAATCGTCGCGTCGTCACCATTCGGTGACGAACTGGACCGGAAAAAGGCGGGCCTCGGCACAATGGTCGAAAATCGCGGCCAAAGGCAAACCCGATCCATCAGGCTTGCGATAGAAGCAGGATGTAACGGATTGATGTTGGCCGGCGTCGCGACGCTTCCAATTCCTGTTGCATAATGGATGTCGCGCAAAAATGTGCAGCGGTTTTGCGATAACGACATGCATCAAAACAGGACCTAAAGCGTCGCATGGGGCCGGTAGAACGCTATGCGCTTTAGGAGCACGCATACCGGTGCCTCTTGCCGCGAATCACCCGCTCGGCTAGTGCCAGCCCATGGGAAAAAGGCTTTTGCCGCCTGAAACTGGCGGCGGCGACAATATCGAGCCGGTCGATCTGAAGAAGGCGCTGGAAGAGCGCTATCTCGCCTACGCGCTGTCGACCATCATGCACCGGGCGCTGCCGGATGTGCGCGACGGGTTGAAGCCGGTGCATCGTCGCATCATGCATGCCATGCGCCTGTTGCGGCTTAACCCCGACCAGGGTTTTGCCAAATGCGCCCGCATCGTCGGCGAGGTGATGGGCAAGTTCCATCCACATGGCGACCAGTCGATCTACGACGCGTTGGTGCGGCTGGCGCAGGATTTTTCGATGCGCTACCCGCTGGTCGACGGGCAGGGCAATTTCGGCAATATCGACGGCGATAATGCCGCCGCCATGCGCTACACCGAAGCGCGCATGACCGAAGTGTCGACGCTGCTTTTGGAAGGCATCACCGAGGACGCGGTCGATTTCCGCCCGACCTACAACGAGGAAGACGAGGAGCCGGCGGTGCTGCCCGGCGCCTTCCCGAACCTGCTCGCCAACGGCTCGTCCGGCATCGCCGTCGGCATGGCGACCTCGATTCCGCCGCACAATGCGGCCGAACTCTGCGACGCCGCGCTTCACCTGATCGATCATCCGGATGCGCCCGTCACCAAGCTGATGGATTTCGTACAAGGTCCGGATTTCCCAACCGGCGGCATTATCGTCGATAGTCGTGCCTCGATCCTCGAAGCTTATGAAACCGGCCGCGGCGGCTTTCGCGTCAGGGCGAAATGGAACCAGGAGGACCAAGGCAGGGGCACCTGGAACATTGTCGTCACCGAAATCCCTTACGGCGTCCAGAAGGCCAGGCTGATCGAAAAGATCGCCGAGCTCTTGATGGCGCGCAAGCTGCCGCTGCTCGAGGATATCCGCGACGAGAGCGCCGAGGACATCCGCGTCGTGCTGGTGCCGAAGAGCCGCTCGGTCGATCCCGGCATCATGATGGAATCGCTGTTCAAGCTGACCGAGCTCGAAAGCCGCTTTCCGCTCAACATGAACGTGTTGTCGCGCGGCAAGGTGCCGAACGTGCTGTCGCTGAAAGGTGTGCTCAAGGAATGGCTGGAGCACCGCCGCGACGTCCTGATCCGCCGCTCCAAGCACCGCCTCGGCGAGATCGAAAGGCGGCTTGAGATCCTCGCCGGCTATTTGATCGCCTACCTCAACATCGACGAGGTGATCAGGATCATCCGCGAGGAGGACGAGCCCAAGCAGGTGATGATGGCCCGCTGGTCACTCACCGACACCCAGGCTGAAGCCATCCTCAACATGCGGCTGAGGGCGCTGCGCAAGCTCGAGGAATTCGAAATCCGCGAGGAATTCAATGGCCTGACCGGCGAGAAGAAGCAGATCGAGGCACTGCTTGCGTCCGACGCCAAGCAGTGGGCGACGATCAAGTGGGAAGTCGCCAACGTTCGCCAGAAATACGGGCCTGACACCGAGATCGGCAAGCGACGCACAGAGTTCGCAGATGCACCCGAACATGACCTGACCGATATCGCCCATGCCATGATCGAGCGCGAGCCGGTCACCGTCGTCGTGTCAGAAAAGGGCTGGCTGAGGGCCATGAAAGGTCATCTGACCGACCATTCGGCCCTGACCTTCAAGGAAGGCGACAGCCTCAAGCTCGCCTTCCACGCCCAGACGACCGACAAGGTGCTGGTCTTCACCACCGGCGGCAAGTTCTACACAATCGGCGCCGACCGTCTGCCGGGCGGGCGTGGCCATGGCGAGCCGATCCGCATCATCGTCGACATGGACAACGACCAGGATATCGTCACCGCCTTCGTCCATGATCCCAAGCGCAAGCTGCTGCTGGTGTCGCATGACGGCAACGGTTTCATCGTGCCGGAAGAGGAAGTTGTCGCCAACACCCGCAAGGGCAAGCAGGTGATGAACGTCAAGGCGCCCGACGAGGCCCAGCGCTGCGTGAGCGTCGCGGGCGACCATCTCGCCATTGTCGGCGAGAACCGCAAGATGCTGGTGTTCCCGCTGGCCGAGATCCCGGAGATGGGGCGCGGCAAGGGCGTGCGCCTGCAGAAGTACAAGGATGGCGGTGTTCTCGACCTCAAGACCTTCACGCTCGCAAGCGGCCTGTCCTGGCAGGATTCGGCAGACCGCACCTTCATCAAATCGCGTGACGAGCTTGCCGAATGGATCGGCGCCCGCGCCTCGGCCGGCCGCATGGTGCCGAAGGGATTCCCGAGGACTGGCAAGTTCGGGTGAAGCGGTAATCTCCCCCCTTGAGGGGGAGATGTCGCCGAAGGCGACAGAGGGGATCGGAACATCCAGACGCGACCCTTATCGCAGACAGAGGAGGCTGGCGTCTCACGCGCGGCGACCCCCTCTGGCCTGCCGGCCATCTCCCCCTCAAGGGGGGAGATTAGCAGCTGCACCCAAACATTTGGAATGTCGTCACGATTGCTGCACTATATCAGTGCATAAGCCATGCGATGGGCCAGGGAGAGTTGGGCGCTTGAAGGAAGTCAGGATACAGAAGCCGGAGCGGCAGCAGCGCCTGTTTGGCCTGTCGACGCCGCTCAGGGCCGCTGTCATTCCACCGCTCTCGGCGGCGCGCTGGCTCCTGGTGCTGATCGTTGCCGCCGGCGTTTATTTCTTCCACGGCTTCCTGTTTCCGGTCCTTGCCGCCCTGGTGATCGCTTTCGCCAGCTGGCCGCTCTATCGGCGGCTGCTCGCCGGCGTCGGCGGCAACCGCACGATTGCGGCGACGCTTGCGATCTTGTTCATCCTGACCTTCCTGGTGGTGCCGATCGCGCTTGCCGGCACCTACGCCATCAATGAGGTGCGCGAATGGGTCAACTGGGCGATCGAGACCAACCGCTACGGTGCGCCGACGCCGCACTGGATCGCCACCATGCCCGTGGTGGGCGAATGGCTCAATGAACAATGGACGGTCAACGTTGGCCACCCCGGCGGCATCGGCGAACTGATCCAGCTGATCAGTGGCGCCAATATCGGCAGCATCTATCGCGGCGTGCTTGCCGCCGGCGGCAGCGCCTTCGGCCTTTTGCTGACGCTGCTGTTCATGATGATCGCGCTGTTCTTCGCCTATCGCGACGGCGAGCATTTCGCCGGACAGGTCGATCGCCTCGGCGAACGCATCCTGCCGGCCAGATGGGAGCGGATCTCACGCGTGGTGCCGGCGACGATCTCCTCGACGGTGACCGGCATGACCGTTATCGCCATCGGCGAAGGGCTGGTACTGGGTATCGCTTACTGGTTGGCCGGCGTGCCGTCGCCGGTGACGCTCGGCGCGCTGACCGGCATCATGGCGCTGATCCCCGGCGGCGCACCGCTGTCCTTCACGCTGGTCTCGATCTATCTCGCCGCCAGCGGCTCGCCGATGGCGGGGCTGGCGCTGTTCGTCTGGGGTGCGGTCGAACTCTTCATCGTCGACAAGACATTGCGCCCGAAGCTGGTCGGCGGGCCGATAAAGCTGCCCTTCCTGCCGACTTTTTTCGGCCTGATCGGCGGCGTCAAGACAATGGGCTTTCTCGGCCTGTTCATCGGCCCGGTGCTGATGGCCCTGCTCGTCGCAATCTGGCGCGAATGGCTGCGCGAGGTGGAACTGACCGATGAGCTCGTTGCCGCCGAACCGGCGGCGCTCGATGACGCGCCGCCGCAGATCGAAATTGTCGCCGAACGCGCCACCGCGAAAAAGAATCAGGCCGGGTGACTGACGGCGAACGTGGCGCGGCGTTTGCGCCCCTCGTGCAACTGCCAGAGCGAATGGCCGATTAAGGTCATGATTAGGATCGCGCCGCCGATCAGGCTGTTGCGCGACGGCGTTTCGGCGAAGATCATCCACACCCAGACCGGTGCCAGCACGGTTTCAAGCAGGTAGAACATCGCCACCTCCGGCCCGGAGATGTATTTCGGGCCGTTGGCGAGGCAGAAGAACGAGATCGGCATGATGACGGCACCGTTGAAGACGATCCACCACGGCGCGTTGACATGAAAACCCACCTCGGAAACCATCAGGCTGGCGACGGCCAGCGGC
Source organism: Mesorhizobium sp. M0166 (assembly GCF_040322255.1). Taxonomy (NCBI): domain Bacteria; kingdom Pseudomonadati; phylum Pseudomonadota; class Alphaproteobacteria; order Hyphomicrobiales; family Phyllobacteriaceae; genus Mesorhizobium; species Mesorhizobium sp. M0166. The sequence continues at coordinate 191,423 of NZ_JAMYTD010000003.1, read as the reverse complement.
AGGACCACTCCGATCAGCGCCGTGAAACCCATATCCTTGCCGCTGGCACGCGAGATGGTGATGGCCGCTGCGATCATGAAAGCCGAGCATAGCGCCATCAGGTCGCCGAAGAGATGTCCGGTTCCGACGGAATCGCCGACAATGATCGTCACGCCGACGATCATTAACGCCAGCGCTGCAAGCGTCAGCGGCCGTGGCCTCTCCTTCAGGAACAGCCATGACAAAAGGGCCGCGAACATGGTTGTGAAGGCCAGGATGAAAACGAGGTTAGCTGTCGAGGTGCTGTAGACGCCGGTGATGAAGGCGATCGAGCCGAGCCCGTAGAGGCCGGCAACGATGAGCCCTGACCAGCCCGGGATAAGCTGCGGTGCCTTTGCGCTCAGCGAGCGCCAGACGGCCCAGATGATGAGTGTGGCGACGAAGGTTGTGCCGGTGCGCAACAGCAGGATCGTCCATGCCTCGCCGTCGGCGAGCCGGATCAGCGGAATGTCGACGGTCAGCGTAAGCCCGCCGATGGCGGTGATCAGAAGGCCTCTCTGGTGGTCATTGTGGGAAGACATGCGGCAATTCTCGCGTAGGCTTGGAGGCGCAAAATTGACCCGCCCGGTGTTCCAGCCGATCGGCCGGAAGCCCAGCGGGCATCCTCCTCGAAACAATTTAAGGGTGAATACCGAAGGCAGGAATCAGCGCGAAACCGCTTCGTGATTGTAGCGTTCCCAGCCTTTCGGGCCGAGATGCTCCTGCGGCTGGAAGCGCATCTTATAATTCATCTTGCGCGAGCCGTTGACCCAGTAGCCCAGGTAGACATGGGGCAGGCCCATCGCCCTGGCGCGGGCGATGTGGTCGAGGATCATGAAGGTACCGAGCGAACGGTCCTCGAAGTCCGGGTTGAAGTAGGAATAGACCATCGACAGGCCATCGGCCATCTTGTCGGTGAGGGCCACGGCGATCAGTTCGCCCTGGCCCTTGCCGGTGATGAAGCTGTCGGGTCCGCGGCGACGGTATTCGATGACCTTGGTGTCGACATGGGTATCCTCGACCATCATGGCGTAGTCGAGCACGGTCATATCGGACATGCCGCCACGGCGATGGCGGGCGTCGAGATAGCTGCGGAACAGCGAATACTGTTCGGTGGAGGGTTCGGCGTCGTGCATGGCGCCGACCAGATCCGAATTATGCTGTATGACCCGTTTCATGTTGCGGCTGGCGGTGAATTCCTGCGCCAGGATGCGCACCGACACACAGGCGCGGCAGGTCTCGCAGGCCGGCCTGTAGGCGATGTTCTGCGACCGCCTGAAACCGCCCTGCGTCAGCAGATCGTTCATCTCGGGGGCCTTGTCGCCGACCAAGTGTGTGAACACCTTGCGCTCGAACTGGCCCTCGAGATAGGGACATGGCGAGGGCGCGGTCAGAAAAAACTGCGGCGACTGGGTCGGGTGCTGCGTCATCGAGCCTTGGAAACACTCCTGCGAATCGCTCTACCTTTGGCGCGGACGCCGAAAAATTCAACAGGATTGTGAAAGCCTGGTTGATTGGACGTCTTCACATTTGTGCGCAAAGGCTGCGGCCGCGCTTCAAAAGTCTGCTCAGAGGCCGCTGCGGCTGACGACGGTGCCGAGCAGCAGGTCGTGCAGCGTGCGCTTGCGGTCGGAAAACAGGCTCACCAGCAGGACCAGCGGTGAAAGGATGACATTGCCGGCCCAAAACAGCACCGAATGCACGACGGCGGTCAGCCCGTCGATGGGGCTGCCGTCAAGTCGGTCGAGCCGGATGCCCATCATCTTCATGCCGGTGGTGGCCTGGTCTTTACTGCCGAGCGTGTTCCAGATGTAGAGGATGGCGACGGCCGGCACGAGAATGGAAAACAGCATCCAGCCGAGGCCGAGCGTCAACAGCCCGAACAAGAATACCAGGATCGCGAATGGAATGGTGAGCAGCGCGACGATGAAATAGTCGATGACGAAGGCGAGAATGCGCCGCGTGCGCACGCCCTCATAGGCGCGGACATCTTCGAGCCTGCTGGTGATGATTTCGCCATCGAGAACGCGAGCGTTCATGTCATTTCCTCGTAATCGAACCCGGGTTAAGGCACGGGCCGCTTCTTGGTGAAATGGTGAAGGTTCCCGGCGGAATCAAGATCGAGCCTTTCGCCGCCGTGTAGATGGCGACGGAGCGTCTGGTGCCGTCTGACTTGTTGAATTCATGGCGCGGATAGCGTTAGCTTGCTGCGGCGCAACAAAGGGCGCCGAGCCGAGGGGACGGGGCGACATGGACTACGATATGCTGGTCATCGGCAGCGGCCCATCCGGGCGCCGCGCCGCGGTGCAGTCGGCCAAGCTCGGCAAGTCGGTGCTGGTGGTCGACAGGGGCCGGCGTCTCGGCGGCGTGTCGGTGCATACCGGCACCATACCGTCGAAGACGTTGCGCGAGACGGTGCTCAACCTCTCCGGCTGGCGTGAGCGCGGCTTTTATGGACGCGGCTACCGCGTCAAGCAGGACATTTCGGTCGGCGATCTGGTCGAGCGCCTGCACAAGACGCTCGACCATGAGGTCGAGGTGCTGCAGCACCAGTTCATGCGGAACACGGTCAAGAGTGCGCGCGCCGCGGTAAAATTCCTCGGCCCCAACAAGGTCAGCCTGACCACCGACACCGGCGACTACAGCGAGGTTGGCTTCGCCCATGCGCTGATCGCGGTCGGCACCCGGCCGCACCGGCCGCGCGACGTGCCGTTCGACAAGACACGGATCTTCGACAGCGACGAGATGCTGGAACTCGACCGCCTGCCGCGCACGCTGACGGTGATCGGCGCCGGCGTTATCGGGGTCGAATATGCGACGATCTTTTCGGCGCTCGACGTGCCGGTGACGCTGGTCGAGCCGCGTAACACAATGTTGGATTTCGTCGACCGCGAGATCGTCGACGACTTTATCCATCAGATGCGCGACCGCGGCATGACGATCAGATTAGGCAGCGCCGTCAAGGAGATCGCCTCGAAACCCGACCACGCCGAGGTGACGCTGGCCGACGGCCGCACCATACGGTCCGAGATCGTGCTTTACGCTGCAGGGCGTACCGGCAATGTCGGCAGCCTGGGGTTGGAAGCGGTCGGCATCGAGGCCGATCCCAGGGGCCGCATCAAGGTCGATCCGCAAACGTTCCAGACCAGCGCGCCCAACATCTATGCCGCCGGCGATGTCATCGGCTTTCCGAGCCTGGCCTCGACCTCGATGGAGCAGGGCAGGGTGGCCGCCTGCCATGCGTTCGGCGTGCCCTTGCCGCCGCCGCCCGAAACCTTTCCCTACGGCATCTACGCCGTGCCGGAAATCTCCACTGTCGGCCAGTCGGAGGAGCAGGTGCGCGAGAGCGGTGCTGCCTACGAGGTCGGCGTGGCGCGGTTTCGCGAGACATCGCGCGGCCACATCATGGGCGTCAACACCGGCTTCCTGAAGCTTCTGTTCTCGATCGAAACACGCCGTCTGCTCGGTGCCCACATTGTCGGCGAGGGCGCGACCGAACTCATACACATTGGCCAGGCGGTGATCAATCTCGGCGGCACTGTCGACTTCTTCGTCAACAACACCTTCAACTATCCGACGCTGGCCGAGGCCTACAAGATCGCCGGGCTGGACGCCTGGAACCGCATGGGGCGAGCGTAGCCTCGAGGCTCATCGATCTGACGCTGCAACGGCGACTGCAGGATCCGCCAGCCATTGCCTGACGATCTCGGCGTCCGGATCGCCGATTTCATGGCCGGAGGCAGTGGTGTGGGTCTCGACCTCGGCGCCATGCGAGCTCAGTAGAGCAGCCAGCGCCGGCGCGAATGCCGCGTAGGTCAGGTCTGCGGCGCCGGCGATGATCAACGCTCGCGCCTTCGACAGGTCTGCCGGCGGCACCTCGTCGAGCACCGGCATCGGACGCAGCAATGCGGCGCGCTCGATCAGGCCCGGACGCAGCAGCATGACGCTCGAGATCAGGTTGGCGCCGTTCGAATAACCGACAAAGGTCGCGCGGCTGAGATCGAAGCGGCGGCGCTTCGCGATGCCGTCGACGAAGCCCGCGAATGCGTCCGCCTCAGCATGGATGCTGGCCTGTTCGAAACGCGTCGGGGTGATTCGCGTGAACCAGCGGAACCCGTCCTCCTGAGGGATGCGGCCACGGACCGCAACCAGCGCCGCATGCGGCGCGATTTGCCGACCAAGCGGCAGCAAGGTCGTCTCGTCTACACCCGATCCATGCAGCAGGAACAGCCAGTCACCGGGTAGATTGGCGGGTCGATGTAGCCGGTAGAAAAAGCCTGAATTTTCCTGCAAAATACCGTCTTCGAGGCTCTCCTCGGCCATCGTCACATCCTTTTGATTTCGCGTTACTTTCTTTAATTTGCCGGCTTCAAAACGAAATATTTTCAAGCTCCGCGAAAGTTGATTGAACCGGGCGCATTTCAGTCCGTTTCTTTGCCGATATAATCCCCGCGGGAGGGATCGAAGCAGTGTGCGCCGGGTGGTCGCCCGAGGGGTCGCATGCCAGGCATAAACAACCAGCTTTAAGGCCTTTTATCGATGACCATGCCAGTTTCGCCGGAACGCGATACGCGTATTGACGTGTTCCGGGCTCTCGCCCTCCTGACCATCTTCATCGACCACGTGCCGGGCACCGTTTTTGAAACCCTGACCTATAAGAATTTCGGGTTTTCGGATGCGGCCGAGGCCTTCGTGCTGATCTCCGGCATGTCCGTCGCTCTTGCCTACGGTACCAAATTCCAGCCGGGAAACCGGCTGGTCGCAACGCTGAAGATGTGGCGCCGCGCCGGCGTGCTCTATGTCACTCACATCGTCACGACGATGGTGGTCATGGCCATCTTCTGCGCAGCGGCGGTGTTTGCGAAACGGCCGGACCTTCTGACGCTGATCAACATTGAGCCGCTCGTCAGGAACCCGCCGCAAGTCCTGGTCGGTATCGTCACGCTCGGCCATCAGCTCGGTTACAACAACATACTGCCGGTCTATGCGGTGCTGCTGTTGATGGCGCCGGCCTTCCTGCTGTTCATCAGTTATCGGCCACTGGCTGCGCTTGCCGTGTCCGCAGCCCTTTGGCTGGTTGCCGGAATCTACCAGATCGCGCCGCCGAACTATCCGGAGCCTGGGTTCTGGTTCCTCAATCCGTTGTCATGGCAATTGCTGTTCAATATCGGCATGGCCAGCGTGTTGCATGTGCGGCGCGGCGGCACCATCCCGGTCAATCGCTGGCTGGTCGGCGCGGCGGCCGCCTACGTGCTGACGGCGCTCGTCTGGGTGCACAGCCCGTTGTGGGGGCATGTGTCATGGCTCGACCTGCCGGTGGTGCTGACCGGTTTCGACAAGACGTTCCTGTCGTTGCCGCGGCTGCTGCACATCCTGGCGATGAGCTATCTGGTCGTCGCCTTGCCTTTCGTCTCGAACCTGTTCCGCACCGGTCGTGACAATCCGCTCGCCATATTGGGCAAACGCTCGCTGCCGGTTTTCATTGCCGGCACGGTGATTGCCATGGCGGCGCAGGTGATGAAGCTGATCAACCCGGGCGGCATTGCCTATGACAGTCTCCTGCTCGCCGCCGGCATCGCCATGCAGTTCGCGCTCGCCTTCTATCTGGAGTGGCTGTCCGCCATCGGCTGGTCCGGCAAGGGCAAGCCGGTCCGCAACGAGGCGCCGCCTGTCCGTCCATCCTTTGGCATCGGTCCCATGGCGGCCAATAGATGAGATTTGGAGCCGATCTGCCCCAGTCAGCCTGTACTTGGCGGCGGTCCGGACGATGCCCTGACGACAAGTTCGACATCGAGCGTTTCTCGCCGCACCGTGCCGTCGAAGTCGAGGATTCTTCGCGCTGCCCGGCGGCCGATCTCGGCGATCGGCTGGGCGATGGTGGTGAGCGGAGGCTCGCAAATTGCGGCTTCAGGCACGCCGTCGAAGCCGACGACGGAAACATCGCGGGGAACCGCGATGCCCCGTGCGCTGAGCCATTCCAATGCCACCATCGCGATCCGGTCCGACATCGCCAGGATGGCGGTCGGCGGCTCCGCCGAGGCGAAGATGGTTTCGAGACCAGCCTTTGTGCTCGCCTTGTCGTTTTCGGTCTCGTAGACCGGCACCTTGGCGGTGTCGACACCAAACCGGGAAAGCTCTTCGAAATAGCCGAGGAGGCGGTCACGGGTCCCGGTATAGGACGCCGTCCGGACCTGCTCGGGCGAGACAAGACCGGTGCTGTCGTCGGCGAATGCCAGCGACAACACGGCGAAGCGGCGATGTCCAAGTTCCGCCAGATGGCGCGCCGCGAGCCGGCCGCCGGCAACATTGTCGATACTGATCGCCGAGACCGTGTCGTCCTGCGAGCCGAGCTCGAGCGCGACGAACGGGAGCTTTCGTTCGCGCGTCAGCTCGACGAGGCGCGGACCGCCCTCGATGCAGAACAGGATGAAGCCGTCCACCAGGGCGCTCTGGATATTCCAGGCAAGTTTTTCCTCATTGCCAGCCGACACGAGGGCTATCCCCGCGCCGGTTGCGTCGCAGGCTTCCGAAATGCCGGCCATCATCACGCGGGCAAAGGGGTCGTCGAAGAAATAGGACAGCGGCTCGGTTGTGGCGACGCCGATTGCATTGACCTTGCCAGCGCGCAGCAGCCGGCCCTTGGGATCCGGGCCGGCGTAGCCCAGCGCCTCGGCCGCCGCCTTGACCCGCTCGCGAACTTCCTCGCGCACGATTTCGGGACGGCTGAAGACATTGGAGGCAGTGCCGTGCGATACGCCCGCGGCCTTGGCGATGTCCGCTAGCCGGATGGGTCTCCTGCCGCCTTCGGTGAGTGATGCCATTTGTTTGTCTCCAGGACTCCTGTCCGACAGTACACCGATTGCGTAGCACTTTCGTTGGATCGATTCAAATTTTTGCTTGACATTTATGGTGCGACGCGTATCATTTGAATCGATCCAAGAGCGTTGTTCACCCGTAGATTGGATCGATACAAAAAGGAGAGTGCCATGCACCCCGTCAATTATCTGTTCGAGGACATTTACCGGAACGACTGGAGCATCCGCTCGAGCGCGGAGGCCCGTAAGGGGCGCGACAGGACCGGTCCGTGGATTCGCGACCTGCGTTTCCTCGTAGGACGCAAGTGGAGCTGATCGGCGGCCTATTTTTTGTGCCCGCTGATTGGATCGATTCAAAAAACTAGAGGAGATAAGCCATGCACCCGATCAAGCATCTGTTCGAAGACATCTATCGCAATTATTGGGGCATCTCTCCGGCCACCGAACGGCCGGAGCGACGGCGTGTAGTCAAGACGACCAAGCGCGACGGCCAAGTCCGGCCCGAACGTCGCCAAGACTGACAGAGCCGGGGAACCTGGCTGCCGCGTCAAGGGCGCGGGCGTACCAGCGCCGAGGCGGCCATCACCAGCCAGCCGCCGATGAGCAACGTGCCGCCGATCGGCGCCGACATCGGGAACAGCCGCGAGCCAAGGAAGTCGCGGGCCAGAAGATCACCCGAGAACAGCAGAAGCCCGACGAGGAGGATGAGGCTTCCGGTTCGCAGCATGCTATTGCCACCGAGCAGCCCGACGGCAAGGAAGACCGGCGCATGCATGAGCAGGAAGGACGCGGCCGTACCGACGAAAGCGCCGCCGAGATGCGCCGCCGCCGCCGAAAACGCCACGCCGGTTGCGCCGCACAGGCCGCCCGCAAGAACCAGAATGCGGCCGCCTGCCGCGTGTTCATCCGTGCTCATTTCCACGTCTCCGTGATTCCTGGCGACCGCCTGAGATAGTGCCGCTAACCGTGTCAGGATTTACCGGCTTCCGCTAGCATGTCGCGTTCGCGGCGCGACTGTACCAGCCAGTTATAGGCCGCTCCGCCCGCCATCAGAACGGATGTGCCGAGAAACACCGAGCGCATACCGAAATGGCCGCCGACAAAGCCGCCCAGCAATGGTCCGGCGACCTGCCCGACATATTGCGCCGAGATCGACAAGCCCAGCACATTGCCGCCGACGCCGTCGGGCACATTGTGGCGGATGACGCTGGTGATGCAGGGCAAAAGACCGCCAAGCGCCAGGCCCATCAGGAAACGCAGGCCGACGAGTTGCCAGCCCTGCGTAACGAAGGCCTGCGGGACCAGCAGCAACGCCGAGACGGCGAGTGCGGCAACGATGACGTTCCAGTGGCCGATACGGTCGGCGAGCCTGCCGAGCTGCGACGCCGATAGGATGGCGCCGAGCGCTGCCGCGGACATGACGATGCCGGAGACCAGCGTGACCTGGCTCTGATCTTCGATGAGCTGCTGGACATAGACGGTGATGATCGGCTCGATCGACATGGTGGCGAAACTCAACAGCATGCCGGTCGCCAGCATGGCGACGACGGGGCGCTTGTCGGGAATCTGCGACCAGCCGCCTTTCACTTTTTCTTGTGACGCGGCCTTGGCGGCAACCGGGCGAGGGGCCTCCTTGATCAGCAAGGTGGTTGCCAGAAACGCCAGGAAAATGACGCCGCCGGCAAGCAGGAATGTGGCGCGGATGCCGATCAGCGGCGGCAGCGCGCCGCCGAGCAGCGGACCGACCAGGGCACCGGCGGTTATGCCGGCCGACAGCACGCCCAGCGCCCAGCCGGAGCGATCCTTCGGCGTCTGCATGGCAACCAGGATGGTCGAGCCCGAAGAATAGCCGCCGGCAAAGCCGATCAGCAGGCGCAAGAGCACCAATTGCCAGACGGTCTGCACCATGCCGGTCAGCGACATGCACAGCGCCATGCCGAAACTGGCGCGCACCAGCATTAGTTTGCGGCCGTAGCGGTCGCCTAGCCGCCCCCATAGGGGCGCGACCAGCGCGGCAGCAAGGAAGGTGGCGCCGTAGGCGATGCCCGACCACTGCACGATCGCCGCGTGGCCCTCTGCGCCCAACTGCTCGACGTAAAGCGGCAGGAAGGGCAACAGCAGCGTCATCGCTACAAGCGTGCTGAACGAGCCGGCAAAACACACGGCGAGATTGCGACGCCAGTGGACGTTGTGCGTGCCTTGCATGGCGAGGGTGGCGTCTTGCGGCATGTTATGTCCTGTCCGGCCAGCTAGCATGAAAACTTGCTGTGGATACCGATTTGGGATACCAAGCTGGTATCTGTCATGAACGCAAGCCCCGTCGCTGTCAATGCGGGCCTCTCAAACATGATCGACAAGGGCCGGCGTGATCGGCCAACGCTGGCCAGTGACCCGATTGCCGGAACAAATGACCTGAACGGAACGCCAATGTCGCAGATGCAGAACGTCGAAAAGCAGCTTCGCGAGATGATCCTCGGGCTCGAGATCGGTCCGGGCGAGCGGCTGACGGAGCGCTGGGTCGAAAGCCGCTTCGGCGCCTCGCGCACGCCGGTCAGGGCTGCATTGCTGCGGCTCGAGACCGAAGGCTTGATCTGCCGCGACAGCCGCAGCTGGACGGTCTCGCCCATCAATCTTGCTGAGCTCGAGCAGATCGCTGTCTATCGCGAGGCGGTCGAGGTCGCGGCACTCAGACTAACTTGCGCCTTGCAGGACAGAAGTGCCGTCGAAATCATCGAGGCGATGCTCGATTCTTGCGACGACAAGACGCCGCGCGAGGAATGGCATCGCGTCGGCATGGATTTTCATATCGAGCTGGCGCGTCTATCCGGCAACGAGTTCCTGTTCAGAGCGGTTCGCGACGCGATGACACGCCTGTCGCGCGCCCGTTGGCTCGAGGTTCGCGACGAGGCAGCGCTCGACCGTGCCTGGGCCCAACACCATGCCATTCTGTCGGCGGTGCGGGTCGGCGATGCCAATAGCGCCGCCCGCCTGCTTTCAGCCCATATCATCGGCAGCCGCGACCGGCTGGTGACCTCGCTGCGCAACGACCGGCGTGGCCTCCGCGCCAGGGGGTTTGCCGTCGTCGCTTGAGTGAGGATCGGCTGCCATTGATCACGAAAAGGGCAGATGAGCGAAGAATGCTACTTTCGGTCTCGCTTCGCAAATGCCGATGGCGTAAGAGCGGCGATGGAAAACAACCGATTTGACACACCCGTGACCGTCAAGGGCGCGGCGGGAAGCAATCAGCTCTTGCGTACGGCCCGCGAGGCTTCCGACTACCTCCTCAACAATTGGCCCGGCAAGCGCAGCCCCAAGCACCGCGAAGCGTTGCAAGCCTGTCATGATGCGCTGGCCGGCGACAAGCCGGCCATGAACGCAAGACGGGCCTTCATTGCCGCCGCTCGTGAAGTGAACGTCTTCGTCAGCGACAAGGCGCCCGCCTGAGGCATAGCGGGACTTAACCTAGGCCCGGCCCGCCTGACAGGCCGGATATCGTCACTCTGCCGTTTCGGTTTTGGTTTGGGACTCGCTCTCGCCCTCGGGCTTCGATCGCTCCTTGGCTGCGACCTTGGCAGCCTGCTTTTCCGCCTTCTTGGCAGCCTTCTGCCGGTCGCGTTCCTTGCGTTCCTGACCGTAGTTCGGTGCTCGTGCCATATCGTTTCCTTTCGTTGTGCTTGGCCTTTGCCTAGGAGCATTGGACCGCAAACACAACACCGCAAGGCACGATCGGCTCCATATCCCGGCGCTGTCCGGAGAGCCCGGCTTTTCAGGCGCCGTCCCGGTCGAGGACGAGATCCGCCGGCCCGAACCGGTCCTTTGCCGTGAATTGCTGGTGCCAGTAGGGATAGAGCACGGGCGGCCTGCTGACCACGTCGAGCCGTGTGCGCTCCTCATCAGCAAGCACCAGGCTTGCAGCGGCGATATTGTCTTTGAAATGCGCTTCGGTTCGTCCGCCGATCACCAGCGAACTGACAGCGGGCCGGCCGAGCAGCCAGGCAAGCGCCACCTGCGCCGCCGACACGCCGTGGTTGTTGCCGATATCGATCAGCACGTCGACGATCCGCCACAGCCGGTCCTCGTCGCGGATCGGCGGTTCCGACCAGCCGCTGAGCTGGCGGGCGGTCGGCTGGTCACGGTGGTATTTGCCGGACAGCAACCCGCCGGCAAGCGGGCTCCAGACCAGCACGCCGAGCCCCTGGTCGACCGAGATCGGCAACAATTCATACTCGGCCTCGCGCGCTTCCAGCGTGTAATGGATCTGCTGGGTGACGAAGCGAGGCTGGTGATGACGGTCGCTGATCCCAAGCCCCTTCATGACTTGCCAGCCGGAATAATTGGAGCAGCCGACATAACGGACCTTGCCCTGCGCGACCAACGTGTCGAGCGCGGCGGTGGTTTCCTCTAGCGGTGTCAGGCCATCCCACTCGTGCAGGAAATAGATGTCGATGACATCGGTCCTGAGGCGCTTCAGGCTCCTCTCGCATTCGCGGATCAGATGGTAGCGCGACAACCCTTCATCGTTGGGGCCTTTGCCGATCCGCATGCGCGCCTTGGAGGCGATCAGCACGTCGCCCTTGCGCTTGCCGCCGAGCGCCTCGCCGATGATCTCCTCCGACACCCCGTTCGAATAAACGTTGGCGGTGTCGATGACGTTGATGCCGGCATCGATGCAAAGGTCGATCATCCGGCGCGCCTCGTCGAGGTCGGTCTTGCCGACCGCCGAGAACGCGCCGCCGCCACCGAACGTCATGGTGCCCATGGTCAGCGTCGAAACCTTCAGCCCGGAACGGCCGAGAGTGCGGTATTCCATGTCTTATCCTCACGATTTATCGGGAAAGGGCGTTGCAAACGACAGCCCTCAATGAACCGGGTATTTGTAGGATAATTCGTTCTGCTTGTCGCCCGTTCCGCAGGGCAAGCTCGATCACATCTTCCGGATTGAACGCACAGCCAGCGCAGTAGTGGCTGCAATAAAACCGTCATTGCCGGCCTATACTAACGTCGGTCCAGCGCTTCGATTTCCGGCCGCCGGGCCGGGCGGCAGAGCGCCTGACAGCGGCCGGCAAGGCCTGTAAGCGGAGCAGCGCAAATGACCGAGATAAAACAGAATTCCCCGGCCAGGGACTGGCTGGAGGAGGTGCCGCACGAGGAGATCACACTGCCGGAGCGCGTCTTCAATCCCGAATACGAGCGCCAGGTACTGCCGCGCGAACTGTATGTGCCCGAGAAGTACTGAGGCAGGGGTACCCTTCTCCCCGTCACTATACGGGGAGAAGGTGCCGGCAGGCGGATGAGGGGCAGCGCCAACCTCGACAATTGAACCCGTCCTAGTAACGTTCATGGACAGAACTTATTCTGATACCATATTGCCATCGGTGGTATTGTCCGGCAGCGTAATCTTTGGTCGCTTGCGCCGCCCCGCATTGTCCTGCCGGGCATTTCTCCCCGTATAGTGACCAGGGGAATCGCATATGGCGATTTTGGGGTTGAGTTTAGGCTGAGAAAGGATTCTTTGGAGAGGCAGTTGAGCGAAGGAGCGACTGCCATTTCCTGCCTTGAGAGCGTCGAACTCATTGATCTTACGGGCAGATTGGTCACCGCCGACGCGCTCCACTGCCACACCCGCATGGCTGTGGCCATTACCCAAAGAGGTGGCGATTACCTGCTTGCGCTGAAGGGCAATCGTCGTCATTGGCTGCGCCGTGCCAACCTGCAACTGGCCGACGCCACCCCTTCCATTGCCGAGCGGACCGAGACCAGCCACGGCCGCAACGAGTGGCGGCAGGCCGAGATCGTGGCGACGGCCGAGCCGCTGATGCCCGGCCACCAGGCCTTCATCCGCATCACCAGCCGGCGCGATCAGGCCAGACCTTTGATGCGCCTGTTCATGGCCTCCACGCTCATATCGGCGCAGCGGGCGCTCGACCTCACCAGAGCTCATTGGCAGATCGAGAACGGCCTGCATTGGATGCTCGATGTCCATCTCGATGAGGATCTCAGCCGTGCCCGCAAGGACAATGCTCCCGCCAACACAGCCCTTCTCAATCGCCTCGCCAGAAACATCCTTCAGGCCGCCGATGCTGCCAAAGTTCCCATCAGCCATCGCATCAAGAAATGCGCCTGGAACGACGACTATCTCATCAATGCCATCACTCATATGCGATAGCCCTGGTATAGTGACGGGGAGAAAGGGGCCTGCACCAAGGGTTTCGCCAACAGCGCAGACAAAAATCCGACGCTACGTCCTAATCGCGCTCGATGATGACATGCGTGGCCTTCGGCGTCGCGACCTGCTCGCTGCAGCGATAGCCGAGCTTGGGCATGTCGATGCCGGCAAAAAGGCTCTCGCCGGCGCCTAGCAGGACCGGTGAGATCGCCAGATGCATCTCGTCGATGAGCTTTTCCTTCAGATATTGCCGGATCGTAGAAACGCCACCGCCCAGCCGTACATCCTTGCCGTCAGCCACTGCTTTCGCCTTTTGCAGCGCTGAGTGGATGCCGTCGGTCACGAAATAGAAGGTCGTGCCGCCCTCCATGACAATGGGATCACGCGGATGGTGCGTGAGCACGAAGACCGGCACGTGGTAGGGTGGGTTGTCACCCCACCAGCCTTTCCAGCTGTCATCCGGCCATTCGCCGCGGATCGGGCCGAACATGTTGCGGCCCAGGATCCATGCGCCGACATTTTCGAAGCTGCGCGCCGCGAACGCCTCGTCAGTGTCCGTGGTCCCGCCATCCTTGCCGAGGACCATCTTGCGGAAGGTGCGGGTGCCGAACATCCATTCGTGCAGGGCTTCCCCGCCAACACCCAGCGGGTTCTTCAGGTCTTGGTCGGGACCGGCGCCGAAGCCGTCGATCGACAGGGTGAAAGCGCTGACGCGAAGTTTGGACATGAGAGCCTCCTCGATAACCAATTGTGAGATGCAAGCAGTTATCGGGGTAGTTTAACTGATTGCATTTTGCAAGCGGTATCTGCTGCCACATCTGTAAAATGACGACGATGGCATCGGAAATGCCGATGGAGGGCCGGTCGGGACGATGGGGCTGACTTGGTTCTGATTGAACTAGCCTCTCGTCAGCCACGGTCGTTGCTATGCGCTCTGGGCTCGGCGACAAGCTCACGTTTCAACAACGTCAGCATGGTTCCGGCAAGTTGATCGGGAGCCTCGCAATTCGCTGAGACGCGATAGTAGCGGCTTGCGTCAAAGCCTAATCCAACCGCCAGCAACTCAACCCGGCCGGCTTTCTCGAGCTGCCGAACCACATGAATAAGATGATCGTCGAGATAGCGCGGGCTGTTTGCTAAAAGTGTGGCATCGTCGACCGGCGCGCCGTCGGATACGACAAATAGTATTTTACGGGATTCAGGACGTTGCAGCAGCCGCCCGGCCGCCCACTCGATGGCTTCACCATCGACATTCTCTTTGGGCAGGTCGGGTCGCAGCATCGGCTTGAGGGCATGGCCCATACTGCTCTGGCGCTTGTCGCCGGCCTCCCTGTAGACGATATGAAGCAGGTCGTTCAATCTTCCCGGATTGGCGGGCCGGCCATCTTCGTTCCAAGTGCGTCTTGATTCTCCGCCGCGCCAATTGCGCGTTGTGAAGCCCAAGAGTTCGACCTTGAGGCCCAGTGTGCTCAGGAATTCCTGAACAATGTCGGCGGATGCAGCCGCGTACAGAATTTTTTGGCCGCGCATCGAGCCGGATTGATCGAGGAGGATAGAAACGACGGTGTCGTCGAGGTCTGATTCCGAGAGGCTGTTTCGGATCTCGGCCGCTATATCCGCCGCCAGGATATGGTTCTTCGTCTTCCACCCGGCGAGGCCGCTTTCAAGCTCGATCCATGCGGCGTCAAGCGCGGATTTTTGCTTGTCCGAGATTCGACCAATAGCGCTGGACAGCTTGGAACTCGGCACAATCCAGTCATAAAGCGTGACATAGGCGTGATACCCAAGCGTATCTGTGTCGCCGCGTGGCTTGGGACCAAACACCGTTTTGAAATGCTTGCCCAGCCCCCACAACAACGTTTGCTAGCCCCTCAGCATCGCCGCCACTTCGGGCGCAAAGTAGGTGAGAATCCCGTCGCAGCCGGCGCGCTTGAAGGCGAGCAGCGATTCCAGCATCGCCTGTTCGCCGTCGATCCAGCCATTGGCGGCGGCGGCCTTGATCATCGAATATTCGCCCGAGACCTGATAGGCGAAGGTCGGCATCTGCAACTCGTCCTTCAGCCGGCGGATGATGTCGAGATAGGGCAGGCCAGGCTTGACCATCAGCATGTCGGCGCCCTCGGCGAGATCCTGCTCGGCCTCGCGCACCGCTTCGTCGGAATTGGCGTGATCGATATAATAGGTCTTCTTGTCGCCCTTGAGCAGGCCGGCGGTGCCGACTGCCTCGCGGTAGGGGCCGTAAAATGCGGATGCGAACTTGGTCGCGTAGGACATGATCGCTACATCTTGAAACCCATTGGCATCGAGCGCATCGCGGATGGCACCGATCCGACCGTCCATCATGTCCGAGGGGGCAATGATGTCGGCCCCCGCCGCCGCCTGGATGACGGCCGCCGCTGTCACCTGCTCCACCGTCTCATCATTGACGATATTGCCCTCGCGCAAGATGCCGTCGTGGCCATGCGAGGTGAACGGATCGAGCGCCGCGTCGGTGATGATGCCGATCTCCGGCACTGCGTGCTTGATGGCGCGGGTGGCACGGTTGATGATGTTTTCCGGATCGAGGATGTGCGAACCGGTCTGATCGCGCAGGCCGAGCTCGACATTGGGGAAAGTGGCGATCGCCGGAATGCCAAGCTTAGCCGCGCGCTCAGCCTCCTTGACGGCGAGGTCGAGCGACAGGCGGAAGACGCCGGGCATGGCGGCGATCGGCTCGCGCACTTGTCTGCCGTCGACGACGAAGATCGGCCAGATCAGATCGTCGACCGACAGCCGGTTCTCCTGGACAAGGCGGCGCGACCAATCGGCCTTGCGCATGCGCCGCAGCCGCCGGCTGCCGGTGATCTCGTCGACGCTGCGCGCGCCGGCAGGCTTTGCAGGGGTGAATTTGTTCATCGCAAAAACTCCGGATCGGGCGGCTTTTACCACGAGCTTCCGCTGCTGACCAATGCGACACGATTGTGCCAGCGGTACTGTTGGCTATTCTGGTTGACCATTGCCCGACAGGATCTGCGCAGCACCCCGCATGGCGACGCGGAATGCCTCGTCGAAGCTGACACCGCGCACTTGCCATTTATAAGCCTTGCCGTTCATGGCAAGCCGCCAATCGGCGATCCAGCCCAACTCCTTGTCGCTCCAGATCAGGCTGCCGGCGAGCGCCTGATCGGCACCGGCCTTTCGGGCAAGCTGGTCCAGCGTCACCATATCGGCACTACGCAGCGTCTGATCGTCGTGCCCGGACAACAGCGATGCTTGGGGAAAGAGAATGTGCATGGCCAGCGGATCGGCAGCGTTTGCAAACGATTCCCGCATGGGCGCGCCGCGCTCATCGTCGGCGGTCGGCGCGAACTGCCTTGTGCCTTGCTCCGCCGCCAGGAAAATTGCCAGGCGTGGCCGCTCGCCAAGCCATGGTTTGCTGCCAAGCGCGGCAAGCAGCGGATCGATAACGTCAGGCCTGTACAGACAAGTGAGATCATGGGGCCGGTCATGGGTGCCTTGTTCGTCATGGACTGGAATGCCTTCCATGCGGTCGCGATAGCGGAATTCGGCAACGAAGCTGCCGGCCTTCTCGCGCAGCGCCGCCATCTCAGCTCTCTTCGGCAGCCGCTGATCGCCGGACACACGAACCAGCACCGCATCGAGGCAGGCCTTGAAACCGGTCTGCCTGTTGACCTCGCCCTGGCCGGTAACGATGGTCTGCGATTGATAGAGCTCGTCGACGGTTTCGGCCGATACGGGAGGAGTGTTCGCAGCGATCAGGCCGATCACCACAACAGCAAGGCGCGGCAACCAAGGCATGGTTCAACCTTCCGGTTCAAAGCGCCAGCATTAGCACTGGGTGATGCCGACGACCAAGCAGTGGATTGGGCGCCGCCATTGACGGGGCCATGCGCCACGCTTTAGCACTTCACTCCCGGCGGGGCGCGGGAGGGATTCTCTGGCGATGGATTTTGGCGGAGGCGACGAGATTCGCTTCGAAAGATTGGGCAGGGCCGGCATCGTCACGCTGACGCGGCCGCAGGCGCTCAATGCCGTAACCCACCGCATGGTCAAGGCGCTGGACAAGGCGCTGCGCAGTTGGGAGCGCGACGACGGCGTCGACGTTGTCGTCGTCAAGGCCGAGGGCAGGGCATTTTCGGCGGGCGGCGACATCCTCCACATCTACGAAGCCGGCCGCGCAGGAAAGCCTCCGGTCGATTTCTTCGCCGATGAATACCGGCTGAACGCCCGCATCGCCCGCTTCAAGAAACCCTATCTTGCGCTGATCGACGGCATCGTCATGGGCGGCGGCGTCGGCATCTCCTTCCACGGCTCGCAGCGGGTGCTGACCGAGAACGCGCAGTTTGCCATGCCCGAGGTCGGTATCGGTTTTTTCCCGGATGTCGGCGCCAGCCATCTGTTGCCGGATCTCGGCGGCAGCTTCGGCATGTATCTGGCGCTGACCGGCAACCGCATCCGCTACGGTGATGCTTTGTGGTCGGGCCTCGCCACCCATACGATCAAGGCGGAGGACCAGGCCGGCTTTCTCGACCGGCTGGTGGCAAGCGGCGACCCGGAATCGGTGCTGCGCGGCTGCTTCGTCCCGGCCAGGCGCGAGACCGATAGGCCGACGCTGGAAGCCATCGCCCGGCATTTCGCGCAGCCGTCGCTGGCCGATATCGTCGCCAGCCTGGAGCGGGCAGCCGCTGCCGACGAGTTCGCGGCAAAGACGCTGGCCACCATCCGCACCCGTTCACCGACCAGCCTGCATGTTGCATGGCGCCAGATCAGCGCCGGGCAGACGTTGTCAATGGACGAGTGCATGAAAATGGAGTTCCGTATCCTCAACCGCATGCTTGCCGGGCACGACTTCTATGAAGGAATCCGCGCCGCTATCATCGATAAGGGCTCAACGCCGCAATGGCGGCCGGAAAGCATCGATGACGTCAGCGCCGCCGAGGTCGACGCCTATTTCGCACCGCTCGGCGAACGGGAACTGAAGCTGTGAGCGAGGCAGCCTCGAGACGCGTGGT
This sequence comes from Mesorhizobium sp. M0166, assembly GCF_040322255.1. Classification (NCBI taxonomy): domain Bacteria; kingdom Pseudomonadati; phylum Pseudomonadota; class Alphaproteobacteria; order Hyphomicrobiales; family Phyllobacteriaceae; genus Mesorhizobium; species Mesorhizobium sp. M0166. The sequence continues at coordinate 173,412 of NZ_JAMYTD010000003.1, read as the reverse complement.
GCTGCAGCCCTCGACGATCGAGGTCATCTTCGCCTGGTTCCAGCGCGTTATCGCCGGCTACTGTCTGCTGTTTGGCATCTTGTACTGGATCCGGCTGATCGGCTTTTACCCAGGGCCGTTGTGGCGCTTCGACCTGATGCCGGTGCACTGGCAGGTGGCGGCGGTGGTGCTGGCGGTGTTTTTTCCATTCGCCGCCGCCGGCCTCTGGATGCTGGCGTCCTGGGGGCCGGTGATCTGGTTCATCTGCGCGGTGACCGAGAGCGTCATGTATGCCGGCTTCCCCGAGCTGTTCGGCCACCGGCCGCTGATCGTCGCCTCGCACCTTGCGGTGGCGCTGCTCTACATAGTGTTCCGCGTGGTGATCTGGATCCAGAAGCGGCAAGCCCGGCGATAGCAATTCCGGCCAGGATCGTTGGCTAAATCTTTAGGTTAATTATCCTTGCTCGGGTGACCGTCCGTTAAGCCTCTTTCGAAACCCCTTACCGGTAAGCTCTTGTTAGCCTTGGCGTTTAAGTCGAATTTTATGAGTATTCGATAGTGTCGCGATCAAGGTGAAGAACAAAAAATCACCGGGCGACAAACGAGAGGCAAAGACAATGATCAATTCGCGTCCGGCGGCGAAGACCGCCAACGTATCCGATGACCGCCGCGAGGCGATCCGTTCGCTGTACATGGAATCGCTGCAGCTGGTCGAGCGGCTGCATCGCCGTCTGCTTGATGTGATCAAGGACGAATTCGACCGCAACGGCCGCTCCGACATCAACGCCATCCAGGCGCTGCTCCTGTTCAACATCGGCAATTCGGAGCTGACCGCCGGCGAACTGCGCTCGCGCGGCTATTATCTCGGCTCGAATGTCTCCTACAATCTGAAGAAGCTGGTCGATCTCGGCTTCATCAACCACCAGCGCTCGCGCATCGACCGTCGTTCGGTGCGGGTCTCGCTGACGCCGAAGGGCAATGAGGTGGCGGAAGTCGTCGCCGGCCTCTACGAGCGCCATGTCGGCTCGATCGAGCAGGTCGGCGGCATCAACACCGAAGAGTTCAAGCAGATGAACCGCGCCCTGCAGCGGCTGGATCGGTTCTGGAACGATACCATCGCCTATCGGATGTAGTCGCATCCGCCGCAGCAAGATCTGAAGCCGCGCCACGGAAGCGCTGCCGCGGAGTAGACCAAAGGCCGGTGCCGAAAAGCACCGGTCTTTCCGTTTCGTCAGGCCGGCCGCTCCAAATTCGAGCAACAGCCACGTTGCCGCCATATTCCAATGGAACCGAAGATGCGGGTGATGCTGGGGCCAAAGCCGTGCATTTGTCCTGTGCTCAAGTCACTTCCCATGTGGTTTTACACCGAAGTGATGCGGGCCATGGTTGGCTAATTGTTAAGAAGCCAACTCTAGAGTGCGGGCGAGACCGCCCGGTGGGTTGAATTGTAGCAAGAATGTCTGGAACGTCCATGAGAACCAGCCGCCGTTTCTTCCTTTCAGGAGCCTCCGTGCTCGCAGCCGCAATGGTCGCCGGCCGCGCCAGTGCGCAGGATGTGATCGGAGATATCCTGAAATCCTCGGCGCGCGGCAACTGGGACGACCAGTTCGATGCGCGTGCCAGCGAAGGCGGCAAGGTTGCCTCGACGCTGCCGATCTTCAGCCTGCAGACGGTGTCCTTCACCGAGCAGGCGATCATGCAGTATCAGAATATCGTCGCGCAAGGCGGCTGGGAGCAGGTTCCGGATACCAAGAAGCTGCAGCTTGGCGTCGAGGATCCCGATGTGGTGCCGCTGCGCAGGCGCTTGATGATATCGGGCGACCTGGCGCAGAGCGCCGGGCTTTCGGAAGCATTCGATTCTTACGTCGACTCGGCGCTCAAGCGCTTCCAGTTGCGTCACGGCTTGCCGGCCGACGGAACCACGGGCAAATATACTTTCGCGGCAATGAATGTGTCGGCGCCGGTTCGGCTTGGTCAGCTGCAGACCAATCTGCAGCGGCTGCGTGAGCGGGCCGGCACGCTTGGCAACCGCTATGTGCTGGTCGACATCCCGGCGGCGCAGATTGAGGCTGTCGAGAACGACCGCGTCGTGCTGCGCCACACCGCAATCGTCGGCAAGATCGATCGCCAGACGCCGATCGTCAATTCCAAGATCAACGAAATCATCGTCAATCCGTACTGGAACGCGCCGGTCTCGATCGTGCGTAAGGACATCATTCCGCTGATGCGGAAGGACCCCAACTATCTCAAGGACAGCCATATCCGCCTGTTTGCGCCGGACGGCAGCGAGGTCGACCCGATGACGGTCGACTGGTCGACCGACGATGCCGCCAAATACCGCTTCCGCCAGGATCCGGGTTCCGGCAACGCGATGGCCTCGGTCAAGATCAATTTCCCCAGCCCGGACGGCGTCTACATGCACGACACGCCGCAGCAGAGCCTGTTCGGCAAGCTGATGCGCTTCGATTCCTCTGGCTGCGTGCGGGTCCAGAACGTGCGCGACCTCGTCACCTGGATTCTGCGCGACACACCGGGCTGGGACCGCCAGCATTTCGAGGCGGCGATCAAGACCGGGGAGAACACGCCGGTGCAGGTCACCAATCCGGTGCCGGTCTATTTTCTCTACGTTTCGGCCTGGTCGACGGGGCCGGGCGTGGTGCAGTTCCGCGACGACATTTACGGCCTCGACGGAGCCAACGAGTTGCAGATCACATCCGCGCTCTAAGCAGCTGAGTTCATTTGCAAAAGGCCGTCGGAAGGGCGGCCTTTTTTTATTGTCGCCGACTGGCTCTGAGCTTTGCGCATGATTCCGAAAATCGGTTCGCCACGGATCATATGCAAACCATGCGGCGCAGTTCAGGAGATCACCCAAAGCCCTGCTGCCGACCGGCAGGCGAGGAAATTAACGTGCTTTCAGGGTGCTGGCGCAATCCGGCCAGCAAATTTCGCGCTGCAAACGTGGCGGGCCGAAAGCAACTGTGTTAATGGCGCGACAGACCCCGAACCTTGAGGATTTCAGCCCATGGCAACAGCAGCGGCAGTGTCGAACAAATTCGAATCCTTTTTCGAAACCACGCTTGCCGATGCCGACCCCGAGATTTTCGGCGCCATCCGCGACGAACTCGGCCGCCAGCGCCACGAGGTCGAGCTGATTGCCTCGGAAAACATCGTCTCGCGTGCCGTGCTCGAGGCACAGGGGTCGATCATGACCAACAAATATGCCGAGGGCTATCCGGGCAAGCGCTACTATGGCGGCTGCCAATTCGTCGACGTCGCCGAGGAACTGGCCATTGAACGCGCGAAAAAGCTGTTCGGCTGCAACTTCGCCAACGTCCAGCCGAATTCCGGCAGCCAGATGAACCAGGCGGTGTTCCTGGCGCTGCTGCAGCCCGGCGATACCTTCATGGGCCTCGACCTCAATTCCGGCGGACACCTGACGCATGGCTCGCCGGTCAATATGAGCGGCAAATGGTTCAAGGTCGTCTCCTATGGCGTGCGCCGGGACGATCATCTGCTTGACATGGACGCAATCGAGAAGACCGCCCATGAGACCAGGCCGAAATTGATCCTGGCCGGCGGCACAGCCTATTCACGTGTCTGGGACTGGAAGCGTTTTCGCGAGATCGCCGATTCGATCGGCGCCTATCTGATGGTCGACATGGCCCACATCGCCGGCCTGGTCGCCGGCGGCATGCATCCGTCGCCGCTGCCGCATGCCCATGTGGTCACCACCACGACGCACAAATCGCTGCGCGGGCCGCGCGGCGGCATGATCCTTTGCAATGACGAGGATATTGCCAAGAAGATGAATTCGGCCGTCTTCCCTGGCCTGCAGGGCGGCCCGCTGATGCATGTCATCGCCGCCAAGGCGGTGGCCCTGGGTGAGGCGCTGAAGCCGAGCTTCAAGATCTATGCCGAGAGCGTCGTCGCCAATGCCAAGGCGCTGGCCTCCAGTCTGCAGGAAACCGGTCTCGACATCGTCTCCGGCGGCACCGACAACCATCTGATGCTGGTCGACCTGCGCCCCAAGAACGCCACCGGCAAGCGCGCCGAGGCTGCCCTTGGCCGCGCCAATATCACTTGCAACAAGAACGGCATCCCCTTCGACCCGGAAAAGCCTTTCGTGACCTCGGGCGTTCGGCTCGGCACGCCGGCCGGCACCACGCGCGGCTTCGGCCAGGCCGAGTTCCGCGAGATCGGCAAGCTGATCGCCGAAGTGCTCGATGGACTGAAGGTCGCCAATTCCGACGAGGGCAACGCGGCCGTCGAGGCAACCGTGAAGGCCAAGGTGGCGGCATTGACGGATCGTTTTCCGCTTTACCCGTATCTTGGTTGACGCTGGGCGTCGTTCCCCCAACTGTGACGGCGCCGATCAACTGGGCACGGCTTCATCTCGGAGACGCTTGATGATGATGCGAATTTTCCGTTTCGCCAGTGTTGGCGCTGCCTTGCTCACCTTAGCCACCTCGCAGCTACTCGGCGCGGCCTTTGCGCAGACCGAGCCGACCCCGGCAGCACCCAAGACAGAGACCTTCGGCAGTTGGTCCACCACGGTGGACGAGGTCAACACCGGCGAGGATGTGCGCAAGACCTGCGCCGCCTCGACGGTCTTTTTCGACGCTAACGGGACCAGTGGCACCCTCACGCTGGCCATCTCGAATGGCGACGTACTGCCACCCGAGGGCTATCCGAGCCTCATCATCGCCGTGAAAAACAGTGAGTTGCCCAAAGGCGACAACATCCCGGCGGTGTTCCGCGACGTCAACGACAAGATCAAGGCTGGTTTTCATCTTATCGCCGACGGCCAGTGGATAGTGAACAACAAACGCGAGACCACGCTTGCCATACTGCGTGCCATGCGCCGCACCAGCGCCCTCGATGTCAGCTTCGCCGACAAGCCGGTCGCGACCATATCGATGGACGGCTTCACCAAGGCCTATCGCTATCTCGGCACGTCCTGCGGCTTCCCGACCGGCGACGTCGCTCCCTGATTGGCGTATTGCCGTCCAACTGATTGCCGCTCTCGCAATTTTGCTCGTGCCTCGCTATCTCTGAGGCGCGATCGGTCATCGGCCATACTTTGCCATCGTGGCAAAAACCTCTAAGCCTTTCGCTCCACGAGAATCGCGAACCGAAGGCTCTCCATGCGCTGTCCCTACTGCCAGTCCGAAGATACGCAGGTGAAGGATTCGCGCCCCGCCGAAGACGGCGCGGCGATCCGCAGGCGGCGCGTCTGCCCAGATTGCGGCGGCCGCTTCACCACTTTCGAGCGCGTGCAATTGCGCGACCTCGTCGTGGTGAAGAAGTCTGGACGCAAGGTGCCGTTCGACCGCGACAAGCTGCTGCGCTCGGTCGAAATCGCGGTACGCAAGCGCAATGTCGATCCCGAGCGCATCGACCGCGCGGTGACCGGCATCGTGCGCCAGCTTGAGAGCTCGGGCGAGACCGAAGTCGCATCCGGCGAAGTCGGCCGGCTGGTCATGGAGGCACTGAAGTCACTCGATGATGTCGCCTACGTGCGCTTTGCCTCCGTCTACCGCAATTTCCGCGAGGCCAAGGATTTCCACGACGTGTTGGGCGAGCTCAAGGGCGACGAGCTCAAAACCGACGAGCCTAGGGGCGAAGAGCTGAAGAGCGAAGAGGACGCCGGCTGAGCATGGCTGGGTCCGAGCGCAGCACGGCGGAGCAAGAGGTCCTCGATCGCCGCTATATGGCGGCGGCCCTCAGGCTGTCGCGCAAGAATGCCGGCCGGACCTCGACCAATCCTTCCGTCGGCACGCTGATCGTACGCGATGACGGCGACGGGCCGATGATCATCGGCAGCGGCGTCACCGCCGTCGGCGGCCGGCCGCATGCCGAGACCGAGGCTTTGGCGGAGGCCGGCGAACTGGCGCGCGGCGCCACCGCCTATGTAACGCTGGAGCCTTGCGCCCATCACGGCCGCACGCCGCCTTGCGCCAATGCGCTCGTCAGTGCCGGCGTGACGCGTGTGGTTGGCGCTGCCAGCGATCCGGACCCGCGTGTTTCCGGCAAGGGCTATGCAATCTTGCATGCCGCTGGCGTCGAGGTGGTGGAAAAAGTGCTGGCGGCCGAGGCCGCGGAGCAGATGGCCGGCTATTTGATTCGATCTTTGAACAAACGCCCGGAAGTGATCCTGAAACTTGCGCTTTCGAGCGACAACAAGATCGGCGTGAGAGGCGAGGGGCAGGTCTCCATCACCGGCGATATCGCCCGGCGCGAAGTCTATCTGATGCGCGCCGAAGCCGATGGCATATTGATCGGCATCGGCACGGCATTGGAAGACGATCCGGCGCTGACGGTTAGGCTTCCGGGACTGGAGAGCCGTTCGCCGGCGCGCATCGTGCTCGACCGTCAGATCAGGGTACCCGAGACTTCGAAATTGGTCGCCGGCGTCGACCGCGTGCCGCTCTATATCGCTGCCTGCGCCGAGGCCGATCCGCACCGGCGCGCCGCGCTCGAACGCGCCGGCGTTCGCTTCATCGGCACTGAGACGTATGAAGGCGATATTGCGCTGCCGGAACTGCTCGAGGATCTGGCGGCGCTCGGCATGGCCAGTGTCCTGGTCGAGGGCGGCGCCAAGGTGGCCAAGGCGTTCCTCGACGAACAACTGATCGATCGTATCGTGCTGTTTCAGGGGCCGGACGCGATCGGCGAGGGCGGCATTGCATCGCCGATCGATGCCAGCAATATCCCGCCGGGATTTCGCAAATTGCGCAACATGCGTTTCGGCGAAGATACATATGCGGAATGGATAAGAGACATCTAGGACCGAACTGATGTTCACGGGGCCAAACTAATGTTCACTGGAATCGTCACCGATGTCGGCACCGTCGCTGCCGTGAAGCCGCTCAGGGAAGGCGTCGGTTTGCGTATCGACACCGCCTACGATCCGCAGACCATTGCCATCGGCGCCTCGATTTCCTGCGGCGGCGTCTGCCTGACGGTAACCGGATTGCCGGAAGGTGGCGCCAACGCACGCTGGTTCGAGGTCGAGGCCTGGGAAGAGGCGCTCAGGCTGACGACCGCGATGGGTTGGAAATCCGGCACGCGGATCAACCTGGAGCGAGCGCTGAAGATCGGCGACGAGCTTGGCGGCCATATTGTGTCAGGCCATGTCGACGGCATGGCCGAGGTCGTAGCCCGCAAGGAAGAGGGTGATGCCGTGCGCTTTACCCTGGAAGCACCGCGCGAGCTTGCCAAATTCATCGCCCCCAAGGGTTCCGTCGCACTCGACGGCACTTCGCTCACCGTCAACAAGGTCGAAGGCAGCCGCTTTGACGTGCTGTTGATCCACCACTCGCTGACGGTCACCACCTGGGGCGGACGCCAGGTCGGCGACTGGGTCAATCTCGAGATCGACACCATGGCCCGCTACGCGGCGCGACTGGTGGAGGCGGCTAAAGAGGGGCTTTGAGGCGCTCGTCCATAAAGCCCATTCTCTGATGCGACCGCCGCCGAGTTGGCCTTGAAAGTTCCTTCGGCAATCTTCCGCTTGCGATCAAACCGGCTTCGGCCTAAGTCACCGGCGATCCCCGGAGACATCTATGGCTGGCACATCCCAACACGGCAAAGCGTTCATCCGTCCGAAGAAGAAGGCCCACCTTCTTGTCATCGAGGCGCGCTTTCACGACGACCTTGCCGACGCGTTGCTCGAAGGCGCGACAAAGGCCCTCGAGGAAGCGGGCGCGACATACGATGTCGTCACTGTTCCGGGCTCGCTCGAAATCCCGGCGGTGATTTCCTTCGCGCTCGACGGTGCCTCCGAAGGCGGGACGAACTATGACGGCTTCGTCGCCCTCGGCACGGTGGTCCGCGGCGACACTTATCATTTCGATATCGTCGCCAATGAATCCAGCCGTGCCCTGATGGACCTGTCCGTGCAGGATGCGGTCTGCATCGGCAACGGCATCCTGACCACGGAAAACGACGAACAGGCCTGGACACGGGCCAGGCGTTCGGAAGGCGACAAGGGCGGCTTTGCGGCGCGTGCGGCGCTGACCATGATCGCTCTAAAGGAACAGCTGGGAGAGCGAACGTGAGCGAACCCGCTTCGCCCGGCCAGCCTGCGGTTCGCCATGCCAACAAGCGCGGTGCTGCCCGTCTGGCCGCTGTGCAGGCGCTCTACCAGATGGACGTCGCCGGCAGCGGTGTGTTTGAGATCACCGCCGAATACGAGGCGTTCAGGCTCGGCAAGGAAGTCGACGGCGCGCTCTATCGCGAAGCCGATGCGCAATGGTTCCGCGCCATTCTTGCCGGCGTTGTCGAGCACCAGAAGACCATCGATCCAGTCATCCGACAGGCGCTGACCGAGGACTGGCCTCTGTCGAGGCTCGATTCCACATTGCGCGCCATATTGCGCGCCGGCGTCTACGAGCTGATGCAGCGCGAGGACGTGCCGGTGGCGGTCATCGTTTCCGAATATGTCGACATCGCCAAGGCATTTTACGAGGAAGACGAGCCGAAACTGGTCAATGCGGTGCTTGATCGCGTGTCGCGCCGGGTGCGCGGCGAGGGCCGCGGCAAGGACGCCCCATGACTGCCGTCGTCGCCGTTGAGGCGGGCAGGGAAGCGCGTCGCACCGCCTTCATCCTTGCAGCCTCGCAGGCGGTCATCGGTTCGGCGGCACCCATCGCCATTTCCATGGGTGGATTGGCCGGGCAGTACCTGCTCGATGCTGACAAGTCGCTGGCAACCGCGCCGATCACCGGTTTCAATGTCGGCGTGGCGCTCGGTTCCTTACCGGCCGCGGCGATCATCCGCCGGCTCGGCCAGCGCGATGGCTTCATGACCGGCACGGCGGTGACAGCGCTTGGCGGCCTGATCGCCACGTTGGCGCTGTTCCATGCCAGCTTCTGGCTGTTCGCTTTCGGCCTTGCCGTAATCGGCATCGGCGGTGCCTTTGTCCAGCAATTCCGCTTTGCCGCCGCCGACAATGCGCCGCCGGAATTCAAGGCGCGTGCCATCTCCTTCGTGCTGGCCGGCGGCATCGTCACCGCCGTACTCGGGCCGCAGATCGTCATCTTCACCGGCGATCTGTTCTCGCCGGTGAAGTTTGCCGGCGCGTTTTCGTCCATCCTGGTGCTGGCGGCGGTTGGCGCCGCCATTCTCTCTTTGTTGCGCATCCCAGCCAAGGCAACCGAGAAGGTGGAAATCGCCGACAGCGACGCCCGGCCGCTCTCAGAAATCGTCACCAGGCCACGCTTCATCGCGGCGTTGTTTTGCGCCATCGGCAGCTACGCACTGATGAGCTTCGTGATGACCGGCGCGCCGCTGGCCATGGTCGGCTGCGGCCTTTCGACCGACGACGCCACGCTCGGCATTTCCTGGCACGTCATGGCGATGTTCGCGCCGAGCTTCTTCACGGGGTCGCTGATCCATCGTTTTGGCGCGGAACGGATCGTGGCCATCGGGCTGGTGCTGCTCATTGGCTGCGGTATAGTCGCGCTGTCGGGGTTGGCACTGTGGCAGTTCTGGACGACGCTGATCCTGCTCGGCCTTGGCTGGAACTTCAGCTTCATCGGTGCCACCGCCATGGTGGCCGACAGCTACCAGCCATCCGAAAAAGGCAAGGTCCAGGGGTTCCACGATTTCGTCCTGTTCGGCTCCGTCGCCTTCGCCTCGCTGATGTCGGGCGCGGTCTACAATGCCTGGGGCTGGGAGATGCTGAACTGGATGATTTTCCCGGTCGTCGCGCTGTGCTTCGTGGCACTGGGCGTGTTGAAGATGACAGGCTTGCGCGCGGCCAGCTGACGTCACGCTGTCGGGACGAGGCAACAGCGGAGTCACTCGCATCCGAACAAAATTATTGCGTCCATCCCCCTTCTTATGAAACCGTGTACCCCGACGTGACATCGAAGCCATGCTCATATGCGGCAGCCGTATTCCGGTTCACAGCAAGGGATTTGTGAGATGTTTTCAATCAAGGTTCTGGCCGGCGCTGTACTGGCGCTCGGCATCACGGCAGCCTCGGCAAGCGCCCAGGTGGTGGTGTCGTCGAAGATCGACACCGAAGGCGGCGTGCTCGGCAACATCATCCAGCTGGTGCTGAACGCCAACAATATCCAGACCACCGACCGCATCCAGCTCGGGGGCACGCCCGTGGTACGCAAGGCGATTACAGCCGGCGAGATCGACATCTATCCCGAGTACACCGGCAACGCCGCCTTCTTCTTCGAGAAGGCCGACGATCCGGTGTGGAAAGATGCCGCCAAGGCCTACGAGACTGCCAAGAAGCTCGACTACGACGCCAACAAGATCGTCTGGCTATCCCCGTCACCGGCCAACAATACCTGGGCGATCGCCCTGCGTAAGGAAGTCGCCGATACCAACAAGCTCGTCACCCTCTCCGACTTCGGCAAATACGCCTCGGGCGGCGGCAAGGTGGTGCTGGCGGCCTCCGCCGAGTTCGTCAATTCGGCGGCCGCGCTGCCCGCTTTCCAGAAGACCTATGGCTTCACGCTGAAACCGGACCAGTTGATCACGCTGTCGGGCGGCGATACGGCGGCGACCATTGCCGCTGCGGCCAACCAGACCAACGGCGCCAACGCCGCCATGGTCTACGGCACCGACGGCGGCATCGCGCCCTCCGGCCTCGTCGTGCTTGAAGACAACAAGGGTGTGCAGCCGGTCTACCAGCCGGCGCCGATCATCCGCGAGGCGGTGCTGAAGGAGCATCCCGAAATCGAGACGCTGCTGAAGCCGGTCTTCGCCAAGCTCGATCTCGTCACGCTGCAGGAGTTGAATGGCCGCGTGCAGGTTGGCGGCGAGCCGGTCAAGGGCGTCGCTGAGGACTTTTTGAAGAAGAACGGCTTCCTGAAGTAAGGCAATTCCGGCGCGCCGCTGTCGAGGTGCGCCGGATCGGCCGACGGGGGAGGGCGTGCGCATCCGGTTCGACAAGCTCGGCGTGGTCATCGCGGCGATATCGGCCTATGCGGCTTTTGCGGCGCCATTCGCCACCTTCCGCGCCAATCGCATCGTACCCGGCGAGGCGCGCTCGATCCTCGAATCTTTGCCTGCGGCAGTCGGTCCGCTATTGATGGCGATTGTTGTCGCAGCGGCGCTCATTGCGCTGCTGAAAACGCCGCTTGCTCTGCGCCTCGCCGCCAGTGCGGTTGCACTTGCGGCGCTGGCGCTGCTGATCGGCGTTGCCGGCAGCTTCCTGACGCCCGCCGGCAACACCTTCGCCCGTATCTCGCCGGCTTCGGGCTTCTGGCTGCTTATCTTCGCCTTCACGCTTCTGCTCGCCGACGTGCTTACAAGGCTGAACCTGTCGCCGCAGGCACGGGTCGGCGTGCTCGTTGTCGCCGCAGCGGCGATCGGCCTGCTGCTGGTCTCGGGGAGCTGGAACAGCCTGTCGATCCTCAAGGAATATTTCAATCGCGCCGATAGTTTTTGGGCGGAAGGCTCCAAACACGTGAGGTTGGCGCTGGGTTCACTGGCGGCAGCAGTAATCATCGGCTTGCCGCTCGGCATCCTTTGCCACCGCGTCGAGAAATTGCGGGCCGGTGTGCTCAACGTACTGAACATCATCCAGACCATTCCTTCGATCGCGCTGTTCGGCCTCTTGATCGCACCGCTCGGCTGGGTTGCTTCGCATGTGCCGGGTGCTGCCGCGCTCGGGATTCGCGGCATCGGCACAGCGCCGGCTTTCGTCGCCCTGTTCCTCTATTCGCTGCTGCCGGTGGTGGCTAACACCGTGGTCGGCCTTGCCGGTGTACCGCGTGCCGCCAACGACGCAGCGCGCGGCATGGGCATGACCGACCGCCAGCGGCTGTTCGGCGTTGAGTTTCCGCTGGCCTTCCCGGTGATCCTCACCGGCATCCGTATCGTGCTGGTGCAGAATATCGGCCTCGCCACGATTGCCGCGCTGATCGGCGGCGGCGGCTTTGGTGTGTTCGTGTTCCAGGGCGTCGGCCAGACGGCGATGGATCTGGTGCTGCTCGGTGCCGTGCCGACGGTCGCGCTGGCCTTCGCCGCCGCCATCATCCTCGATGCAGTGATCGAAATGAGCGCCAGCAAGCGCAGGGTTGAAACGACATGATCGAGATCGAAGGCATCACCAAGCGCTACGGCGAGACGACAGTTGTCGACGACGTGTCGATAGTAATCGAGCCGCGCAGCATCGCCGTCATCGTCGGCACCTCCGGCTCCGGCAAGACGACGCTGCTTCGCATGATAAACCGGCTGGTCGAGCCGACGTCGGGCGTGATCAAGCTCGACGGCGTCGACAACCGCTCGGTGCCGGATTACGAGCTGCGTCGCAGCATCGGCTATGCCATCCAGGGCCACGGCCTGTTTCCGCATCGCACGGTGGCGCAGAACATCGCCACCGTGCCGGTATTGCTTGGCTGGGATGCCAACCGCATCAAGGCCCGCGTCGACGAGCTGATGAGGCTCTACCAACTCGACCCCGAAGCCTACGGGCCACGCTATCCGCATGAGCTTTCCGGCGGCCAGCAGCAGCGCGTCGGCGTCGCCCGCGCGCTTGCTGCGGAACCCAACGTGCTGTTGATGGATGAGCCGTTCGGCGCGCTCGATCCGATCATTCGCAACAAGGCGCAGGAGGACCTGCTGGCGATCCAGAAGCGCTTCGGCACCACCATCATCCTTGTCACCCATGACATGGAGGAGGCTGTTCACATGGGCGACAAGATCGCGGTGATGGATGGCGGCAAAGTGGTGCAATATGCCGGGCCGGCCGAGATACTGGCAAAACCGGCCAGTGCGTTTGTCGAAACCCTGGTAGGTGCCAGCGAAAAACCGTTCCGGCTGTTGTCGCTTGGCCGGGTCCGCGACGCGGTGGAAAAGGGCACCGCCGAAGGCGAGGCGATCCCCGGTGATGCCAGCCAGCGCGACGCGCTCGCCGAACTCCTGTGGTCGGGCCGCCCGGCGCTGCCGGTGAAGGATGCCGAAGGCAAGCCGCTTGGCCGCGTCACGGTGGACGGGCTGGTTAAGCGCGCGGCGAGGCCGGCATGAAGGCCTGGCTTCCCTCGCTGCTCAGGCTTGCCCTGGTGGTGGTGCTTATTGCCTTCGTCACCAATCCCGGCTGGTTCGAACCGCTGCTGAAGCCGCTGACAGAGAACAATGCGCCGGTAATCTACAATCAGGGCAGCCTGTTGACGCTGACGCTGCTGCATCTGCGGACCGTGCTGATCGCAACGGTTGCCGCGACGATCGTTGCAGTCGCGCTCGCCATCCTGGTCACCAGGCCGGCCGGCGCCGAATTCCTGCCGCTGTCGCGCAGCCTGGTCAATATAGGCCAGACCTTTCCACCGGTGGCGGTACTGGCGCTTGCCGTGCCGGCAGTCGGCTTCGGCGAAAAGCCGACGCTGATTGCGCTGTTTCTCTATGGGCTGCTGCCGATCTTCGAGAACGCGCTGACCGGCCTGACGACGCTGCCGGCCAACGTCGTCGAGGCGGCGCGTGGCGCCGGCATGACCGGCTGGCAAAGGCTGGTCAAGGTCGAGCTGCCGCTCAGCGCGCCGATCATTCTTGGCGGTATCCGGCTGTCGGTGGTGATCAGCCTCGCCACCGCGACCATCGGCTCGACGGTGGCAGCGAGGACACTGGGCGAGGTGATCATCGCCGGCCTGCTGTCGAACAACCTCGCCTTCATCCTGCAGGGCGGCCTGATCGTCGCCGCCCTTGCCGTGCTGATCTATGACGGGCTGTCGGCGATCGAGCGCTACACGGCTCGGCGCATGGGACGCGAGGCCGAGTAACCTCTCGGGGCGAAGTTCGTTTCTTTCAGCGGCCCGTTGAACGCGCTGGATGATCGAGCGTCAGTTCGAGCGTGGTGCCCGTTTCGCTAGCGACCCAGCGGCGGCGGATGATGGCGAAATCATGCCGTGTGTCGGCTCTAACCACAGAGACCAAGTCACCCACCGCGCAATCACTGTCGAGATCGAGGGCTTCGACAGTCTCGGCAATGTCTTGCTTGCCGGCATAATGTCTCGCGACAGCTGTGAGCACGATGATCACTGGCCCACCCGTTGCGCGATCTTCGGGACTCGGCGATTGATGAATGTGATGCCCCGATCTTTCAGCAGGAGTTCTTGCCATGACCGCGCGTTTCTCCAAGATCGTCATGTGTTTGTGTCTGGCGGCTTTCGCCTTCCTCGTCGCCTTCGGCAACATCACCGATTACGGGTCAAACTTCGCCTTTGTCCAGCATGTGCTGAGCATGGACACGACCTTTCCCGGCAACGCACTGATGTACCGCTCGATCACCAACCCGGCCTTGTGGACGGCGGGCTACTGGCTGATCATCATTGGCGAGGCGCTGACCTGCCTGCTCTACTTGATCGCCGCCTGGCAACTCTGGCAGGCGCGCAACGCCAGCGGACAGGCTTTCAACGACGCCAAGAAGTTCGCCATCATTGCCGCCACCATGGGTTTCCTCGTTTGGTATTTCGGCTTCATGGTCGTTGGCGGCGAGTGGTTCGCCATGTGGCAGTCTTCGACATGGAATGGTCAGGAAGCGGCGTTCAAATTCTACATGACCATGCTGGTGGTGCTGGTCTTCGTCATGCAGCCAGACGGCGACCCGCGCAAAGCCTGACGACCGTTCGCCGATTTCGATCGATCTAACCGGGCGGCAGTGTCGACAGGCGCACTGCCGTCCAGCCTTTTGGACGAAACCCGGGATCTTTTGGGCGAAAGCCGGACAAGAACCGAACAATATCTTGACGTTCCGAGCCCTGTTTCGCATAAGCCGCTGCGAAGGGACGGATTCCGGTTGCGGAAAATTCGTCCCTGTCTCAACGGCCCGGGGAGGGGTTCTTTTGGGCCACCAATCGAGGAAAATTCGGCAATGACCATAATTTCAGCTGTCATCGCCTGCGGTCTGCTTTCAGTCCTTTACGCCATCTGGGCGACACGTTCGGTCCTCGCGGCCGATCAGGGCAATGCACGCATGCAGGAAATTTCCGCGGCCATCCGCGAAGGCGCCCAAGCTTATTTGGCGCGCCAGTACACCACCATCGCCATCGTCGGCGTCGTGGTCCTGCTGCTTGCCTGGTGGCTGCTTTCGATCACCGCCGCCATCGGTTTCCTGATCGGCGCCGTTCTCTCGGGTGCCGCTGGCTTCATCGGCATGCACGTCTCGGTGCGCGCCAATGTGCGGACCGCGCAGGCAGCTTCCAACAGCCTCGCTGCCGGCCTCGAGATCGCCTTCAAGTCGGGCGCCATCACCGGCATGCTGGTTGCTGGCCTGGCCCTGCTCGGCGTCTCGATCTACTACCTGATCCTGACCCAGTTCATGGGTCTGCAGCCAAACGATCGCGTCGTCATCGACTCGCTTGTTTCGCTCGGCTTCGGCGCCTCGCTGATCTCGATCTTCGCTCGTCTCGGCGGCGGCATCTTCACAAAAGGCGCCGACGTCGGCGGGGATCTCGTCGGCAAGGTTGAAGCCGGCATTCCCGAAGACGATCCACGCAATCCGGCGACCATTGCCGACAATGTCGGCGACAATGTCGGCGATTGCGCCGGCATGGCCGCCGACCTGTTCGAGACCTATGCGGTGACCGTGGTCGCCACCATGGTCCTCGCCTCCATCTTCTTCGGTGGCACCGCCGTTCTCGGCGCGGCCATGCTCTATCCGCTGGCCATCTGCGGCGCCTGCATCCTCACCTCGATCGTCGGCACCTTCTTCGTCAAGCTCGGTTCCAGCGGCTCGATCATGGGCGCGCTCTACAAGGGCCTGATCGTCACCGGCCTGCTGTCGATTGTCGGCCTTGCCGTAGCCACTTCGGCATGTATCGGCTGGGGCGAGATCGGCACCGTCGCCGGCATGGCCATCACCGGCACGAACCTGTTCATCTGCGGCCTGGTCGGGCTTTTGGTAACCGGCCTGATCGTGGTGATCACCGAATATTATACCGGCACCAACAAGCGCCCGGTGAACTCGATCGCCCAGGCCTCGGTCACCGGTCACGGCACCAACGTCATCCAGGGCCTCGCGGTGTCGCTGGAATCGACGGCGTTGCCGGCGATCGTCATCGTCGGCGGCATCATCTCGACATACCAGCTTGCCGGCCTCTACGGCACGGCGATCGCGGTGACGACGATGCTTGGCCTCGCCGGCATGATCGTCGCGCTCGACGCCTTCGGCCCGGTCACCGACAATGCCGGCGGCATTGCCGAAATGGCCGGCCTGCCAAAGGAAGTGCGCCAGTCCACCGACGCGCTCGACGCGGTCGGCAACACCACCAAGGCGGTAACCAAGGGCTACGCCATCGGTTCGGCCGGTCTCGGCGCGCTGGTGCTGTTCGCGGCCTACTCCAACGACCTCAAGTTCTTTGCCGCCAATGGCGACAAATACCCCTACTTCCAGGGCATGGGCGAGGTCTCCTTCGACCTCTCCAATCCTTATGTCGTCGCCGGCCTGATCTTCGGCGGCCTGATCCCGTATCTGTTCGGCGGCATCGCCATGACCGCCGTCGGCCGAGCCGCGGGTGCTATCGTCCAGGAGGTGCGCAAGCAGTTCCGCGAGGATCCGGGCATCATGGCCGGCACCTCCAAGCCGAACTATGCGCGCGCCGTCGACCTTCTGACCAAGGCAGCGATCCGGGAGATGATCGTTCCATCATTGTTGCCGGTGCTGGCGCCGTTGGTGGTCTATTTCGGCGTCCTCCTGATCTCGGGTTCGAAGGCATCCGCCTTTGCCGCCCTCGGCGCCTCGCTGCTCGGCGTCATCGTCAACGGCCTGTTCGTTGCCATCTCGATGACCTCCGGCGGCGGTGCCTGGGACAACGCCAAGAAGTCGTTCGAAGACGGTTTCGTCGACAAGGACGGCCTCAAGCACCTCAAGGGCTCCGAAGCGCACAAGGCCTCGGTGACCGGCGACACGGTGGGTGATCCCTACAAGGATACTGCTGGGCCGGCGGTCAACCCGGCGATCAAGATCACCAACATCGTCGCGCTGCTGTTGCTGGCCGTGCTCGCGCACGGCTAAGCTCAGCCGCTACGACTCAAGACAAAACCCGCGGGATCGCTCCCGCGGGTTTTTCATTGCCTGAGATGTGCCGCTTACAGGGAAGCGAAAGGAACGAAAGCCGATACCGCCGGGGTGGATCAGGTGCCGCCGAGTGTGCTGCCGCCGCTGGCGCCCGGAACACCAGGCGCCAGCTTGCTGGCGCCACTGATGATCTGGCTGAGGAAGTTCTGGTCCTTGCCGCCGGTCGGCGTGGTGCGCGAGATGAAGTCGAACACTTTGCCGTCCTTCAGGCCGTAATTGGCGATCTGGGTGACGCGCCCGTCATCGCCAAAATAGACCGCCAGCACATGCTGGTCGACGAGCCGCGGCTTGTCGAAGGCGACATAGCGCTTGCGCGTCTGCGAAATGTAATAAAAGGCCTCGTTGTCGAAGGTCGCCTTCGTCGAGGGAGTGCCGAGCGCCAGCAGCACCTGTTCGCGACTTGAGCCGACCGGCACCAAGTCGATCGCCTGCTGGTCGATGACGTAGCCCTGCGTCAGCGTCTCGCTCGGATTGAGATCGCCGATCATCTTGGACGAATTGCAGGCGGAAAGCGCCGCGGCGATCACCAGCAGCGAAACCGCACCGGCGGGCCTGGGCAGGAAAGTCGACTTGAATTTCAGCGCGTGCAACTACAACTCCATAAGCTGGCCGCAACTTGCGCTGGGCCGCAAAACCGGTAAACCAGCTTGCTTGCCGATGCAACAAGGCCACTTCAACAAACGGTCCCGGGAGACCACCCTCTAATGTTCCAGCGCCTCTTTGGCCGCGAACGTCATGCCAACCGCGCCATCACCGAGGCGCTTTACGCACAAATCGTGGCGGCGGCGCGGCAAACGGTGTTTTATTCCGCCTGGAACGTGCCGGACACGCCGCTCGGCCGCTTCGAGATGCTGTCTTTGCACATGTTCCTGTTCCAGCACCGGTTGCGCGGCGAGGGCGGTGCCGCGGCAGAGGTAGCGCAGGTGCTGATCGACGAGTTCTTCATGGATGTCGAACATTCGTTGCGGGAACTGGGCATTGGCGACGTCGGCGTGCCGAAGCGCATGCGGAAACTGGCGAAGATGTTTTATGGCCGTACTGCCGCCTATGATGATGCGCTGCAACGAAATGACCATGATGCGCTTGCCGCCGCCCTTGCCCGCAATGTCCGGCCGGATGCCGGCGCCTGGCCGCAAGCGTCGCAACTGGCACTCTATGCCGCCGATGCATCCAGGCAACTCGCGGAACAGCCGACCGAATCGATCGTTTCCGGCACGGTGGCATTTCCCGTGGCCAACGCTTGAGCGACGGCAGGCCGAATGAAGGTGGCGAAGTGGAGGCGAAGATGAAACATCCTGATACCCACAGCCCAGTGTCGTTCCTGGCAAATGTCGCCCGGCTGCCGCAAAAGGGGCTACCGGTGGTGATCGATGCCGACGCTGGGCAGCGCGCCCTGCTGGCCGTCGAGCACGAGCTGCTTTCGGTCGAGAACTATCGCGCCGAACTCCTGGTCGAGCCCTGGAAGCGCAACGGGGTAAAAGTCAGCGGCCATGTCGAGGCCGATATAACGCAGGCCTGCATCGTCACCCTCGACCCGGTCGAGGCGCATATCGACGAGCCGCTCGAAGCGCTGTTCCTGCCAGAGCAATCCAAGCTCGGGCGGCAAGGTTTCGACGGCGGCGGTGAGATCCTGCTCGACGCCGAAGGCCCGGACAGCCCGGAAACCTTTTCGGGCGATACGATCGACGTCGGGGCGCTTGCCGAGCAGTTCTTTGGCTTGGCGATCGATCCCTATCCGCGCAAGCCGGGTGTGTCGCTGGAGGCCGCCGGCGATGCCGAGCCTGTGGAGAATGAATTCCAGCAAAAGCTCAGATCACTGTTGGGAAAATCCTGATGGCTGACCCAATTTGAGAAAAGTTGGTTGTGCGGCAGCCCAAAACCGTTATTTTCGCCGAACCTTCGCGAGCCCCGTATCTTGGCAAGCCCGCTGGCCAAGCAACCGTGAGATGAACACCGCGTGATCAGGATTTCCATCGATGCCATGGGCGGCGATCACGGGCCAAGCGTGGTCATCCCGGCGCTCATGACTGTCGCCACCCGCCGTCCGGATATACGCTTCGTCATTTACGGGCGCGAGGAAGTGGTACGGCCCGAACTCGCAAAATTCCCCAAGCTGGCGGAAGTGAGCGAGTTCATCCACTGCGAGATTGCAGTGCGGATGGACGACAAGCCGAGCCAGGCGCTGCGCCACGGTCGCTGGAAATCATCGATGTGGAAGGCCGTCGAGGCGGTTAAGGCAGGCACTGCCGACGCCTGCATCTCAGCCGGCAATACCGGCGCGCTGATGGCGATGTCCAGATTCTGCCTTCGCACTATGGCGACCATCGATCGCCCGGCAATCGCGGCGCTCTGGCCGACATTGCGCGGCGAAAGCGTGGTGCTGGACGTCGGCGCCACCATCGGCGCGGATGCGCATCAACTGGTTGATTTTGCCATTCTGGGCACCGGCATGGCGCGCTCGGTTTTCGGCATCGAACGGCCGAGCGTCGGCCTGCTCAATGTCGGCGTCGAGGAGATCAAGGGTCAGGAGGAGGTCAAGGAGGCGGGCCGTATGCTGCGCGAGGCCAACATGGCCTCGATGAACTACCATGGCTTTGTCGAGGGTGACGACATCGGCAAGGGCAGTGTCGACGTCGTCGTTACCGAAGGATTTGCCGGCAACATCGCGCTGAAGACGGCGGAAGGCACCGTCAGGCAGATCGCCGGCTATCTGCGCGCGGCGATGAACCGGACGCTGATGGCCAGGATCGGCTATATCTTCGCCAAGACCGCCTTCGATCGCCTGCGCGAGAAGATGGATGTCGGCCGCTCCAATGGCGGTGTCTTCCTCGGGTTGAACGGCATCGTGGTGAAAAGCCACGGCGGGGCTGATTCGGATGGCTTCGCGGCGGCGATCGAGCTTGGCTACGACATGGTGCGCAACAATCTGCTCGACCGCATCGAGGCCGATCTCGACCTGTTCCATGCCCGCAATCCGAATGCCCAGACAATCCGGAAATCCGACGTCGTCATCGACGCAAAGGAATAGGAAAGAGTATTGATCAGATCAGTCGTGCGCGGCACGGGCGCCGCGCTGCCTCGCCGCATTATGAAGAATGCCGATTTCGAAGGCATGGTCGAGACGTCGGACGAGTGGATCGTCCAGCGCACCGGCATTCGCCAGCGCCACATTGCGGCCGACGACGAGACGACGGCCTCGCTGGGCGAGGCGGCAGCGCGCGCAGCCCTCGACAGCGCCGGCCTGACGGCTGACGACGTCGACCTGATCGTGCTGGCGACCTCGACGCCCAACAACACCTTTCCCGCGACGGCGGTCGAGATCCAGAACCGGCTCGGCATGCACCACGGTTTTGCCTTCGACCTGCAGGCGGTCTGCTCCGGCTTCGTCTATGCAGTGACGACCGCCGACCTCTATATCCGCGGCGGCTTGGCCAGACGGGTGCTGGTGATCGGCTCGGAAACGTTTTCGCGTATTCTCGACTGGAACGACCGCTCGACCTGCGTCTTGTTCGGCGACGGCGCCGGCGCGATGGTGCTGGAAGCAGGCACGGGGGCAGGCGGCATCGGCGACCGAGGCGTTCTGGCAGCCAGCCTGCGCTCCGACGGCATCCACAAGGACAAGCTTTTCGTCGACGGTGGGCCGTCGACCACAGGAACGGTCGGGCACCTCAGGATGGAAGGCCGCGAAGTGTTCAAGCACGCGGTCGGCATGATCACCGACGTCATCGAGGCGACGTTCGCACAGGCCGGCATCAGCGCCGGCGACCTCGACTGGTTCGTGCCGCATCAAGCCAATAAACGAATTATTGACGCTTCGGCCAAAAAGCTCGGGATAGAGGAGCGGAAGGTGGTGGTGACCGTCGATTTGCACGGTAATACCTCGGCTGCTTCCGTGCCGCTGGCACTGTCCGCGGCCGTCGCCGATGGTCGCATCAAAAAGGGTGACCTGGTGCTGCTCGAGGCGATGGGCGGGGGCTTCACCTGGGGCGCGGTCCTGCTCCGCTGGTAAGTGCCGAACTATCGGGTTCGGGTCCTTGACCTTGACGGATCAATTACTTAGGTTCTGCCGTTGCTTGTATCGATTTATGTTTTTGAGCTGATGGGACGGTTCGTATGGGGGGAAAGACACTTACGCGCGCCGACCTCGCCGAAGCCGTTTATCGCAAGGTTGGGCTGTCACGTACTGAATCCGCCGAGCTTGTCGAGGCGGTGCTGAATGAGATCTGCGAAGCGATCGTTCGCGGCGAGACGGTGAAGCTGTCGTCCTTCGCGACCTTCCATGTCCGCTCCAAGAACGAGCGCATCGGGCGCAATCCCAAGACCGGTGAGGAAGTGCCAATCCTGCCGCGCCGGGTGATGACCTTCAAATCATCGAACGTGCTGAAGAACCGTATCCTGCGCTCCCATCAAAGCAGCAAAGCCAAGGGCAGCAAGTAGACGTCCACTCCCGCTTTGCCGAGAATCATGCTCCCAGGCTTCGGTTGAAAAACGAACCCTGCTTTTGCGCCGGGCTTGAATATTGTTTCATAAACCGCTGAAATAAGATGCGATTCGGCAGGCCGGATCGGTATTTGGGTGTGATCCGTTCCGACGGGACGGGAAGCTGCTCTCCTTGTTAAGCGTAATGTCGCCCGAACCGGTTCCCACCTTTCGCGATCATGTTCTAGCGTGAGGATTCGTCCATGGACAAGAGCCCCGATGCTTTCCGCACCATCAGCGAGGTCGCGGAGGATCTGGATTTGCCGCAGCACGTGCTGCGCTTCTGGGAGACGCGTTTCAACCAGATCAAGCCGATGAAGCGCGGCGGCGGCCGCCGCTACTACCGTCCGCAGGACGTCGAGCTGATCAAGGGTATTCGCCATATGCTCTACGATCAGGGCTATACGATCAAGGGCGTGCAGAAGCTGTTGCGCGAGAACGGCAACCAGTTTCTGATCGCCGTCGGCAGTGGCGACATGGCGGCGGTCGAGGCGATCTCGCAGCGCCGACAGGCTGACGCGGTACCGCTGACGCAAGCGGCGCAGCCGCGCGGCCCGGACGACGAAATGCTGGTCGGCCAGCCGAGGGTGAAACCCAGCCGTCGTTTTTTCGGCATAGGCAAGACCGACGAGGAAGGCCCGGTTCCGCCGGACACGTCAAAACTTTCCCGTGACAATCGCGCTTTGCTGCAGGAGGCGCTATTCGACCTCCTGGAATGCAAGCGCCTGCTCGATCAGGTTCGCTAGAGCCCGCCGGGTTGACCGGAACGGTCTTCAGGGTCATGCGTTAGGCTTCCTTCTGCAGATGAAGGAAGCACGTCATGGCATCGCTTTCGAGCATCTCCGACACCGATCTGAACAAGCAGGTCGCGGCCTTGACCAGGGAACTGGCCACCTTGAAGAAAGCCGTGTTGAAGCAGGGCGGCGCCTTTTACGAAGACGGGCGCGATACCGCGTCGGATTATTATTCGGATATCACTGAGCGGCTCGGCCACGCCTTGCCGGCAATCAGAAGGCAAGGCCGGGCGATCGAGCAGACCGCCCGA
Organism: Mesorhizobium sp. M0166; assembly: GCF_040322255.1. Classification (NCBI taxonomy): domain Bacteria; kingdom Pseudomonadati; phylum Pseudomonadota; class Alphaproteobacteria; order Hyphomicrobiales; family Phyllobacteriaceae; genus Mesorhizobium; species Mesorhizobium sp. M0166. Next base: position 150,871 of record NZ_JAMYTD010000003.1, on the reverse strand, counting down.
GATCACCCGGCGACAGCGGCCGCTGTCGGGCTGGTTCTGGTCGGGCTCGTCGCCAGTCTGTTCCTCACTGGCCGGCAGCAAAACGTGCCGCGAGCGCGTTCAAGGTCGGCACGTTGAGATAAGCAAATGGCGGTGGTCGGCGGACCGCCGCCATTTTTCGCCGACACGGCAAACCCGGCAAGCGCGCCGCCCTTGGTCAAGGACCAGAACGCCTGCTTGCCGGTCGTTCGCCCGAGGGTGTTTTCAGTACTTCTTCGCCACAACCTTCTTGTGGTGGTGGCGGTAGTGGTGGACGCGGTGATGGTAGTGATGGCGGTGATGCTTCTTGACGGTGGTCTGCATCGTCGTTGCGTTCGCGCTGCTTGCGCCGATGATCGGCATTGAAAGGGCAAGTGCGATTGCAAGTCCAAGGGCGGAGAGAAGAGGCTTCTTCATGACATCGTTTCCTTTTTGCGCAGGCGGAATTTGAGCGTCACTGATTCAGGTTGGTGACTCGAGCGCTGCAGTTGGGACTATCGCCTTGGAGTTTTTCGGTAGTTTTTCCGGCCTGTAGAATTTTGTTTCCGGACTGTGTCTGCCGACGATCCGGCCAGATGTCGGCTCGCCGGCATCCGCCTTCATTCCGGCGTCGGTTCACGATGCCGTGACGCTATCTTTGATGCTTGGCAAATCACCGGCGAGCGGGCATTCTCCCGATCGTCTCAGGCAACAACATGATTTGATCTAACTCTTTCATCCCACGGAGTTGCCAATGCCCCAAATAGCAAAACGCGAACCTTACTCCGAACTGGCGGCGAGCGCGGTTACGCCTGAACGCAGTGCTGTCCGAACCGCCCGGGAAGCCCGTGGATACAGCATCGAAGAGCTGTCCCTGGCGTGCGGGCTGGCAGCCTATGAGATTGCCGACATTGAAAGCGGCAAGGATGCCGATCCCTCGAAACGTCGGCGTATTGCCTCCGCGCTTCAGTTTCCGGAAAGCGCTCTGTTTGATGAAGCCGTGTTGCACGCCAAAAGGCGATCCGTGTCGTAGCGGCGTGCCATGCTTTTGTTCCACGAGCTCGCCATGGGTCGCCCTGGCGGGCTTCGTTTTTTTCGGCCACGTAGTAGACTTGCCGGCCGCCACGGCGACGCCAGACGGAAATTGCTGGAGATGAGCCTCGAATCCGTTCGCGCCTTCTTCGCCGCACACGCGCCCGACATTGACGTCATCGTCACGGAGGCAAGCTCGGCGACGGTGCCTCTTGCAGCCGAAGCGCACGGCGTAGCGCCGGCGCAGATCGCCAAGACGATCTGCTTGCGCGCCGGCGACCAGACGATGCTGATCGTGGCCGGCGGGGTCTCCAGGCTGGACAACCGCAAGTTCAAGGACCGGTTCGGCGGCAAGGCGCGAATGCTGGACGCCGAGCAGGTGTTCGCCGCGACCGGTCATCCCGTCGGCGGCGTATGTCCGTTCGGCCTGCCATCACCGCTGCCGGTCTATTGCGACATCTCGCTGCGCGCCTTTGACGAAGTTGTCCCCGCCGCAGGCGCAACCAACGCCGCCGTGCGGCTCAGCCCGCAACGCATGGCGGAACTCGTTGGCGCAGAATGGGTGGATGTTTGCCAGTAGCCATTTATCCGGGTCCTGGGACCCGCTGAGCGCTACCGCTATTCGGTCTTCTGCGACTCTTCTTTCTTGATCGTCTGAGCGTCCGTGACAGTCGACATATCGGCCTTGTCGACGCTCGCTGTCTTCGTCTGCGTGTCGACCGATGCCTGGACCTTGGAATGCGCGGGGCAGTCCGCAGAGGCAGCTGATATGGACATGGTCAGTGCCGCAGCCATTGCGAGGAATGTCTTCATGGTCACTCTCCTCTTTCGTTCGATGGGTAAAGTTAGCCCGTCTGGCGCCGACCGCAAAATCACATTTGTTCACACGCGCTCTTGCGCACACGGAAGCCTACGCTGGCCCAGCAATTCAATTGGTTGCGCGGATAGCCGCTTGCCGTATCAAAGCCCACCGGCTGCGGCCATAGGATTTTTGGCGTTAAAGATCTCGCCGCTCAGAGCCAGTCTCAAATCTTCGGCGCTGAGCTGACCGCTTTCAAATAAATCCATCACCCTGCGGCCGAGCACGTCTCTGCCTGGATCGCCGTCAGCGAGGCCTAGTTCACGGCATCGGGCATCAAGTGCCCTGGTCAACATGGTCAGCTCGGCAGGACAGGCAACTCCTTGAAGCGACATTGCATCTCTCCTGAAAGGGCGAAAGCGCGTGGCATCTTCGAAGCGTCCGCTCGCCCTTACAACTGCGGACGACGGCGATTCAACTAAAACCAACCTTTTTCGAACTCAACATTCAATCGTACCAAAACGCCGCGCGCTCCAATGGGAGGATACTGCTACAATACGGGATGGCCGTCCGAATAGCGGTTGTCCTCGCGCTTCTTTTCGCCTTCGCCTACGGTTTCGCAAAACTCGCGGAACATTATGGCGGCGTTCGCGACCGGCCCTCTCCGTGTAAAGAATTGCCCTATCCTGATTGTCCTGACCAAAAAGCTCCTCCCCGGGAAGAAACTAAGCCTTGAGCAGGCGCTTGTTCAGGTCAGGCCAGCCATCGGCATTGAACTAGTTCTTTCCAACCGACGGTTGGTGGACGCATTGCAGCTGATGCGCCTAGGGTTCACTACGATCCGCGCGCACCGGGCATGCCCAACCCCCGAGTCACCCCTGCCTGATGCAAGGCGCCTGATCGAGTCCCGCCGTTCTGGCATGTGCGGCGGGACCTTTTTTCATTGAAGCTGGAACACGGGCTCACGGTGAAGGTTGGCGTACGCAGCAAACCTTACCTAGCCATTACCGCGCGGTTTCTCGGTGGGCTTCTGGCTAGACGTCAGCCTCCGTGCCTCGCGCCTAAGTGATGCGTGATCGATTCCTCGATGAGATCACGCGCCTGCGTACGCTGCGCTGGCTGCAATGCGGCTATTGTCTGTATAGCCAGTTTGGGGGAAAACTGGCTAAGCCTTTGGATTTTAATGGTCGGAGTGGCCGGATTCGAACCGACGACCCCTTGACCCCCAGTCAAGTGCGCTACCGGGCTGCGCTACACTCCGGACCGGTCGCGATGTATCGTGATAGACCGGCTCCGGTCAACCGAATTCGGTTGCTATCCTGCCTGAAGTAACAGCAACGGGGATTGCCGGTCGCTGCGCCGCCCGCAACTGCCACTGGTGGCGGTATTCGAGCGCGATGGCACCCCAGATCAGGCCAAGCAGCAGGTAGACATGGCGCCAGTGGTCGATGTCGATGAAGGTGCCGAGCCCGATATTGCCGATGAAGGCGACGTAGGCGCATAGAAGATAAGGCTGCCACGGCCGGTCGCGCAGCAGAATGCGGAAGCCGGCGGCGATCGTCCAGCACGTCAGCGTCAGGAACGACACGAAGCCGAGCCAGCCGTAATCCATCAGCATCTTCAGCCAGATGTCGTGGGTGTCCTCGCCGAACATCTTGCCGAACACGAGCGGGCCGATGCCGAACGGATGCTCCAGTGCCATCTGAAAGCCGATCGTATAGCGGGCGAAGCGGCCGAGGCGGGCGGTGTCGTAGCTTTGTTCGAGTTGCGCGCGGTTCGAGAACATCTCCGCGACGCCCGGCAGTTGCAGGATGACGATCATCGCGATGACCAGCAGTCCGACGGCGGCGATGGTCATGACGACGACGCGCAGCCTGAACTTGCCGCTGGCGCTCTGCAGGAACAAGGCACCGGTCAGCAGGATCGCCGAAACGGCGAACATGCCCCAGGCGCCGCGCGAAAAGGAAAAGAAGATGCCGGCGGTGATGATCAGCAGCGGCACCGCCAATAGCGGCATGCGCGCGACCGAACCGGTAAGCAGCAGGTAGAGCAGGTAGATGCCAGGCAGCACCAGGAAAGGCCCGAACACGTTCGGGTCCTGGAAGGCGCCGGCGGCGCGGTCGTATTTGGTGAAGATCTCGGCTCCTGGAAAGGCATGGAAATAGCCGGCTATGCCGACCAGCGAAGTCAGCACCGCCGACACCACATAGGCGACGAAGATCACCCGATAGAGACTGGGCCGGACGGCCGTAACGGAAGCGAAGAAAACCGCGGTGAGGGCCAGGAACAGCGAGACGGCGAGATAGAGCGGCGTGCCGGCGAGGTCCGACATCTGCGTCATCGAGATCATGCCGCCGATGTTCATGATAACCAGCAGCACCAGCAGCGGCACCGCCACGCGCTGTATGCGCAGGCCGAACAAGGGCCACACCACGATCAGCCCGATCATATAGAGGTCGTACGGCGCGGGCTCGGCAATGACGAAGCCGGACAGGAAGACGCCGAGGAAAACCGCCCCCGACGCAATCAGTGCAATCAGCTTGGCGTTGACCGCCGCAGCCGACAATTCATAGGCCGTCGCGCTCAATATGCGTTTTCCGTGTTGAGCAGGCGGATCGGCGTCAGGAACAGGATTTTGAGGTCGAACAGGAGCGACCAGTTCTCGATGTAGTAGAGGTCGTATTCCGTCCGCATGCGAATCTTCTCGTTGGTATCCATCTCGCCGCGCCAGCAATTGATCTGCGCCCAGCCGGTCACACCGGGCTTGACCTTGTGACGGGCGAAATAGCCGTCGACCACCTCATTGTAGAGGAGGTTGTGCGACTGCGCGGCAATGGCGTGCGGGCGCGGCCCGACCAGCGACAGCGAGCCGAACAGCGAATTGAAGAACTGCGGCAGTTCGTCGATCGAGGTCTTGCGGATGAAGCGCCCGACACGGGTGACGCGTGGATCGTTCTTGGTCACGGTCTGCTTCGCCGTCGGGTCCGCCTTGTCGGTGTACATCGAACGGAACTTGTAGACCTCGATGATCTCGTTGTTGAAGCCGTGCCGCTTCTGGTGGAACAGCACCGGCCCCTTGCTGTCGAGTTTGATCGCGATTGCGGTCGCCAGCATCACCGGCGAGAACGCGATGATGCCGATGATCGAAAAGACGATGTCGAAGGCGCGCTTGGCGACCGAATCCCAGTCGTTGATCGGCTTGTCGAAGATATCTAGCATCGGCACCGAGCCAATGTAGGAATAGGCGCGCGGCCTGAACTGCAGCGCGTTCGAATGCGCCGATAGCCGGATGTCGACCGGCAGCACCCACAGCTTCTTCAATAACTGCAGCACGCGCGATTCGGCGGTCAGCGGCAGCGATACGATCAGCATGTCGATGCGCGCGATGCGGGCAAATTCGATGAGTTCGGAAATCGTGCCGAGCTTGGGATAACCGGCGACAACCGGCGGCGACCGCTTGTCGCCCCGGTCGTCGAAGATGCCGCAGATGCGGATGTCGTTGTAGGGCTGCCTTTCGACCGAGCGGATCAGTACCTCCGCCGCCTTGCCGCCGCCGACGATGACGGCGCGGCGCTCCATCCGCCCGTCGCGTGCCCAGCGCCTGATCAGCTTCGACATCACCAGGCGGAGACCCAGGATCAGCACGAAGCCGACGACGAACCACGTGCCGAAGAGCAGGCGCGAATAGTCTTCCGACATTTTCATGGTGAAGGCGGTGAGCGCCATCAAGGCGAATGTTCCGGCCCAGACCAGCAGGAGACGGCCGAAATTGGCGATCGGCCGCATCAACGCGACGATCTGGTAGCAGTCGGTGACGTCGAACAGAACGACCGCGAGGAACGAGGTGGCGGCGATTGTCAGTGAGTATTGCCAGGCAAGATAGTTGAAAAAGCCGACATAATAGAAATAGACGGCAAGACCTGACACCAACAGCAGCGCGAATTCCACCATACGCAGGACGCCGCTCACCATGATCGGCGACATCGTATCGCGCCGGTATTGCGAGGCGACCTGGCGGGCAACATCGTTCATGCCGCCGGCCGTATTGTTCTCGGCAGGGGCGTCGAATTTGCGCACCGCGTCTAGCGAAAAACGGCGCGCTGGGTCGATTTCGTTCATGGGGCGTCCGCAGGTTTCCCTCAGGTGAATAGCAAAAGAGAGCTAAGAAACCCTTGAAACAACAGATGGCTTTGGAGACGCTTTCACCGGGGGGCCTTTTGCAGCCGTTGCTCTATTGTTTGAGCGCGGCGAAATAAGCCTTTTCGATTTCAGCGGCCATTACATCGGCGCCGAAGCGTGCCTTGAGGTCGGCGAGGCCGGGCATCAGGCCCTTGTAGGTGTCGAGATCGGCCAATGCGGCGCTTATCTTGTCGCCGAGTTCGCGCGGGTCGGGCCGGATCAGGGCAGGCGAGCCGGTGTCGAAGATTTCCGGTATGCCGCCGACCGCCGTCGCGATGATCGGCTTGCCGGCGGCGAGCGCTTCCAGAACGATATAGGGCATGGCTTCCGCGCGCGAGGGAACGACGACCAGTTCGGCCAGCGTGAAGGCGAGCCTGGCCGGCATCGGCGCCAGGAAGCTGACCTTGAGGCCGAGCTGATTCACCTGGGTGCGATAGCGCGGCAGGTCGTCGCCGTCGCCGACCATCAGCGCCCTCAATGGGCGGCCGAGGCGTGTCGCGGCTAGCCCCAGCGCATCGATGAAGATGTCCGGGCCTTTGAGGTCTCGCATCATGCCGATATAGAGGAGGTCAACCGCATCGTGCTCGGTCCGCACCGGCTCGAATTCGGCGGCGCGCAGGCCGTTGTGGACGAGAGCGTTCGGAATGGGCGGCTCGCCGACCTTCCTGCGATAAGTCCGCCGCTCATAATCGGAAACAAACAGCAGGCAATCGGTGAAGCGAGCCATGAAGCGCTCAAGCGCGAAGAACAGCTTCCCCATGGCGGTGGTCTCGTCATAGTGAAGCGAGCCGCCATGCGGCGAATAAAGGCGGGCTACGCGAGACCTGGATACCCGCAACAATGAGCCGAACAGACGGGCATAGGCGCCACCTTTGGCGCCATGCCCGTGCAGCACGTCCGGCCGCAATTCTTTTATGATCCTATAGGTGCGCCGGGCCGAAGCGAGATCGCCTGGCCCGACATGCCGCTGCATCGGGGTGCGATGAATGCCGAGCGCCAGGCTGCCTTTCATCTGTTCGAACAGCCGTTCCTCGAAATCGCCGCCAGTGGTCGAATCGCAGACGATGCCGACGGCATGGCCGGCGGCGACCTGAGCCTCGGTCAGGTCGCGCACATGCCGGAAGATGCCTCCGACCGGTGAGCGAAAGCAGTGGACGATCCTGAGTGTGTCCGCCACTTGGTCAGCACATCAAAACAGGCGTTCGCGAACATAGACTGTATCGCCGGGTAGTAGCGGATCGGAGGTCACCACGCGTCCGGTTATCACTTTGCCGTTGATGTCGCGGGTGATGTCGACGCTTTCCTGGTTGGCGCGCGGCGTGAACCCGCCGGCGATGGCGACGGCTTTCTGTACGGTCAGGCCTGGAACGTAGGAATACTGCCCCGCCGCACCCACTTCACCCATGACGAAGATCGGCCGGTAGCGATCGATTTCGACCGAAACATCGGGATCCCGCAAATAACCCTGGCGCAGTTTCTCGGCGATCTCGCCCTCGAGCTGCTGGGCGGTGTGGCCGCGCGCCGGCACGTTGCCGACGAGCGGCAGCGAGAGATAGCCGGACTGGTCGACGCTGTAGGTATTGGTCAGTCCTTCCTGCTCGAACACGGTTACGCGGACGCGGTCGCCGGCGCCGAGGCGATAGGGCTGGTCGAGAACTTCATGGAATGCGGCCGGCGTCGGCCGGTAGCTGGAGCAGCCCGAAAGCATCGATACGGCAAGCAGCGCGCGGAAAAGGGGAGCAGTGCTTTTCATGAGCGGACACGTACCTTTGAATAGCCGGCGACTCTGCGGCAAACCTTAACGATCGAGCTCGGTTATCATCCTGTTAGGGTTAATGGCCGGTAAAGGCGCGCGGCCGATGCGGGCCGGATCGACAAATGCAGATGGTTTTCAGCCTCTTGTTTGCTGATTGTTAGTAGAGCCTAACAGGTTCTTACCGCGATATTAACGGCTGAGTTACCATAGTTGTTTACGGTGCATGCTGACTCAGTACCGGAGCAGGGATGCATGTCCGTTCAATCCGCGGCCGCAGATGTCGACGTCGATCTCAGGCAGCTTTTCGCCAGCCTGGCGCGAAACTGGCTGCGCATCCTTGTCGTCGCGCTGGTTGTAACCGGCCTGGCCTTTGCGCTCGCCTGGCTTGCAACGCCCGAATACAAGGCGGCAGCCAAGCTGGAGATCGGGCCTCGAGAATCGGAGTTCACGCGGCCAGCCGGGGCCAACGGCAACGAGCGGTCGATTCCCGACGAAGAGGCTGTGGCCACCGAGGTCCAGATCATCTCGTCCCCCGACATCCTCAAGCAGGTGGCGGCGAAGCTCAACCTGGCGAAATTGCCCGAATTCGACGAGGCGCTGAAGATGTCGGCGCTGAGCCGCGCCCTTGTCCTTGTTGGCTTGAAAAGCGATCCGTTCGAGATTCCGCTGGAAGAGCGCGTGCTGGACGCAATGCATGAGAAGCTCAACGTCTATGGCGTTGAAAAAACCCGCGCGATCGCAATCGAGTTCTCGTCAGAGGATCCAAAGCTTGCCGCCGCGATCCCGAACGCCATTGCAAATGCCTATATCGCCTCCAAGGGCAATGCCAAGCTCGAATCGAATTCCGCCGCCACCGACTTTCTGGCGCCGGAAATCGCGGATCTGCAGAACCGGGTGAAGGAGGCGGAAGCCAAGGTTGCCGCATTCCGTGCGCAGTCCGATCTTTTGATGGGCGGCAACAATTCGGTGCTTGCCACCCAGCAGCTGTCCGAATTGTCGAGCGAACTGTCACGCGTGCGCGCCAATCGCGCTTCGGCGGAAGCGACCGCTGACGGCGTGCGCAGGGCGCTGCGCAATGGCGGCTCGCTGGATGCCGTTCCGGAGGTGTTGTCTTCCGAACTGATCCAGCGCCTGCGCGAGCGGCAAGTCGAACTCAAGAATAACATCGCCGACCTTTCCACCACCTTGCTCGACAACCATCCGCGCATCCGCGCGCTGAAGTCGCAGCTCGCCGATCTCGACCGCCAAATCCGCAACGAAGCGGAAAAGATCATGAAGGGTCTGATGGCGCAGGCCGAGACGGCGAAGGCGCGAGAGGCTCAACTCGTGGCAGACGTCAACACGCTGAAGGCGGCGTCCGCCCGCGCCGGCGAAGAGCAGGTGGAACTCGATGCGCTGCAGCGTGATGCAGCGACCAAGCGTCAGCAGCTCGATCTCTATTCGTCCAGCTATCTCCAGGCGGCTGCACGCAAGGATCGCAACTACCTGCCTGTCGATGCTCGCGTATTTTCGGAGGCCCAGGTGCCGGCCGAACCCTATTTCCCCAAGATTGGTCCGATTGTCAGTGCGGCCTTTGTCGGCTCGTTGCTCATCATGGCGATTGTCACGCTGCTGCAGGAACTGTTTTCCGGCCGCGCCATGCGTCCGGCCGCCGGTGCCCATTTCGAGCGCATCGAGCAGGTTGCGATGCCGGCTGTCCAGGCCGAACGCGTAATGGCCGAGCCCGACCCACCGATTGCCCGGCCCGAACCGGCAGCCGCCGAGATCGATGAGACCGACGACGACAAGATTATCGAGACCAAAGTGGAGCCGGAACCCGTCGCGGTGGCGGAAGCGGCTGCCGAGAAAATCGAACCGGAGTACTCTGAAATGGCTGCTGCAGACATTGAACCGGCACGTTCTGTCCTCGGCGAGGTCGACATCGACAAGGCCGCGGAAAAACTGATCGCCACCGGTGCCGCCCGCGCCATATTCGTGTCGCCGGAAGGCGACGAGGCGGCCGCCTCGGCGGTGCTGGTGGCGCGTGCGGTCTCTGACGCCGGGCTACGCGTGCTGCTGCTTGATCTCACCGCTTCGGGTGCCGCCTCGCGGCCGATGCTGGACAGCGGGCTGTTTCCCGGCATCACCGATCTGCTCGCCTCGCAAGCGCAGTTCAGCGATGTGATCCACCCCGATCTCTATTCGGACTGCCACGTTATTCCCGTCGGCACAGCCGATCCGGTTCGCGCCATGCGCGCCGCCGACCGGCTGCCGATCATCATGCAGTCGCTGACCACCGCCTATGATCTGGTCGTGGTCGAATGCGGGCCGGCCGACGCGCAAGGCATCAGCCGCCTGGTGGGCGAGGGGACCGAGGTCCTGCTCTCCATGCTGGAGCCGGACGACGAGGTGACGCTGGCCGCGGTCGCGCTCATCGAGAGCGGCTATCCTGACCTGACGCTGGTCACGCCAATCGGCCATGTGGCGCCGGGGCCAATGCCGGGACGGCGCTCGGCCGCCTGAGGCAGTTTTCTCAAATCGAAATCAGCTGTCGTCTTCGCCTGCGGCCGGTGCTGTCCGCCCCACGGCTTTGCGGCGCAGCAGCTTGGTCAGCTTCCAGACCATTGGGCTGTGCTTGATGAATGCCTTCAGGCTTGCGCCGTGCCTGAGCGCAAGCGCCAGCGCACGACCCTTCAGCGTCAGCGGAACCAGCACCTCGAAATGCTGCGTTTCGACATCGCACCACAATCGCTTGTAGGGTTCGTCGCCAACCGAGAAATCATAGATTTTGAAACCCGCCTCGCAGGCTTCCTGGATGTTCTCAAAGAACAGGAAGTCGCCCGGGCTGGTGTGTGCGAGGTCGTCCTCGGCAATCGCCCCGAATTCGCAGATCAGCCGCTTGCCCGAGCGGCTCGATCCGGTGACTGCACGAAGTTTGCCGGCGACTTCCAGCCCATGCAGGACGAACGACGGATCTTCCTCTTGAAGCGCGTCGGCAAACAGCGAGCGGAAAAAAGCGCGCACCTCCGCTCCACCGAAAACATTGGCGATACCCATCTTGCGAAAGCGGAATTCCTTCATCTCGAAAAAGGCATCGAGCTGCCTGTTCACCTCGTCCGCAGTCTTCGCCTCGACGCGACGATAGCTGCCGACGGCCTCGAACTTGCGCGCCTGCGAGCGATGTTTCTTGCGCCTGCGCTTGCCGCTCACGCGGGCGAGCAGTGCATCAAATCCTCCTATAAGACTGGCGGCCAGCGACAGATTGGGGCTCGAAAAATGCGACAAGGCGGAGAGCGGGTTGGCAACGCCGTCGAGATCGGGCAGCAGCCGCTCTAGTGCGACCAGATCGATGTCGCGCCGCGCCTTGGCAATCGCAGCCAGCATCGAGCGGATCGCCGCACTATCGGCATTCGCCAGCCATTGCGGGTCGGCGGCGGCAAAATTGCCGTTGGCATGGCGGCCGCCCATGAAGCGGGCGATGCGAAACGCTCCACCGCGAGTGACCTCCAGCGCCAACGAGAAGACCGGCCTGTCGTCGGCGCGCAGCGTCGCAACGACAACGTCGGCGCCGGTACGTGCGGCCCAGTTCAGGATCCAGCCTGCGCTCTGCGCCGGGGCAAAAAGCGCCGAATGGCAGAATTCTGCGTACCCCGCCAGCGCCGCACCATCGGCGACCGAGGTTGACAGGCCGGCCTTGCCGGCCGGCAAGGCACACGGCGACGCCTCGCTGCTTGCCAGCCGATTGCCGTCAAATGACGCGGTGGCGTCAACCATACCTCAATCCTTAGGGCGTATTCGTCGCGATTGGGGGTCCGCGCAGGCGCATTCCATGCTTGATGAGCTTAGGCGCAAAAGGTGAATGAATGATCGACGGGGGCGAGGCAATCCGCAAACTGGCGCTCAATCTCGCCCGTTATTCCGGTCTCGCTCCGCTGGCTAAACCATTTATCGGCGGCCTCGGCGCCATCCTGATGCTGCATCGGGTCACCGCAACACCGGAAAAGCCGAACGGCGTCAACCGCCACTTGAACATCGCGCCTGGGTTTCTCGACGCCGTGATCGCCGACATGAAGGCGAACGGCTACAGTTTCGTCACGCTGGACGAGGCGATCGAGCGCATCAAGGCTGGCGACAAGGACGGCCAGTTTGCGACGATCACGGCCGACGACGCCTATCGAGACAATATGACCGAGGCGCTGCCGGTGCTGGAGAAACACGGCGCGCCGATCACCATCTACGTCGCGCCGGGACTTATCGACGGCGCTGCCGATTTGTGGTGGGACGTGGTCGAGGACATCGTCAATGCGCGCGATCGCCTGACGCTGACGACGCCGGATGGCCCGGTGACGATCGACTGCTCTAGTCCGGGAAAAAAGGTCCAGGCCAATGCGCGCCTGCATGCTCATCTGACGCTGAAGGTGCGCGAGCAGGACCAGCGCGCGGTGTTGCGGGATCTGGCGCGCTCGAACGGCATCGTGTTGGGTGGTCCGCGCCCGAGCACGCTGATGAACTGGGACGAGATCCGCACCATGGCCGAGCACCCGCTGGTGACGATCGGCGCACATAGCGTCAATCACTGCAATCTGAAGCGGCTTTCCGAGAGCGACGCGCGACATGAAATCGGCGACGTCAAGCGCATATTGCAGGCCAAACTCGGCGAGGAGCCGCGCCATTTCGCCTATCCCTATGGGTATGCCAGCGCCGTCGGCCGCCGCGAAGTGGGCCTAGTCCGCGATGCCGGCTATGCCTCGGCGGTGACGACCCGCCACGGCATACTCCGCGCCGAGCATGCTGGGTTCCTGCATGCCCTGCCGCGCATTTCGGTCAACGGCCGCTATCAGAGCGTCGCCCACATCCGAACCATGCTGTCGGGCGTCACGACGCCGCTGGCCAATGCCGGCAAGACGGTGGTGACGATCTAACTGTTACCTCGGCTCTTCGGCCGCGGCTCCAGGATCAGCCACTTGATGATCCCCATCGCCGGCAGCACCCACAAAAGCCCGCTGAGCAGGAAGAAGACGAAGTGCGCCAGCGGCCCGGACTGCGACAATTGGGCGACCGCCACGATCGAGGCGACCAGCGCATAGACTATGACCAGCACTACCAGCAGGAAGCTTCCGATCAGCTTTTTCAGGCGAATGGGCATGGCGCGATCTCGTTGATCGTTATCGCTTAGGCCGAACAGCCAATACGCGCAACCCGCCAGAAACGGCGCGACGGCGTGCCGCGCTGTCCGGTCTTGCAAGCCGGGTTGCGATGGTTCACCAATCCGCGAATTCAACTGCCGGGACAAATCCATGGCTGCTGCCATATCCGATGCTGCGCCTTTCGCCGCCCGCGATCGCGACCTTCGCAACCGCGCGCTGGTACGCGGTTGGCTCTATGTCGTGCTCCTGGTGCTGTTTGGGCTGGTACTGGTCGGCGGCGCTACAAGGCTCACCAATTCCGGCCTGTCGATCACCGAATGGCAGCCGATACACGGCGTCATTCCGCCGCTCAATGATGCCGAGTGGCAGGAGGAGTTCGTGCGCTACCAGCAGATCCCGCAATATGCCGAACTCAACAAGGGCATGAGCATCGAGGCGTTCAAATCGATCTTCTGGTGGGAATGGGTGCACCGCATCCTGGCACGTAGTGTCGGTGTGGTCTTCGCCCTGCCACTGCTGTTCTTCTGGGCGACGCGCCGCATCGAGCGGGGCCTCGGCACGAAATTGTCGGGCATCCTCCTTCTCGGCGCCCTGCAGGGCGCGATAGGCTGGTGGATGGTGGCGTCCGGGTTGGTTGACCGGGTTTCCGTCAGCCAGTACCGGCTGGCGACGCATCTGACGTTGGCGGCACTTATCTTCACGGCGACCATGGTGGTCGCGCGTGGGCTGGCGCCGCACTCGGAACCTGCCGCCGACCGCTCGACGCAACGTCTGGCGGGCTTCCTGGTGCTGCTGGCGCTGGTCCAGATCTATCTCGGCGGGCTGGTCGCAGGGCTAGACGCCGGCTTGAGCTACAACACCTGGCCGCTGATGGACGGCAAGCTGGTCCCCGGCGACCTGCTGCTGCTCGAGCCGGCATGGCGCAATTTCTTCGAAAATCCGAAGACGGTGCAGTTCGTCCACCGGGTCGGCGCCTACACGATCTTCGCGGTCGCGCTCTGGCACATGATTGCGACTCGCCGGCGTCTGCCAGGCACGACGCATGCCCGGCGTGCGACGCTGCTGTTCCTGATCGTCGCGGTGCAGGCGTCGATCGGCATCGGCACGCTATTGATGCAAGTGCCGCTGCACATGGCCCTGACGCATCAGGCATTCGCGCTGGTTCTGCTGGGCTTCGCCGCCGCGCATTGGCGCGGTACCAAGGGCGCTTACCCGCTGCCCCACCAGATTGCTCTCAGAGGCTGAGCCGCACCCGCAGGATTGCCGCGGCAATCGCCAGTTCGCGGTTTTCGTCGACCGCATTGCGATCTTCATGGTGCCATGCAGCCGACAGGCAGCCATAAGCGATGGCGTGGTCCAGTATGGCGGGCGCCGTCTGGCCGAGCGTTGCGGCAAAGACTTGCGCCATATGGGCGATCCGCCGCGGATCGAGGCAAAGATCGTCTCGGTCGAGTGGGTTGTAGAACATGTTGGCGGCATCGAAGCCCGGGTCGCCGAGAACGCCCTTCGGGTCGATCGCCAGCCAGCCGCGCGGACCGTGCATGATGTTGTCGTGATGCAGGTCGCCATGCAGCGGCCGCACGTCATGCGGATTGGACAACAGCCGTTCCGCGATTTCGGCAGCTTGGACATACAGGCTCCTTTCGCCGGCGGCGCGATCGGCCTTTGCCTTTTTGAACAGGCTGAAAAACCGTGTCCGCAGCGGCTGAAGGTCCGGCGGGGCAGGACGCGTCGACGGCGAGAGCAGTCTGGCCATCACCTCCGCCGCGATGGTGGTGGCGGTATTGTCGTCCTGATCCACAATGATCTGTGACAGCGAGGTTTCGCCGGCGTATTCGAGCAGCATGCGGTGGCCGTCGCGGCCGAGCAACCGCACCGCGCCTTCGCCGCGTCGCCAGGCGAGGAAATGCTCGCCACGCAACTCGTCCTCGACATCGTCGAAAGGCTTTAGATCCTTGACGATTGCCGGCGAGCCGTCCTCGCGCGCGACCTTCCAGATGCGGCTGCTGAACGTTTCGACGATCAGTTCGGGCGCGCCGACCTTCCAGCGCTTCGGAAATGCCGGCGCATCCATTCAGAGGCCGAGCATCAGATCCATGTTCTGCACGGCGGCGCCCGAGGCGCCCTTGCCGAGATTGTCGTAGACCGCAAGCAGCAGCGCCTGCGCTCGATCGTCATTGGCGAAGACGTAGAGCTTCATCCGGTTGGTGCCGTTATAGATCTCCGGATCGATCTCAGGCACGCGTTCCTGATGCAGATACGGCGCCACCTCGACCACGCCGCCATCGATGGAAGCGAAATGATCGGCGATCGCCGCGTGAAGCTCGGCGCCGGTCGGCACATGGTCGAGGCCGCCGAGTTGCAGCGGCACCACGGTGATCATGCCTTGCGCGAAATTGCCGACCGCCGGCTGCATGATCGGATCGTACGAAAGCCTGGCATAGGTCCTGAGCTCAGGCACGTGCTTGTGCTGCAGCGTCAGCCCGTAGGGCAGGAATTCCGGCGCATCCTCGCCCTTGGCGACATAATCCTCGATCATCGGTCGGCCGCCGCCGGAATAGCCGGAAATGCCGTTGACGGTGACCGGAAAATCGGCCGGCAACAGCCCCGCCGCAACCAGTGGCCGCAGCGTCGCGATTGGTCCTTGCGGCCAGCAGCCTGGATTGGCGACGCGCTTCGCCGAAGCGATCTTCCTCGCCTGGTCCTTATCCATTTCGGCGAAACCATATTCCCAGCCGTCGGCGACACGATGCGCTGTCGAGGCGTCGATCACTTTGGTGGTGTCATTGGCGATCAGCGCAACGCTTTCCTTGGCGGCCGCGTCCGGTAGGCAGAGGATCGCGACATCGGCGGCATTAAGGAACTCGGCGCGCGCTGCCGTTTCCTTGCGGCGCTCGGTCGGGATGGAGATGATTTCCAGGTCGCCGCGCTCGGCAAGCAGCGCCCTGATCTGCAGGCCGGTGGTGCCGTGTTCGCCGTCGATGAAGATTTTCGGTTTCATTGCCTGTCAAAATTCCTGTTGTCTCAAAGCTATATGCCGCTTGCCTGATTCAATGCGGCAACGCTGTGATTGCCCTGGCTCATTTCCTCGAGCCGGACCTTTCGTTCCGCCAGCAGCCCGAGATAGTGCATGGCCACCATCGAGCCGGCAATTGCCGTTATATCGGCGTGATCATAGGCTGGCGCAACCTCGACGACGTCGGCGCCGACGATATCGACCTGGTTGATCTGGCGCAGCACCGACAGGATCTTTGCCGAAGACGGGCCTCCTGCGACCGGCGTTCCGGTGCCGGGCGCAAAAGCCGGATCCAGGCAGTCGATGTCGAAAGTGACATAGGTCTTCTTTCCGCCGGTACGGTCGACAATGGCATAGGCAATGTCGGACGCTCGCATTTCCTCCACTTCATGGCCATACAGGATCTTGATGCCGAACGTGTCGGGCGCATGGGTGCGAATGCCGATCTGGATCGAGCGGTCGGGGTCGATGATGCCCTCCTTGACCGCACGGCCGACGAAGGAGCCGTGATCGATGCGCTTGCCGTCGTCGGGCCAGGTGTCCTGGTGTGCGTCGAACTGCACCAGAGCCAGCGGGCCGTGGACGGCGGCATGCGCCTTGAGCAGCGGCCAGGTGACGAAGTGATCGCCGCCGAGTGACAGCAGAAAGGCGCCGGATTTCAGGATCTTCGCCGCTTCGCGTTCGATCGTGGCAGGCGTCTTCTGGTGATTACCGCTGTCGAGCAGGCAGTCGCCATAATCGACCACGGCAAGCTGTTCGAACAGGTCGCGCGAAAACGGATATTGCGGATCGTTGTCGAGGATGGCCGAGGCGCGGCGAATCGCCTGCGGTCCGAAACGGGCGCCCGGCCGATTGGTGACCGCAGCGTCGAAGGGAATGCCCCACACCACTGCATCGGCATCCTTCACGTCCTTCGAATATTTGCGCCGCATGAACGACAGCGCGCCGGCATAGGTCGGCTCGAACGACGCGCCCGTCCTGGAGCGGGTGGTGAAGGCGTGATCGATGGTCCTTGGCGGCATGAAGAGATCTCCTGTGCGTCGACGCGCAACCTTATTGGACATAATTCTCAGAATTGCGACCCCTGCGGAGGATCATGGCCATTCGATCGGGTCACAAATCCTTGCTCGCCAGGCGAACCCCGCATGGCTCGCCAGGAGACTGCCTGGCAAGCAACCGAAAGTCGCCGCCGACTGCTTCGGCCGGCGCTGACCTGATTTTCAGGCATTTGCAAGCCGGCTTCGTTCACCTGCCTGTCACGGGCATCGCTTAACCGGGGTGCGATCCCGGTAAGGAGCGATTCTCATGCGAACGATTTGGCTGAGCCTTGTGCTTTCCGCGGCGCTGGCGGTCTCCCTTGGTCATGCATCCGCAGGCGAAACGCGCGCCAGGCAGATTCTCGACCGGTTCGAGCACGCCAACCAATGGCGCGACCATGTGATGGTGGCCGCGCACCGCGCCGGTGGCATGCAGGCCGGCAAGACGCTCTATCCCGAAAATTCGATCGCCGCCGTCGAGGCGTCGATCGCAATGGGGGCCGAAATCGTCGAGGTCGACATCAGGCGCTCGAAGGACGGCGAATTCGTCGTCATGCATGACAGCTGGCTTGACCGCACCACGACCTGCAAGGGCGAGGTGGTCAACCGAATGCTGGCCGAACTCAAGACGTGCCGTTTAGTGATCGAAGGCACCGGCGCCGTTACCGGCGAGACGGTCTCGACCTTGGGCGAAATGTTGATGGCGACCAGGGACAGGGTCCTTATCAATCTCGACAACAAGCTCGATGTCGATAGCCTGGCGGGCATGATTGCGGTTGCGCGCGATCTCGGCATGGCCGAACAGGTGATCGTCAAGGAGAACCTGTGGAGTGCGGAGAGGATCACCACGGTCAAGGCTGCCATGGACGCGATCGGCAGCGGCTTCCAGTTCATGCCGATCATCGCCGATGACGCGGTTCGCGACGCCATGTTTGCCGAGAAAGTCAGCCAGGCCTTCCCGGTGCGCGCAGTCGAGATGATCAACTGGCGCATGGGATCGGAGACACTGACGGAGACCGGCGGTCCGCTGTTCAGCCCGCGCATGCGCGCGCTGGCGGTGAGGGGCGACTGGCACATCTGGGCCGACACCTACGCCATCGTCAACAAGCCGGGTGGCTTCCTCGCCGGCGGCCGCGGCGACGAGCTGGCGGTGGCGGCCAGCCTGCCGCGCGAGACCTACGGCTTCTGGGTCGAGCGCGGCGCGACCATCATCCAGACCGACGAACCGAGGGCCGCCATCGGTTGGCTGGCGGCGAACGGTTTTCGCGTACCCTACGCCGGTGAGAAGCGCCCGTCCGAGCCGGCCAACACGGCCAGCATTAACTAACGCCTGGCACGAACCAGAGTGATTGCCACGCTACGCGTGAGCGGGGACATTGCCGCCGATACCGTCCAATTCCTCGAGCGCATCTTCCGGCAGCGCGAGATCGCCCGCGGCGAGGTTCTCCCTGAGATGCGCGACGGAAGACGTGCCCGGGATCAGCAGGATGTTGGGCGCACGCTGCAGCAGCCAGGCGAGTGCGACCTGCATTGGCGTGGCGCCGAGGCGCGCCGCGACATTCGACAAGGTCGACGACTGCAACGGGTTGAAACCGCCAAGCGGGAAGAACGGCACATAGGCGATGCCGTCACGGCCAAGTTTGTCGATCAGGGCATCGTCGCCCCGGTGCGCCAGATTGTACTGGTTCTGCACGCAGACGATTTCGACCATCCGCCGCGCTTCCGCGATCTGCGCAGCGGTGACGTTGCTCAGCCCGATGTGACGCACCAGGCCCTGCCGCTGAAGCTCGGCCAGAACGGCGAGCTGCGCCTCGATCGATCCTTCGGCGGGGCCATGCACGTCGAATGTGATTCTGAGGTTGACCACATCCAGCACGTCGAGCCCGAGATTGCGCAAATTGTCGTGCACCGCCTGGGTCAATTCTTCGGGCGAGAAGGCCGGGATCCACGAGCCGTCCGCGCCGCGCCGGGCACCAATCTTGGTGACGATTGTGAGGTCGTCGGAATAGGGCGCGAGCGCCTCTCGGATCAGCCGGTTGGTGACATGCGGACCATAGAAATCGCTGGTATCGATGTGATCGACACCTTGCGCGACGGCTTCGCGCAGCACGGCCAATGCCGCGTCACGGTCCTTGGGCGGACCGAAAACGCCCGGCCCTGCGAGTTGCATGGCGCCGTAGCCGAGCCGCTTCACGGTGCGGTCGCCGAGAGTGAATGTGCCTGACTTGTCGATGCTGGACATGATCTTTGCTCCTTCTGGGATGATGCACAGATACACGCTGTCCGATCTCATGATAATTGGGTACAATTTGCACGGGCTGTACGGAATAGCGAACAATGAATATCGACCTTGGAGATCTGAACGCCTTCGTGACCGTAGCGCGCGCCAGGGGTTTTCGCGATGCGGCGCGCATGAGCGGCGGCAGTGCGTCGGGCTTGAGCGAGGCGGTGCGGCGCCTGGAGACGCGGCTCGGTGTCAGGCTGCTCAACCGGACGACCCGCAGCGTTGTCCTGACGGAAGCCGGCGAAGGCCTGTTGGCGCGGCTCGGTCCTGCCTTGACCGAGGTGGAGTCGGCCCTCGACGTGGTGAACGGCTTTCGCGACAGGCCGGCAGGTACGTTGCGCCTCAATGTGCCGGTCAGCGCGGCGCGGCTGGTGCTGCCCGGCATCGTTCCGCCTTTTCTCGCCGCCTATCCAGGCATCCGGTTGGAGGTGATCTCAGAGGAGAGCTTCGTCGATGTGCTGGCGGCGGGGTGTGACGCCGGCATTCGCTATGAGGAGCGGCTGGAGCAGGACATGATCGCCGTGCCGATCGGACCGCGCGTGCAGCGCTTCGCTACAGCCGCCAGCCCTGCCTACCTGGATCGTCATGGCCGGCCGCAACACCCGAGCGACCTGCTCGGCCACGCCTGCCTGTGCGGCCGCTTTGCCAGCCGTGCGATGCCGCCGTGGGAGTTCGAGCGCGACGGCGAGGTGGTGCGGGTCGACCCAAGTGGGCCGCTTCTCGTGACCCTGGGCGGGGCGACCCACCTCAAGGTCGATGCAGCCATCGCCAGCACAGGCATCGTCAGCCTGTTTGAGGATTGGCTGCGCCCTCACTTCGAGAGCGGGGCGCTCGAACCGGTGCTTGAACCGTGGTGGCAGAGCTTCTCCGGGCCGTTCCTTTATTATCCTGGCCGGCGCCTCGTACCGGCGCCGCTGCGGGCGTTTATCGACTTCATCAAGGTATCGGCCGGCCAGCCCTGACATCCGGGAGAGCCGCGCCCGAAAATAAGCGCGGCTCCCTTCCCTCAGGTGACCTGCCGCTATGCTTCGCGGCAGGTCTTGCTTGGACTATTTGACCGGGATCATCAGGTGCGCGTACGGCGTACCGGGGAACATGACATATGGCTGCGTCGGATTCGGCTCGTGGGGATACAACGCCATCAAGTCCGGTGCATTCATGACCATCACGTGCGGACCGTCATGCAGCCATTCGGCCCCTTCCGGCGGCTTGGTTGCAAAGGGATCGGTATTGCTGGCCGCATCGCCTCCCTTCAGCATATAGGCGAAGGCAACCTTTCCTGCTGGCGGCTCCTTCTTGGACATGATCGCGTGCATCCACGCCATTCCATTCTCATCCGTGCACATTGGGTCGTCTGCGGGAGTGCCAGGGTCGTCCGGGATGCAAGTGAAGCCGTTGGTGCCCTTCCTCAACGTCTTCATCTCCCAATTCACGACGGCGGCGTTTTTGCCAACAGCCTCCGGTGCCGCTGTAATCGCATTCTCGATCAGCTGCTCGTCGCTTTTATCGGCCGCAGGCGCGGCGAATGCCCAAGTCACGGCGACAGCTGCTAGAAATACACTGCTGGAATGGATGCGCATTGCCTCCTCCTTCGCGAGCGTCAGGTTGCCGGCGCGTCGCAACGTGCACAGCTCCCGCTCTTTGAAGTTGGCTGCTGCCCTGGGGTCTGGAACGCGCCTGTAATTAAGATACTACTAATATTACGTGGGGTCACCTGAAGATGCGGGATTGCTATGTCGACAAACAAAAGGGGCTGCGAATACGCAGCCCCTTTGAAAAAATCGATAGAAAATAGGGTATTTAGCGCTTCGAGAACTGGAAGCTCCGGCGGGCCTTCGCCTTGCCGTACTTCTTGCGCTCGACGACGCGGCTGTCGCGGGTCAGGAAGCCGCCCTTCTTGAGTACGGCGCGCAGCGCCGGCTCGTAATAGGTCAGCGCCTTGGAGATACCGTGGCGCACGGCACCGGCCTGGCCGGAAAGGCCGCCGCCGATGACGGTGGCGACGATGTCGTACTGGCCGGCGCGATTGGCGGCGATGATCGGCTGGTTGAGGATCATCTGCAGGACCGGGCGTGCGAAATATTCGGCGAACACCTTGTCGTTGACGACGATCTTGCCGGAGCCGGGCTTCACCCAGACACGGGCGATGGCGTTCTTGCGCTTGCCGGTGGCATAGGCGCGGCCCGATTTGTCGAGCTTCTGGACATGGACGGGTGCTGCCGGCTGGGTGTTGGTATTGCCGGTTGCAGTTCCGAGTTCTGCGAGCGAGGAAAGCTCAGCCATCTTACGAAACCTTCTTGTTCTTGGCGTTCAGCTTGGCCACGTCGAGGACGACGGGCTGCTGGGCGACATGCGGATGTTCCGTGCCTGCATAGACGCGGAGATTCTTCATCTGGCGACGGCCGAGTGGGCCACGCGGGATCATGCGTTCGACGGCCTTCTCGACGACACGCTCGGGGAAACGACCCTCGAGCAGCTGGCGCGCGGTGCGCTCCTTGACGCCGCCGGGGTGGCCGGTGTGCCAGTAATAGACCTTGTCGGTGAACTTCTTGCCGGTGAACACCACCTTGTCGGCATTGATGACGATGACGTTGTCGCCGTCGTCGACATGCGGGGTGAAGGTGGGCTTGTGCTTGCCGCGAAGATGATTGGCGATGACAGTGGCGAGACGGCCGACGACGAGACCCTCGGCGTCGATCAGCACCCACTTCTTCACCACATCCGCAGGCTTCTGCGAAAAGGTTGCCATGGATTGTTGCTTTCGGTTCGGACCTTCAAAAGAAGGCGTTTCTTGTTGCTTGGATTGGCGAAAGGCACTTGCCGTCGCCAATAACAAAACGGCGGCCTTTGCGGGCCGCTGTTCCGTGAGGGCTTATAGGGGAGGGTGGCGACTACGTCAAGGCGCGTGAAAAGCCATCTCTGGGGTAAAATAAAACAAAAACAATGACTTGATAATAAGGTATTATTTTACCACATCTCCAATCCGCCTTGGCGGGATCGAATAGGTGCCCGTTGCGTGCGCTACCGTGTGTCCCTCCGGGCCGGCGACGATGTCGATATCGAACACCATCAGGCTCTTGCCCAGCTTCAGGATGCGGCAATGGCCGTCGATCGGTCCGGCCTCGGCCTTGCGGACGAAATTGATGTTGAGACTGGTAGTGACCGAAAGCGCATCCGGCCCGGCATGCGAAAGCACGCAGACATAGCCGCCTATGTCGGCCAGCGTGAACAGCGCCGAACCCGAGACGGTGCCGCCGGGACGCAAATGGCGCTCGTCGGCATTCAGCCGCACGACACAGCCGCCTGGAAACACCTCCAACGCCTCATAGAAGTTGAACTGGTCGTTGAGTTGCGGGAAAACGGTCGCCATCAGCGCGTTGACGTCAGCAGCCGTCAGCACCGGCTTGAGATTGCTTTGGGCAGGCATGGCGGTCTCTCGTTTGCGCCTGCCTGTTTGAGCGCAGCGTGCGGTTTCTGGCAACAGCCATTCATTATGGCAGAAGCGGAGTGTTGGACGAAGCGAGACCCGGATACTAGATTAGTCGATCACCGATCCGGAATCGCGGAGGAATGACCCATGGCCGAAATCGTCGCCATCAAGCCTGCCGTTGCCGAAGGGCCGGTCGCCGCCCGGCTGGATAAGGGCGTCCTGCGCCTGACGCTCGCCAATCCGCCGGCCAATGCTCTTTCGCTCGCAGTGATGGCGGCACTGACGACGGAACTCGACCGCGCCAAGGCCGACAAGTCCGTCCGCGTCATCATCCTTGGGGCGGCCGGCAAAGTGTTCTGCGCCGGGCATGACCTCAAGGAGTTGAGCACGCATCGCGCCGATGCCGATCGCGGCAGGGCCTTCTTCGAAAAGACGTTTTCCGCCTGCGCTTCACTGATGCAGGCGATCGTTCGCCATCCCAAGCCGGTGATCGCCGAAGTCGACGGCCTGGCGACGGCGGCCGGATTGCAGCTGGTCGCCAGCTGCGACCTCGCCATCGCCTCGCACGAGGCGACCTTCTGCACGCCTGGCGTCAATATCGGACTGTTCTGCTCGACGCCGATGGTGGCGCTGTCGCGCAACGTCTCGCGCAAGCACGCCATGGAGATGCTTTTGACCGGCGAGACCATCGATGCGGCAACCGCCAAGGAATTCGGCTTGGTCAACCGCGTCGTGCCGCGCGAATATCTGAATCAGATTGTCACCAAATACGCGCAAACCGTTGCGTCCAAATCGTCCCTGGTCGTCAAGATCGGCAAGGAAGCCTTCTATGAGCAGGCGGAAATGGGGCTGGCCGAGGCCTATGATTACACCGGGCGCGTCATGGTCGAGAACATGCTGGCGCGCGATGCGGAAGAGGGCATTGGCGCCTTCATCGGCAAGCGCAAGCCGGAATGGCCGGAGGAATAGGAGCCGGATATGGAACCGCGCATCTCCATCATCACCATCGCCACCGACGATCTCGAGCGCGCGACGCGCTTCTATGAGACGATGGGCCTGACCCGCCATGCCGGGATCACCGACGGCGTTGCCTTTTTCCAGATGGGCGGCGCCATTCTTGGCTTGTTTCCGCGCCCAAGCGCCGAAGAGGATTCGGGCGTTACCTTCTCCAAGGCGCCGTCGGCCGTCTACCTCGCCTACAACACCCGCTCCGACGCCGAAGTCGATGAAGTGCTGGCGATGGCCAAGAAGGCCGGCGGTGGTATCGTCAAGCCGGCCGGGCGCGCCTTCTGGGGTGGCTGGTATGGCTATTTCGCCGATGCGGACGGGCATGTCTGGGAAGTGGCGCACAATCCGGCTTTTCCGATCGCGGAAGACGGATCGATTTCGCTGCCGGCCTGACGAGGTTCCCCTCTGGCTCATCGCAAGCAACTGACGCGGCTGAAGGCGCCCTATCTCAAACGCATCCTGATCGAGCCCAGCCGGGTCGTCGATTGGGAAAAATATCCCTGGAACCTGCCGATCTTTCACGGTCATGAATTCGAGCTCGAATTCACCACGCCGATCACCATCATCGTCGGCGAGAACGGCACCGGCAAATCGACATTGCTCGAAGCGATCGGCGCGCTGGCCGGCTACGATGAAGCCGGCGGCGGCAAGGGCTACATGCCGGTCGACCACTCCCGCGCCATCGACAAGAGCGGCGCGGCGCTGGCGGCAACGTTGCGCGGCCACTGGCTGCCGAAGGTCACTGCTGGCTGGTTCTTTCGCGCCGAATCCTTCTATTCGGTCGCCCGCTATCTCGATCAGGCTGCCATCGACGCACATGAGGCGCCGCCCGACTTCCTGTCCTGGTCGCATGGCGAGGGCTTCATCAGATTCTTCGAGGAGCGCTGCCGCCGGCAAGGCATTTACATTCTGGACGAGCCCGAAAGCGCCTTGTCGCCGACGCGGCAGATCGAACTTCTCAAGATGCTGCGGCGGATGGACCAGTCCGGCACGGCACAGGTGATCATGGCGACGCATTCGCCGCTGCTGATGGCCTGTCCCGGCGCGCGGCTGTTCCGCATCAGCCGGTCCGGGCTCGACCCCGCCGATTTTAGCGATACCGACCATTTCCGCATGATGCGCAATTTTTGCAATGATCCAGATGGTTTTCTCGCCGAAGCGCTGTATGAGGACGAGGCATGAACCACGACGCCTACGACAACGCCTATATCGCCGGCATTCTCAATTCGGTGAAGACCATCGCCATGGTCGGCGCGTCGGCCAATGACGTGCGGCCGAGCTATTTCGTGCTGAAATATCTGCTCGGCAAGGGGTTTTTGGTGTTCCCGATCAATCCCGGCCAGGCCGGCAAGGAGATCCTCGGCCAGATGACCTACGCCAGGCTCGCCGACGTTCCGGTGCCCGTAGACATGATCGACGTCTTTCGAGCTTCCTCTGCCGTGCCGGGCATTGTCGACGAGGTGTTGCGGCTCGATCCGCTGCCGAAGGTCATCTGGATGCAGCTTGGCATACGCCATGACGAGGCGGCCGCGCGCGCCGAAGCCGCCGGCATCAAGGTGGTGATGAACCGTTGCCCCAAGATCGAATATGGCAAGCTGTCGGGCGAGATCGGCTGGACCGGCGTCAATTCAGGCGTGCTGTCGTCGAAGAAGCCGCTGATGCGCCCGGGGTTCCAGAGTTTCGGCGTTCGCCAGAAGTAGGTGGTGAATGGTGAATAGAAGGATTTTTCTGGAAGGCCGGCAACGCGGCATATGAGCCGCTTGCAATCAGGGTGGGGCTGGCCGACTTTGCCATTCACCATTCACCATTCACCATTCACCATTCACCATTGAGGGAGGTTTTCGATGGCCCGCACGCCCGGTTTCAACACGCTCGCCGTCCATGCCGGCGCCAAGCCGGATCCGGCGACCGGCGCGCGAGCGACGCCGATCTACCAGACGACCTCCTTCGTCTTCGACGATGCCGACCATGCCGCCTCGCTGTTCGGGCTAAAAGCGTTCGGCAACATCTACACCCGCATTATGAACCCGACCCAGGCGGTGTTGGAAGAGCGCATCGCGGCACTCGAAGGCGGCACGGCAGGCCTTGCGGTCGCCTCCGGCCATGCCGCGCAGGTGCTGGTCTTCCACAATCTGATGCAGCCCGGCGACAATTTCGTTTCAGCGACAAAGCTTTACGGCGGCTCGATCAACCAGTTCGGCCATGCCTTCAAGAATTTCGGTTGGCAGGTGCGCTGGGCCGACACCAACGACATCTCGACCTTCGAGAGCCAGATCGACGACAGGACCAAGGCGATCTTCATCGAAAGCCTGGCCAATCCGGGCGGCGTCTTCGTCGACATCGAGAAGATCGGCGACATTGCCCGCAAGCACGGCCTGCCGTTGATCGTCGACAACACACTGGCCTCGCCCTATCTGCTGCGGCCGATCGAACATGGCGCCGACATCGTCGTGCATTCGCTGACCAAGTTCATCGGCGGTCACGGCAATTCCATCGGCGGCGCCATCGTCGACGGCGGCACCTTCGATTGGTCGAAGTCGGGCAAGTATCCGATGCTGTCGGAGCCGCGCCCCGAATATGGCGGCCTCGTGCTGCACGAAACCTTCGGCAATTTCGCTTTCGCCATTGCCGCCCGCGTGCTCGGCCTGCGCGATATCGGCGCGGCGATTTCGCCGTTCAACGCCTTCCTGATCCTGACCGGCCTGGAAACCTTGCCGCTCAGGATGCAGCGCCACTGCGACAATGCGGCGGCGGTCGCCGGATGGCTCTCCAACCACCCCAAGGTTGCCTGGGTGTCCTATCCCGGCCTGCCCGACGACAAGAACAATGCGTTGCAGAAGAAGTACTCGCCGCTCGGCGCCGGCGCGGTGTTCACCTTCGGGTTGAAGGGCGGCTACGCGGCGGGCATCAAGTTCGTCGAGGCGCTCGAACTGTTCTCGCACCTGGCCAATGTCGGCGACACTAAGTCGCTGGTCATCCACCCGGCATCGACCACGCATCGCCAGCTTTCCGACGAGCAGAAGATCAACGCCGGGGCAGGGCCGGACACGGTCAGGCTTTCGGTCGGTATCGAGGACGTCAATGACATCGTCGCCGATCTGGAACAGGCTCTCGCCAAGGTTTGATCGCCATGACCACGCCGAGATTTCTTTCCGTCGGCGTCGACACCGTCGAACCGGAACTTGGCGCACCGGCGCCGGATCGCCTGATTTCGGGCGATCCGAAATTCCGCACCTGGAATGTCGAGGAACAGGACGGCGGCCTCTATGCCGGCATTTGGGAAGCGACGCCAGGCAAATGGCGCATCGAATATGATGAATGGGAGTTCTGCCACATCCTGTCAGGGGTCTCGGTGATCGCCGAAGACGGCGGCGATGCGCGCACTGTCGGGGCCGGCGATAGTTTCGTGCTGAGGCCGGGCTTTAAGGGCAGCTGGGAAGTGCTTGAAACGACTCGCAAGGAGTATGTGATCAAGCTTTGATCACCCCTGCGGCTGAGCCTGCCGGACCGAATGCTCAAAAGCGCACGGCGAGCGTCTCCAGCCCATGGAAATGATAGGTGTCGCGTAAGCGCGGCTGTTCGGCAAGATGCAGCCGCGGTAAGCGCTCGAACAAGGTTTTCAGCGACACCTGCAGTTCGAGCCGGGCGAGCGGCGCGCCGATGCAGAAATGGATGCCGGCGCCGAACGATATGTTCTTCTGGTCGGCACGGTCCGGCCTGAAGGCGAAGGGCTCGGCAAAGGCCACCGGGTCGTGGTTGGCCATGCCGAGCAGCAGACCGATCGTCTCGCCCGGCTGAACGATGATCCCGGCCCCGGCCTCGATCTCTTCATAGGCATAACGCGTGAACATGTGCAGTGGCGCGTCATAGCGTAGGCACTCTTCGACTGTCGCGGCTGTTGCTTCCGGCGAGGCGAAGAAGCGGCGCGGGTCGCCGCCTTGCGCAAGGATCGAGCGCACAGCATTGCCGGTCTGGTGGACAGTTGCCTCATGGCCGGCATTGAGCAAAAGGATTGCCGAGGACACCAGTTCGTCCTCCGACAGTTTCTGGCCGTCCTCCTGTGCTGCAATCAGCAGCGACAGAAGATCCTCGCCAGGCCTCTTTCTTCGCTCGGTGACGTAGCCGCGCAGAAAATCGGAAAAGTCGCGCGCGGCGCGATTGGCCGTGTCCTCCGTCTCGCGGGTGCGGCCATGCATGTACATGGCGACCATCCGATGCGACCAGTCGAGCAGCTGCGGCCCCATGTCGACCGGCACGCCGAGCATTTCCGCAATGATGGTGATCGGCAAGGGAGCGGCGAACGCCGGCAGCAGGTCGACTCCTCCTGGTTCGAAACGGTCGATCAGTTCATTGGCCAGCGCCTCGACGCGCGGCCTGAGCCGCTCGACCTGGCGCGAGACGAAGGCGCGGTTGACCAGCGTTCTGAGCCGTGTGTGGACCGGTGCCTCCAGCTCCAGCATCGAATTGGCCTCGACACCGTCGAAGGCGCTGAGATGCGTGCGGTCCTGGCCGATGCCCCGGCTGTCTGGAATGCCGGCCGGGTTCTGGCGGCCGAAGCGGCGATCGCGCAACAGACGGTTGACGTCGTCGAAGCCGCCAAAGCACCAGAAACCAAATTCTTCCCAGACGAAGGCGTTCGATGCGCCGTGCAGGAAGGCATACGCCTCGTATGGATTCTGGAAAAAAGCCGGCTCGTGCGGATCGAGCCGCAGGCGACGCGTGGCTGGATCAAAGGCGAGGTAGGGCGGCTTCAATTCGGTCATGCCAGATCATTAGCGCGGCTTGCTAGTCTGGTGCCAGACCGTATGTTGCCCTCCCGTGAGGTGAGCCGCCGAAGCGGTTGCGGAAGGACGGTTTCATGAATGTGATCGTGGTCGGTGCGGGCATTGCCGGGCTTTCCACAGCGTGGTCGCTGGTCAAGGCCGGTCACCTCGTCTCGATCGTCGAGCAGGGACCGATTCCCAATCCGCTTGCAGCGTCGGGCGACCATCATCGCATTATCCGCCGCGCCTACCGGGCCGGAACGGGCTACGGCCGGCTGATCACCGAAGCCTACGAAGCATGGTTCGAGATGTGGGCCGATCTCGGCGAAAGCCATCTCGATCCGCGCGGCTTCATCTGTATTTCGCGGGAGCCGGGAGATGAGGCGGAGGAATACCGCGAAGGCATGGAAGCCGGGAATTATCCGTTCGAATTGTTCGAACCGGACGCCGCGGTCGAACGCTGGCCGTTCCTGCAGCCCGGTTCGTTCCGCTATGCGTATTTTTCGCCGGACGGTGGCGCGTTGCATTGCCGCAAGATCGCCTGGGGCCTCGCCAGATGGCTGCGCGCGAACGGCGCCAATGTCTACGAAAACAGCAAGGTGGTCGAGATCGACGCCGCCACCGGACATGTCGTGCTTGCGAGCGGCGAAACGATGCAGGCCGACCAGATCATCGTCGCTGCCGGCGCCTGGGTGCTAAAGCTGTTCCCGGAGCTGGATGGCCAACTGAAAACCTGGCGCACCGCACTCGCCTACGTCGAACCGCCGGCGGATCTGAAAGCAGCTTGGCAGGCTGCACCGGTCGTCCTCGACATCGGCGGCAGCGTCGACGGCTATGCAATCCCGCCGACAGGTGGAGCCGGCATGAAATTCGGCTCGGGCCTGCACAGGGTGCCGACCAGCGATGCCGAGTGGAACCGCCAGCCGGTGCCGGGCGAGGGTGAGGCGATCCGCAACCTGTTTTCGCCGCCGATTGCCCGCATCGCGGAATACAAGGTCACCGAAGTGGTCACCTGCGCCTACACCTTCACCGCCGACGAGAAGTTCCTGGCCCACCGGAAAGGCAGATGCCTGGTCGTCTCGGCCTGCTCCGGCCACGGCTACAAGTTCGGCGCGGCAGTTGGCAGAAGGGTTGCGGCCTGCGTCGGCAATGGCGATGTCGACGGCCTGAAGAAATGGCTCAGGGCCGAGGCGGCCTGAGCGCCTAGTATCGGCAATGCCTCGGAATATGCACGCGCCGCCAGCTCGACGAGCCCTCCCTGATCACCACGCGGCGAGCCACTGTCTGATAGGACGCCGGAATGTCGATGATGCGCCGCTGCTCCGGCCGCACCAGCACCTCTTCGGCGACGCTCTCGTATTCGGCGGGGAGGACAACGCGCCGCCGGCGTTCCGGCTCAACCACGACGATTTCGGCCACGCGTTCATAGCGCGCCCTGTGCCTGACCTTGCACAGCACCTTGCGGCCATGAATGATGCGCCATTCCCAGGAATAGCCGCCGTCATCGACCCTCACGGTGCGGTAGATGGTGCGGGTGATGGCGGGCACGATCTCGTAGCTGACGCGCGCCGGTGCGATCTGTACCACGCGCTCGCGCGACCCGTAGATTGGCGCCTCGTATTCCACCTGCTGGCCGGCTGGGCTGACGAGCACGTCCTCATAGACGGTGTCGTAGACGGCCGGCCGGTTGACCTGCTCGTAGCATTCCACCGCGCGTCCGCCGGCGGACGTCTCGGACGCCATGCCGAGAACGGTGATGCTGGTAAGGGCCAAGGAAGCAGCTTTCCTGATCATCGCACTCCCCCTGTTAAACTGCCTGAGGCGAGTTCAACGTTGAATTGTAGGGCAAGCCGTGGCCGGAAAAAGCGGTTTCACCACTTTTCGTTAAGCGATGCGGTTAAGAAACTGCTAAACAACGGCCAGGCATGAGCGCCCCTTCCCACCGCAGGAGAGGGGCTGCCGGGACGGCGACAGGCGAAACTGGTTTGGAATCCTTGATTCGACTTAACCGGATGGCTAGGAGAGGCGGCCTTGCGCTAGGGTGAGCCGGCATCCTATTTACACAATAACGATCCAGAACCGATTCTGCCCGATTGCAAATCTCCGGCGCCGGAATCCCATCCTCAAAAAGGGATAGTCCATGAAGAACCCCGTCGAAACCTACATGAACCTCGTTCCGATGGTGGTCGAACAGACCAATCGCGGCGAGCGGGCCTACGACATTTTCTCGCGGCTCCTCAAGGAGCGCATCATTTTCATCACCGGTCCGGTCGAGGACGGCATGGCGACACTGGTCTGCGCGCAGCTGCTGTTCCTCGAGGCGGAGAATCCGAAGAAGGAAATCAACCTTTACATCAACTCGCCCGGCGGCGTCGTCACCTCCGGCATGGCGATCTACGACACCATGCAGTTCATCAAGCCTGCCGTGTCGACGCTGTGCATCGGCCAGGCCGCATCGATGGGCTCGCTGCTTCTCACCGCAGGCGAGAAGGGCATGCGCTTTGCCACGCCGAATGCCCGCATCATGGTCCACCAGCCTTCCGGCGGCTTCCAGGGCCAGGCCTCGGACATCGAGCGCCATGCCCAGGACATCATCAAGCTGAAGCGCCGCCTCAACGAGGTTTACGTCAAGCACACCGGCAAGAGCTACGATGAGATTGAAAAAACGCTCGACCGTGACCATTTCATGACTGCCGACGAGGCCAGGGATTTCGGTCTCATCGACAAGGTCATTTCGTCACGTGAGCCGGTCGAAGGTATTGCCTTATAGGTCCGCGGTGGCCCCGCGGTGGCAATGAGTGGCGGGATCACGCGCTTTTGGCGCAGCTTGCGGCATTTCGGCCACAATTGGCTGTTCCCTCGACGGGTGCAATTGCCTACGTTAAGGCTATGTTGATTTTCGACGGCTTAGCTTTGCGTGGGGTTGTTCGAATCATTGCCCCGTTTTCCGATTTGTGTTTCGTACGGAATGCGTTGCGGGAGCCGGGGCACTGGCGGCAGCGGATTCCCGCGATAGATTGAATATGCGCCCTTTCAACCAGACCATCGGCGGGCGGCCATGAAAGGACAGGAAAATGAGCAAGGTCGGCAACAACAGCGGTGATTCCAAGAACACGCTTTATTGCTCGTTTTGCGGCAAAAGCCAGCACGAAGTGCGCAAGCTGATCGCCGGGCCGACGGTGTTCATCTGCGACGAATGCGTCGAACTGTGCATGGACATCATTCGCGAGGAGAACAAGACCTCGATGGTGAAGTCGCGCGAGGGCGTGCCGACCCCGCAGGAAATCCTCAAGGTTCTCGACGACTACGTCATCGGCCAGCCCTACGCCAAGCGCGTGCTGTCGGTGGCCGTCCACAACCACTACAAGCGCCTCGCCCATGCCGGCAAGAACAACGACGTCGAGCTGGCGAAGTCCAACATCCTGCTGATCGGCCCGACCGGTTGCGGCAAGACGCTGCTAGCGCAGACGCTGGCCCGCATCATCGACGTTCCCTTCACCATGGCCGACGCGACGACGCTAACCGAGGCCGGCTATGTCGGTGAGGATGTCGAGAACATCATCCTGAAGCTGTTGCAGTCGGCCGATTACAACGTCGAGCGCGCCCAGCGCGGCATCGTCTATATCGACGAGATCGACAAGATCTCGCGCAAGTCGGACAACCCCTCGATCACCCGCGACGTGTCGGGCGAGGGCGTGCAGCAGGCACTTTTGAAGATCATGGAAGGCACTGTCGCCTCCGTGCCGCCGCAGGGCGGCAGGAAGCATCCGCAGCAGGAATTCCTGCAGGTCGACACTGCGAACATCCTGTTCATCTGCGGCGGCGCTTTCGCCGGCCTGGACAAGATCATTTCGGATCGCGGCAGGAAGACCTCGATCGGTTTCGGCGCCATCGTCGCTTCGCCCGAGGATCGCCGCACCGGCGATGTTTTCCGCCTGGTCGAGCCTGAGGATCTCTTGAAGTTCGGCCTCATTCCCGAGTTCGTCGGCCGTCTGCCTGTCCTGGCGACGCTGGAGGATCTCGACGAGCCGGCACTGATCCAGATCCTGACCGAGCCGAAGAACGCGCTGGTCAAGCAGTATCAGCGGCTGTTCGAGATGGAGAATGTCGACCTGACCTTCCACGAGAACGCGCTCTCGGCGATCGCCAAGCGCGCCATCGAACGCAAGACCGGTGCGCGCGGCCTGCGTTCGATCATGGAAGCGATCCTGCTCGACACCATGTTCGAGCTGCCGGCACTGGAAGGCGTGCGCGAAGTGGTTATTTCGGAAGAGGTGGTGTCAGGCAACGCCAGGCCGCTCTACATCTATTCCGAGCAGAAGGAAAAGAAGGGCAACGTCAGCGCCTGACGTGAGCCGGCAATGGAGTTTTCTGAAACGGCGCCGCAGGGCGCCGTTTTGCTGTCGCACCCAGCGTACGGCGCCGCGTAATTGGCCGCGGATTGGAGGGACGGACCGTGTTGACCCTTGATCTTTACGCCCTGTGCCTCCAACTAATGGCAGAAGGCCGTGGTGCCGAATTCTGTGCTGTAAAACTCCCGTCACAAACGGTGGTAGGCGGAACGATCCCCGGTCGTTAATATGAGATTCGCGGTTGGCCGATTGGCGGCCGCGACATGAAAGGTTGGACAATGGCCAAATTATCCAAGGCTCCCAGCGACGGCGTCTTCGCAGTCCTCCCACTGCGCGACATCGTGGTGTTCCCGCACATGATCGTTCCGCTCTTTGTCGGGCGTGAAAAGTCGATCAAGGCGCTGGAAGAAGTGATGGGTCAGGAAAAGCAGATCCTGCTCGCGACCCAGATGAATGCCGCCGACGACGATCCGGAGCCCGATGCCATCTTTGACATCGGCACGCTCGCCAACGTGCTGCAATTGCTGAAGCTGCCGGACGGCACCGTGAAGGTGCTGGTCGAAGGTGCCTCGCGCGCGAAAATCGTCGCGTTCACCGACCGTCCCGACTTCCATGAGGCCCGTGCTGCGGCGCTGGTCGAACCGGATGAGGAAGAGGTCGAGGTCGAGGCGCTGGCACGTTCCGTGGTCACCGACTTCGAGAACTACGTCAAGCTGAACAAGAAGATCTCGCCCGAAGTGGTGGGTGCCGCCAGCCAGATCGACGACTATTCCAAGCTCGCCGACACGGTCGCTTCGCATCTTGCCATCAAGATCCCCGAGAAGCAGGAGATGCTCGCCACGCTGTCCGTCAAGGAACGGCTGGAAAAGGCGATGGGCTTCATGGAAGCCGAAATCTCGGTGCTGCAGGTCGAGAAGCGCATCCGCTCGCGCGTCAAGCGCCAGATGGAGAAGACGCAGCGCGAATACTACCTCAACGAGCAGATGAAGGCGATCCAGAAGGAGCTCGGCGAGGGCGAGGACGGCCGCGACGAGGCCGCCGAGATCGAGGCGCGCATCAAGAAGACGAAGCTCTCCAAGGAGGCCCGCGAAAAGGCGGAAGCCGAACTGAAGAAGCTGCGGACGATGTCGCCGATGTCGGCTGAATCGACCGTCGTGCGCAACTATCTCGACTGGCTGCTGTCGATCCCGTGGGGCAGGAACTCCAAGGTCAAGCAGGATCTGGCCTTTGCCCAGAACGTGCTCGATACGGATCATTTCGGCCTCGACAAGGTCAAGGACCGCATCGTCGAATACCTCGCCGTGCAGAGCCGCCAGAAGAAGCTGAAGGGGCCGATCCTGTGCCTCGTCGGACCTCCCGGCGTCGGCAAGACCTCGCTCGGCAAGTCGATCGCCAAGGCGACAGGCCGCGAGTTCATCCGCATGGCGCTGGGTGGCGTGCGCGACGAGGCCGAGATCCGTGGCCACCGCCGCACCTATATCGGCTCGATGCCCGGCAAGGTCATCCAGTCGATGAAGAAGGCGAAGAAATCCAACCCGCTCTTCCTGCTCGACGAGATCGACAAGATGGGCCAGGATTTCCGCGGTGATCCGTCATCGGCTTTGCTCGAGGTGCTCGATCCCGAGCAGAACTCGACGTTCATGGACCATTACCTTGAGGTCGAATACGACCTGTCGAGCGTGATGTTCGTGACGACGGCGAACACGCTGAACATCCCTGCGCCCTTGATGGACCGCATGGAGATCATCCGTATCGCCGGCTACACCGAGGACGAGAAGATCGAGATCGCCAAGCGTCACCTGATGCCCAAGGTGATCCGCGACCACGCGTTGCAGCCGAAGGAGTTCTCCGTCGGCGAGGACGCGATCCGCGGCATCATCCAGACCTACACCCGTGAAGCGGGCGTCAGGAGCCTGGAGCGCGAGCTGATGAAGCTCGGGCGCAAGGCGGTGACCGAGATCCTGAAGACGAAGAAGAAGACGATCAACATTACGGCGGACAATCTTGCCGATTACCTTGGTGTTCCGCGCTTCCGCTTCGGTCAGGTCGAGAGCGACGATCAGGTCGGCGTGGTCACCGGGCTCGCCTGGACGGAAGTCGGCGGCGAGCTGTTGACGGTGGAAGGCGTCATGATGCCCGGCAAGGGCCGCATGACGGTGACCGGCAATCTGCGCGACGTGATGAAGGAATCGATCTCTGCGGCGGCCTCTTACGTCCGCTCACGGGCCATCGATTTCGGCGTCGAGCCGCCGCTGTTCGACAAGCGCGACATCCACGTCCACGTGCCAGAGGGCGCAACCCCGAAGGACGGACCCTCGGCTGGCGTGGCGATGGCGACGGCGATCGTCTCGGTGCTGACCGGTATCCCGGTCAGGGCCGATGTGGCGATGACCGGCGAGATCACGCTGCGCGGCAGGGTGCTGCCGATCGGCGGCCTTAAGGAAAAGCTGCTTGCCGCACTGCGCGGCGGCATCAAGAAGGTGCTGATCCCGGAAGAGAACGCCAAGGATCTGGCGGAGATTCCGGAAAACGTGAAGAGCGGCATGGAAATCATTCCGGTCTCACGCGTTGGCGAAGTGTTGCGCCATGCGCTGGTGCGCATGCCGGAACCGATCCAGTGGGTCGAGCCCGTTAATGCGCCGGCCGTGGTCGATGTCGGAGACGAGGCTGGTAAATCGCTGGCGCATTAGCGCGTGCTAAAGTTGCAATGCACAAAGAGAGAGCCGGGCCTTGAGCCCGGCTTTTTCATGTGAAGAACCGCGGATTTCCGGGCTTTTTTCGACTTTCTTGGCGCTTTTCGACTTGGTTGCCGGAGCGCTTCTTTCTAAAGTCCGTTTCCTGCCGGATGAGTCGAGTATTCCGGTTTTCTCATGGAAGGGAATTTTTATGAACAAGAACGAACTGGTATCCGCTGTCGCCGATGCCGCGAGTATTTCGAAGGGTGACGCGCAGTCGGCGGTTGATGCGGTGTTTTCCGTCATCACCGGCGAACTGAAAAAGGGCGGCGATGTCCGGCTTGTCGGCTTCGGAAATTTCACCGTGTCAAAACGCGCCGCGTCGACCGGCCGCAATCCGCAGACCGGTGCGGAAGTGAAGATCCCGGCGCGCACCGTGCCGAAGTTCTCGGCCGGCAAGGGCCTCAAGGACGCGGTCAACTAAGCGCCTCCTTAAGTCTTTCAGAGAAAAGAAAAGCCGGCATATCCGGTTTTTCTTTTCTGTTGGAAAAGGCGGCGCTATACCGTTGGCGCGTCAGTGCGCATCAAGCCTTCCTTCTTGAGATCGGCCCACAGCGCCGATGGCAGCTTCGCGTCGAGCAGCGAGCGATTGCTTTCGACTTCGCCCGGCCGCTGGCCGCCGGGGATTACCGAGACAACGGAAGGATGCAGCAGCGGGAACTGCAGCGCCGCCTCGATCAGGCGCACGCCGTGGCGCTTGCAGACGGCCTCGATGCGGGTGACGCGGTCGATGATGTCCTGCGGCGCCTCCGAATAGTTGTAGTAGGCGCCGGGCTTCGGCCCGGTTGCCAGGATGCCGGAATTGTAAGGCCCGCCGAGAACGATGCCGATGCCGCGTTGCTGGCATAGCGGCAGGAAAGACTGCAGCGCTTCCTGCTCCAGCAGCGTGTAACGCCCGGCAAGCAGGAACAGATCGAAATCGCCGCGCTCGGCCAGCGTCTGGGCAACCTGCCACTCGTTGATGCCGCCGCCGAATGCCTTGATCACGCCCTGATCGCGCAATGCCAGCAATCCGTAGTAGCCGGAGCTCATGAATTCCTGGATGCGCTGGTCCGAGGCTTCCTTGCTGCCATGGGTGAAGATGTCGACATCGTGCACGAAGAGGATGTCGATGCGGTCGACGCCGAGCCGTTCCAGCGAGGCTTCGAAGGAGCGCATGACGCCGTCATAGCTATAGTCGTAGACCTCGCGGCGCGATGGGGTGTCGAAGAACTTGCCGATGCCGGTGCGCTGTTCCGGCGGGCAGGCGCGCATGATGCGCCCGACTTTGCTGGACAGCAGGTAGTCGTCGCGCTTCTTCGAACGCAGGAACGGATTGAGCCGCGTTTCGGCAAGGCCCAGCCCATAGAGCGGCGCGGTGTCGAAGTAGCGGCAGTCGACCCGCCATGCCGCCTCCAGGGTGGCATTGGCATCCGCATCGGAAACGGCGCGGTAGAGATTGCCGAGCGGCGCGGTGCCGAAGCCGAGCTCGGTGAAGGTGATGCCGCCATTGCCAATGCGGTCGAAATGCCGTGTCTTCATATGCTGTCGTTTCCTCATTTGCGATTTGCCGTGACACTATCACGGCTGTGGCGCATCAAAAGCACTGCGTATCGTTGGACACCGATTTTCGCGGTGATAGCATGAATGAAAACAAGCCGTTCGGGGCAGATGTGACTGAGATATTCAAGTGGTTCTACAGCACCTGCAAGCTGGTGCAAATGTCATGACGGACGTCGGCGAAAACCTGTTTGGGATTGCGCTGAACGAGCTTGGCACCGTGCTGGAGCGTATCGACGCAAGCCGCATCGACGCGGCTTGCGCCATCCTGGCCGGTGCGAAAAAGATCGTCACCTATGGCTGCGGCCGCGAGGCGCTGCAGGTCCAGGGTTTTGCCATGCGGCTCTACCATCTCGGTCTGCCGGTGTTCGTCGTCGGCGACATGACCACGCCGCCGCTGGGCGCGGGCGATGTCTTCCTCTGCAGTTCCGGCCCGGGCGAGACCTCGACCGTGCTGACCTTGATGCAGGTCGCACGCGATGCCGGTGCAGCCGTCCTGCTGCTCACCGCGCAAGCCGACAGCACTGCCGCGAAGCTGGCCGACTTCACACTGTTTATCCCGGCTCAGACCATGGCCGACGACCAGGGTCCCGAAAAAACATCCGTCCTGCCGATGGGCTCGGTTTTCGAAGGCGCGCTGTTCGTCCTCTTCGAAGTGATGGTGCTGAAGCTCAGGGATCTGACCGGCGTCTCGCCGGAAGCGATGCGCGCCCGCCACACTAATATGGAGTAGGTGTCATGCGCTACGAATTGATGCTGCCGCACCAGATCCGCAAGGCGATCGCCGAGAACCGGCCGGTCGTGTTGCCGCTCGGTGTGCTCGAATATCATGGCGAGCACATGGCCGTCGGAATGGACACGCTGGCGGTGGTCAAGAGCCTGGAACTGTTCGAAAAAGAAGCCGAGATCGTCATTCTGCCGCCCTTCTATTACGGCGCGGCGAGCTATGCGGTGGCGGCGCCGGAAGGTAGTGGTTCGGTGCAGGTCGGCGGCAATGTGCTGGCGCCATTTGCGGAAGAATTGTTCTATAGCCTGCTGCGCATCGGCTTCCGCAACATCCATGCCATCATTCACCACCAGACCGAAAATTTTGCCGCCGGCATGCCAACCGATCTCGCCTTCAAGGCCGCCGGCCGGCAGGCGATCTTCCGCTTCCTGGAGAAAGAACGCGGCGAAGGCTGGTGGGGCTCTGCGGCGATGGCCGACTATTATGCCGAGCACGCCGAGGGCAGCAATTTCTTCAACTGGGTGCAGGTGCATCCGCTGATGCCGGCTTCAATGCACAGCCAGTACCCGTTCGACCATGCCGGCACCGGCGAGACGTCGCTGATGCTGGCGTTGTGCCCGGAAGC
The DNA here is from genome assembly GCF_040322255.1 of Mesorhizobium sp. M0166. Taxonomy (NCBI): domain Bacteria; kingdom Pseudomonadati; phylum Pseudomonadota; class Alphaproteobacteria; order Hyphomicrobiales; family Phyllobacteriaceae; genus Mesorhizobium; species Mesorhizobium sp. M0166. The sequence continues at coordinate 112,466 of NZ_JAMYTD010000003.1, read as the reverse complement.
GGTGGATGCCGGCCGCTTCGCCGACAACACCGGCTGGTACACGGCAAGTGCGCCCGAAGCCTCGGCGGAATTGGGGCAAAAAGGGGTTGCCATGATCCTCGAGCATTTGCGGGCAACACTTTCGGGTTAGCGCGGTTTTCCCTTCTCCCCTTGTTGTGGGAGAAGGGAAGGCTGGCGCAATTACTTCACCGCGCCCGCAGTCATGCCCATGATCAGGTAACGCTCGAGCGCGATGCCGATGACGGCGAGCGGTGTGATGGCGGCGGTGGCAAGCGCTGCCATCGACCACCAGTTGATGCCTTGTGAGCCGGTCTGGCTCGCCACCATGACAGGAATGGTCTTGGCGTCGGTCGAGGTCAGGAGCGCGGCGAAGAAATACTCGTTCCAGCACAGCACCATCGCCAGGATGAAGGCGGCGACCATGCCCGGCAGCGCGATCGGCATGACGATGCGGAAGAACGCGCCCCAGATCGACAGGCCGTCGACGAGGGCTGCTTCCTCAAGCTCGACGGGAATGGAATTGAACTGGTCGCGCATGATCCAGATGACGATCGGCAGCACCATCAGCGTATAGAGCAGGATCAGCCCGACGCGCGTGTCGAGCATGCCGACTTCCCGGTAAAGCACGAGAAAGGGCAGCGCCAACACGACCGGCGGCAGGATCAGCTGCGACAGGAAGAAGAACGAGATGTCCTCGTTCTTGAACCAGGCGAAATGGTAGCGATAGCGGGTCAGCCCGTAGGCGGCGAGGCTGCCGATGATGATGGCGAGGCTCGATGCGCCGACCGAGGTGATCACCGAATTCATGAAGCGCTTGAGGAATTCCTCGCGCACCGTCGAGGTCTGGAAGATCGAGTCCGGTGAAAGGCCGAGCGAGCGCCAGCCTTTCCAATCCGGCTGGAAATCGACGAACGGGATCAAATGACCTTGAGTGACGTCGACCGCGGTCTTGAACGAGGTGGTTATCGTCCAATAGATCGGAAACAGGCAGATGAACGCCCAGAAGGCGAGCGCGCCGTAGATGAAGACGCGGTTGGCGACGAAGCTCGCCGGCGAGCGGATCTCCGAGGCGACATATTCGGTGGTCTGGACGCTCATCTTGTTTCAATTCACCCGATCTTGCTTCAATTGACATTGCGCACGAAGCGGTTGGCAAATTTCAACAGCCACGTGACGAACACAACGATGATGACCAGATAGGCCATCGCCAGCATAGTGCCGTAGCCGACATTCGAGCGGTCGCGATACTCGCGATAGATGAAGCTCGACACGGAATCTGTCGCACCGCCCGGACCGCCGGACGTCACCGTGATGATGATGTCGGCAAGCTTCAGCTTGAAGATGATGCGCAGGATCACCGCCGTCACCGACACCGGCAGCATCAGCGGGAAAGTGACCTGCCAGAAGGTCTGCCAGGCGTTGGCGCCGTCGACCCGCGCGGCCTCGAGCACCTCGCGCGACATCGCCTGCAGCCCGGCCAGCAGCATGATCATCATGAACGGGATGAAGGTCCACGCGTCGAGCACCATGATCGAGATGCGGGCAGTGATCGGGTTGGAGAAGAAGGCCGGGTTTTCCCAGCCGAGATGCCGCGCCAGCGTCGCGGCCGGTCCGAAGCGGTACTCCATCAGCGATTTGCCGATCATCCACGACACCGCGACGGGTGACAGCATCAAGGGCAAGAGGAAGACAACGCGGAAGAATTTTCGCGCCCGGATCTGCGCGTTGAGCAACAACGCCAAGCCAAAGGCAATGATATATTCGACCGACACCGCCAGCACATAGAGCGCCATGTTGAACAGCGCGTTGCGGTAGTAGGGATCGCCCAGCATCTGCCAGAAATTGGCGAGCCCGTTGAACGTGCGGCCGCTGAAGGAACTGAGGTTCCAGTCGGTGAGCGCGATGTAGAAACCGAACAGGGTCGGGAAGATCACCATGGCGATGGTGAACAGCAGCGCCGGCAGCAGGAACAGGGCACGCTGGCCGTCCTCGCCGCGGGTCAGCACCTGGCCGGCGCCAATCGCCAGGCCCCACAGAACATAGGCATAGACGACGGGCCGCCAGGTCTCGAAGCCGATGGTGTCGGCTTCGGTCTTGTACAGGATCTCCAGCGCGATTACCGCCAGCAAGCCAAGCGTCGCAACGGCCATCAGCCCCCAGCCGAGCCGTTTGCGGCGAGGGGAAATCAGATCGGAAGGGACGGCATCCGCCGGCCACGGGTTTACGGTCGAAGTCTGGTCAGCCACAAATTTCGCCCGTTTGAAGGCTCATCGAGGAGCCGGAGCTGTCTGGTGTGGTCCGGCGTTGCCGCCGGACCACGGTTTCACATAGCCTACATGCCGAGCGAGGCCTTGTAGAGCTTGATCTGGTTGTCGCGGCCGATCTGGTCGGTCAGCTTCTCCCAGGCCGCCGCAATGGCATCGGCGCCTTCCTGTGCCTTCATCTTGCCGGCGAAGGTGTTGGCCAAAATATCCTCGGCGGCGCTGTAGTATTGGAAGATGCCGGGGATGCGTGGCTCGATCGCCGCGTTCGGATGGTTGTAGCTGTCGGATTCCGACTTGAGGTACGAGGTGATGAACGCCTCGTCGTAGCCGGCCGCCACCCACTCCGGAATATCGAAATGGCTGTTGCGGTAAGGCTGGAAGCCCGACGGATACGCCGCGCACCACAGTGACAGGTCCTTGCCGCCGAGATGGGCGGCGGCGGACCAGGCTGCCTTCTTCTTCTTCTCGTCGCTGTCGACGCGGGCCATGACATAGACGCCCCAGCCGAGATAGGCGCAGTTTGGCGCATAGTTCGGGCCGCTGGCGAGCTTGTCCCACTTGCCGGTCTTGGAATTATAGACATCGTCCGAGCCCGGCAGGATCGAGAAGCCTGTGACGTCGCCGACGACCGAGGAGTCGTTAGTCTTCGCATTCGAGCCAGCGTCTCCCCACCAAGCCAGCATCGAACCAGTGCCGCCCAGGAATTGGGAGAAACAGGTCTGGTTCGGGTCGGCATTGATTTGATCCTGCGGTTCGAAGGGCAGCGCGTCGATCACGTCCTGGATCGCCCGCACCCAAGCCGGGTTGTTGACGCGCGGCTTCATCGTATCGGCGTCGAACAGCCATGCCTTGTCATCAGGGTGCTTAGCATAAGCACTGGCACGGCTGCCGAGGAAGTAGAAGCCGAATCCACCCCATGCCTTGGGCGCGTCGAGGTAGCCGTAGACGTCCTGGCCCTTCATCTGCTTGCCCTTGAGGAACTTGGTCACGGCCTGCACCTGCTGCCAGGTCTTCGGCACGCCCCATTCCGTCAGGCCTGCCTTGTCGCCGCTATCGGCTTTCCAGGCTGCTGCCAGATCAGAGTCGGAGAACACGTCGGTGCGGTAGTTGAAGTTGTGCGCGTCTCCGTCGACGGTCACGCGATACTGCTTGCCGTTCCAGGTGCCGACCGGCGGCTTCAGATAGGCCACCAGATCGTCCATATCGATCTGCTTCCTTACCCAGTCGGGCATCTCGGAAGTGAGGCCCTTGCCGCAGACATCGCCTTCGAAAGGAGCGCCCATCTCGACGATATCAAAGTCGATTGTGTTCGTGGCGATAGCCTGCTGCAGGCGCGGATTGTAGTCCGCCTGTGCAAGGTCGATCCAGTTGATCTTGGCGCCGGTATAGGCCTCCCACGGCTTCAGGAAGCCGCGGAAAAGCACATTGTGCAGGTTCTGGTTGTTGAGGCCCATGAAGGAGAGCTCGACGCCGGCGAATTCGCCTTCCTTAACGTTGGCCTTGGTGGCTTCGAGGCAAAGCTCGCCGACCTTCTGGAAGTCGGCATCGGTCGGCTGACCTTTGCCGACGCCAGGGATCTGCAGGATCTTGGTGCGCAGCTCGCTGGCAGCCGAAGCCGGCCGCGTCAGTGCGCCGAGGCCGGCGCCGGATGCCGCGGCGATCGCGGCCATGCTGGCCGCCCCCTTCAGCACGTCGCGGCGGGTGGCCCCGGCGCGGACAAGTTGGTTATAAAGGCTGATTTTCATCTCGTTCCTCCCAGAAGGTCAATTGTGAATAGGTTCAGATGGTGGAGCGCCGATTATGTTCCCCAACGACAGCGACTCCCGTAAATAGCGGCCCGAATTCTCCCTCCCGCGACGCTTGGCATTCAGTGCCGGACAAGCGTACCGGTGCGCCCGGAACAGGGTCATAAGCCGGGCAGTTGTCACTATTCGCACAACGAAGTGCGGTGTCAACGTGAATGGGTTTTTTATCTATAAGAGACTGACTTGCCCTCGCCGTTTGCGTTGTTTAGCTTCACGGCAACTGAAGGGGGAATGATGGCTCAAGTCGCGATCCGCAATGTGGCCAAGGCGTTCGGAACCGTCAAGGTTCTGCACGATGTCAGCGTCGACATCGCCGACGGGCAGTTCGTGGTGCTGGTCGGGCCTTCCGGCTGCGGCAAGTCCACGCTGCTGAGGATGGTGGCCGGGCTGGAAACCGTTTCCGGCGGCACCATCGCCATCGGCGAGCGCGTCGTCAACCATCTGCCGCCGGCCAAGCGCGACATCGCCATGGTGTTCCAGAACTACGCGCTCTATCCGCACAAGACGGTCGAGCAGAACATGGCCTTTGCTCTCAAGCTGCGCAAAACCGACCCGGCGGTGGTCACTGAGCGGGTCAAGCGCGCCGCCGACATCCTCGACCTCAACCCCTACCTCAAGCGCTATCCGCGCCAGCTTTCCGGCGGCCAGCGTCAGCGTGTCGCCATGGGCCGCGCCATCGTGCGCAACCCGCAGGTGTTCCTCTTCGACGAGCCGCTCTCCAATCTCGACGCCAAGCTGCGTGTCCAGATGCGCACCGAGATCAAGGAACTGCACCAACGACTGAAGACCACCACCATCTACGTCACCCACGACCAGATCGAGGCCATGACCATGGCCGACAAGATCGTGGTGATGCGCGACGGTCGCATCGAACAAGTCGGCGCGCCGCTGGAATTGTTCGACCGGCCGGCCAACCTGTTTGTCGCCGGCTTCATCGGCTCGCCTTCGATGAACCTGCTCAAGGGCGTTGTGCGCAAGGGTGACAAGCCCATTGTCGAGATCGCCGGGACGCTGTTCCCGATTGCGGCCAAGAGTGCCGTGGAAGATGGCCGCAATGTCGTCTACGGCGTGCGGCCCGAGCATCTCGAAATCCATCCCGATGGTGTTCCGGCGAAGATTTCGGTGGTCGAACCGACCGGTTCCGAGACTTTGGTGTTCCTGCGCTTCGGCGAGGGCGAGATGGTGGCGCTGTTCCGTGAGCGCCACGACTTCAAGCCGGGCGACACACTGCACCTGAAACCGCGGCTCGACCAGGTTCATCTCTTCGACGCAGAGACCGGCAAACGTCTCTGATTCGCCCCAGCAAACTTCGCGAGGAATGCCATGCTCAAAGGAATCAATCCGCTGCTCAATGCCGATGTGCTGCAGGCGCTGCGGGCGATGGGCCACGGTGACGATCTGATTATCGCCGACACCAATTTCCCGTCCGATTCGGTGGCGCGCCAGACTGTGCTTGGCCGGCTGCTGCGCATCGATGCGTCGGCGGCCGACGTGGTCAAGGCGGTGCTGTCGCTTTATCCGCTGGACACCTTCGTCGACGACGCGGCCGCGCGCATGGAGATCGTCGGCAAGCCGGACGACATTCCCGCCGTGCAGCAGGAAGTGCAAAAAGAGATCGATGCCGCCGAGGGCAAGGCCTGGCCGATGATCTCGGTCGAGCGCTACGCCTTCTACGAACGCGCCAAGAAGGCCTATTGCGTCATCCAGACCGGCGAGCGCCGCTTCTATGGCTGTTTTGCCTTCCGCAAGGGGGTCGTGCCGCCGGATGCGGAGTAGCGGCATGCCGGCGAAACCAATCGTCACGAAGCCTATTGTCATATTGGGCGTCTTCGTCGCCGATACGGCCTACCGCGCCGCCCGCCAGCCGCGCATGGGCGAGACGATCCTGGGCACGTCCTTCACGCTCGGCCCTGGCGGCAAGGGCTCGAACCAGGCCGTGGCGGCCGGCCGGCTCGGCGCCGACATCACCTTCCTGACGCGCCTCGGCGTCGATCCTTTCGCAGAGATGGCGAGGCAGACTTGGGCGCATGCCGGCGTAAAGAGCGCCGTCATCGACACGCCGGAAAGCTACACCGGTGCCGCCTATATCTTCATCGAGGAGACGAGCGGCAACAACGCCATCATCGTCAGCCCCGGTGCGGCGATGCTGATCTCGCCCGTCGATATCGAGGCAAATGCCGGCCTGATCCGCGCGGCCGGCGTCTTCGTCACCCAGCTCGAACAGCCGATCGAGGCGGCGCTGCGGGCGCTGGAGATCGCGCGCGGGGCAGGGGTGACCACCATCCTCAACCCGGCGCCGGCGGCCAAGCTTCCGGACCGGATCTACACGCTTTGCGACTATGTCACGCCGAACGAGACCGAGGCCGAGGAGTTGACCGGCATCAAGGTGTCCTCCATCGACGATGCCCGCCGTGCTGCCGACAGTTTGCTGGAGAAAGGCGTTGGCGCGGTCATTGTGACGCTTGGCGAAAAAGGTGCGCTGCTGCACACGGCCCATCGTTCCGAACATGTCGCAGCGGTCGCCGCCGGCCCGGTTGTCGAGACCACCGGCGCGGGCGACGCCTTCAATGGCGGCCTGGCTGCGGCGCTGTCGAGGGGGATCGAACCCCTGCAGGCTGTGCGCTTCGCCTGCGCCGTCGCCGGCATCTCGGTGACGCGCCCGGGCACCGCGCCGTCTATGCCGACGCTGCAGGAAGTCGAGGCGTTACTCGCCAAGGGGTGAGGTCGTGTGGATTACCTCACGAACGACGATGGTTTTTGACAAATCAACGTCGACATTTCTCCGACACCAAGGGCCGTGGCCCGAAGGAGAAATGGCGCGAGTGACGGGGCTCGAACCCGCGACCTCCGGCGTGACAGGCCGGCACTCTAACCAACTGAGCTACACCCGCGCATGGACGAGCACGTGTCAGCCGTGTTCGTCGTTGGGGCGGTGGATAAGGGGTAAGCCAGCGGGTGTCAAGCGGACCCGGACAGCATAACAGCAAACAGCAGAAGGTTTTTTGACAAGCCGAACTTTGTTGCCGAAACCCGCCCCCGGCCAAGCCACTGGCCGCTCATTTGGCCTTGCGAAGCCGGTCCTAACTGCTTAAAGGTCCGGCCCGGAGCGGGCGATTAGCTCAGTTGGTAGAGCGCTTCGTTTACACCGAAGATGTCGGCGGTTCGAGCCCGTCATCGCCCACCATTTTCCTCGATGTGTTTATCCAGGCATTGTCTTTTTGCGATGTCCGGTTCACACGCTTGCTCTGCAGGAGAATCGTCCAACTGGCGGTTGGTAGACGCAACTATCTGGCATCCCTATCATTTTCCTTGATCGCCCCGCCGTCGAAAAGACGCGGCGGGCTTCTTCGTTGCCCAGGCGTTGCTCTTCGCGATAATGTCGGCATGGTTGGAGGTCGGAGCGTGAAAGAATTCCCGCGGAAGCCCGACAATAGCCAAGTAGCACGTGCTCGTCAGGCCACTGAACGCGGAACCGCGTTGATTGAAGAGCTTCGCTACACGATCGCCCTATCGCGCCGGCTGATCGAGGCGTCACATTCACTGCTGAAGAGGTCGCAGAGCCAAGGCAGGCGTCTCGAGAGTGATGGTATCGAGATTGGCTAACAAGCACGTGGTTTGTCGATGCTAACGTCCCTCGTACGGCACACGGACCCTGGATACTGAGCCGCCCGGCAAACAGACCAGCGATCAATGCAACCAATGGTTTCGTCTTTGTTGCGGTAACTTCGCTCCCAAACGCTTCACGCTCCGGGGTAGGGCGCATAGGTACTAGGACTTTGGTCTGATCAATCGGTCTTTCCCGTTGGGACCTAAGTCTGATCTGCTGCCTCCTTAGGTGGCAAACGATTGCCGAAAGCTAAAACTTGCAGTAATTCTAGAGATCACAAACAAAAACTAAACCTTACTTGCGTATGGGCATGGGCGGGAGCGAAAATATTCCTGGATGGCTTACGAGTCATCTTCCGAATGATCCTGTGATCGCAGGAGATCTCGCGGATAAGATATCGAAGGAGGCTGAAAAAATACAGCTTCCAGGCGAACGGGTTTTGACAACCCGGAGCGAAGAAGACACCTTTAAGAAGGAAAAAGTTGAACCGTATCGCCGCGCCACGGTTGCGGGAATCTTTGCCAGGGGGTCATTCCTAGCGTTATTGGTACTAACCATTTATCTGCTTTATGTGTTCTCCATCGTGGCCGGGGAAACGGTCGCGGATGTTCCTCTGCCCCCACACTGAACTGTTAGACGCTCCGCCAAGACTCCGATTGGCCGCACCGTGTTGATGTTGCGATCCTTTGATGTCCGTGGATGTCGTGTGCGATTTGTGCGATTGCCCGCCGCGGCTCAGCTTGCGGCTTCCGCCGTATTCGCAAGCCGTTTTCCGACGTAGACGGATTGCTTCGCTGGTTCCGGATCCTGCACCACCTCGAAGCCGATTGCCTTGTAGAACTTCAACGCATCATTATTCTCCGGCATGACTTCGAGGTGGACGCCGGTCGAGCCGCTCGCGGCAAGGCGCTGCTCGAGGAAGGCCATCGCGCGCCTGCCGATGCCTTTCCCGCGCGCCTGCGGCAACAGGTCGATATGACCATGCGACGGATAGGCCGCCAGCGCAGTCGGAACAGCGAAATCGGGATGATGGACCCGGTGCCGCGCCCTATCGCTGCCGCGCCAGCGTGAGCTGTCGGGTCCCGGGTCGGCGACGCGCCGCTGCAGGTCCGGATACCAGTCTGACGCCAGGCTGGCATTGAAAGCGGCTGTGTCGGCGGCGCCAAGCAGATAGCCGGCCGCACCTGCGGGACTATCGATAATGAAGGCCAGCTCGGGTTCGAGCACCTGGTAGGGAATGGTGTAGAGCAGGCCGAGCAGTTCCGGGTCGTCCTCGCGGCTGCTGGCGTCCTTGCCGGCATCGCCGGTCTTGAGACAGATCATCGCAAGTGCCGGATGATCGGCGGTTGTCGCCCGGCGCAGGAAGAAACCGCCGCCGAAATCGAGGATCATGGCGGCAGCAGCCGGAAATCCTTACCCTCGGGCAAAAGCTGCCCGCCGTCGACGATGATGGTCGTGCCGGTGATGTAACTGGCATCGTCAGAGGCCAGGAACAGGAAGGCATTGGCCACATCGCGCGGGCTGCCGAGGCGGCCGAGCGGGATGGCGTCTTCCATGTTCTTGATGAAGGCCGCACCGCGATGCTGCTCTATGCCTTCGGTGAGGATGTTGCCGGGCTCGACGCCGTTGACTGTAATGCCGTAGCCCGAGAATTCGAGCGCAGCCGAACGGATCAGCCCGTTGATGCCGGCCTTGGTCGCCGAATAATGGCCGTGGCCGGGGCTGGTGACATGCGGGCCGGTGATCGAGGAGGTGAACAGCATGCGGCCAAAATGCTGTGCCTTCATCGGCACCAGCGCCGCACGTGCGGCGACAAAGCTGCCGCGCAAGTTCACCGCCATGACCCGGTCCCAATCATCGGGACTGGTATTTTCCAGCAATTGCCAGGGATAGATGCCGGCATTTTGGACCATGATGTCGAGCCGGCCGTGACGGTCGAGGGCTAGCGCCACGGCTGCTTCCGCATCGGCCATCTGCGAAATGTCGGTGCGAATGAAATGGGCGCCGACCTCATCTGCCGTTGCTTGTCCGGCTTCGGTCTCGGTATCGGCCAGCACGAGCTTTGCGCCTTCCTCGGCAAAGCGCTGCGCGATCGCCTTACCGATGCCGCGGGCGGCGCCGATGACCAGCGCCACCCTGCCAAAAAGTCTCCCGGTTTGCGGTAGGCTGCTCATGCGAGCCTCTGGCGGATTGTTTGCTTGAACGCGTCGAGCAGCACGGCGGCGAGCACGAGCAGGCCGTGGATCACCTGGGTGAAGTTGGCCGGCAGGCCCATCAAATTGATCGCCGTGTTGATGGCCGAGAGCAGCAGCACGCCGGCATAGACGCCGGGCAAGGTGCCGACGCCCCCCTTCAGGCTGACGCCGCCGATGACGACCGCGGCAAAGGCATTGAACAACAGGCCGACGCCGAGATTGGCGGTGGCACCGGAGGTGCGGATCGCCAGCAGCCAGCCGGCAAGGCCGGCGATGGCGCCGGCAAGGACAAAGGCTATGACAAGGTTGCGGTTGACGCGGATGCCGGTGCGAAAGGTCGCCGTCTCGTTGCCGCCGATCATGACCAGGTGCCTGCCGAAGGGCGTCTTGGCCATGATCAGCGAGAACACCACGAAACACGCAATGGCGATCCAGGCGGTTAGCGGCAGGCCACCCAGGCGCTGGATGCCGAACCAGCGGATTGCCGGCGCAAGGTCCTGCGCCGAGCGGCCGCCGGAGATGACCAGCACCAGGCCGCGCACCCAGATGTAAGACGCCAGGGTGATGATGAAGGCGCTCATCTTGACCCTGACAACCAGGTAGCCGTTGAAGGCGCCGATGAGGCCGCCGACGGCAAGCGCGATGAGCAGCGAAACCGGAACCATGAGCCATTGCGGCTGCAACTGGATGCCAAGGCCGATGCCCGACGAACAGAACAGGATGCCGACCGCCATGGCGCTGAGCGCCGCCACCGATTCGACCGACAGGTCCATGTGGCCGGCGATGATGACCAGCGCCAGGCCGATCGACATCACGCCGAGCACGCTCGACGCCTCGATGATGTTGGCGAAGATGCCGAGCTGAAAATAGTTCGGGATAAGGATGGAAAAGACCACCAGCACGAAGACCAGCATGAACCAGACAAGATTGTCGAGAATGAACTCGAGGGTTTGGCGCGTGCGGGGGTTCATCTCAGGATCCGGTTGGCGCATGACCCGAAGAACCACTCGGTCGTCGGAAAAATCAGGCGCGGTTGAAAATTGCTGCAACGTTCCCGTGCGCGTCCGTTCGAACGCACCAGGGCTGCAGGGCTGGCTCCGGGCCTGTGTGGCCCGGAGCTTCTGGCGAGTTTGCTATTCGACCGGCTTTATGGTTTCGGTCGGCGGCTTCATGTTGCCCCAGAAGGCCGGGTTATCGACATTTTCCTTGGTGATCGCAGCGCCGGGGATCTTGATGTTCGGCCCCCACGCTTCCTTGGTCAGTGTCGATTTCAGGCCAAGCACGTCGTATTCGCCGGGCTTGATCTCCTGCTTGTTGACCACCTTGTCCATGAACATCGCGACCGCCGCAGCCTGGGCGTAGAGCGGCTGCTCGACTTCGACATTGAGCCAGCCCTTGCGGATCAGGTCGAGGCCGACCGGAGCGCCGTTCGAGCTCATCAGCATGACGTCGCCCGGTTTCTTGCCGGCGGCCTCGAGCGAGGCGACGGCAGCGACCGAAAGATGCGCGGCATGGCTGAAGATCAGGTCGATGTCGGGGTTGGCGAGCATCTGGTCGGCAACGATGGTGCCGGCGTTACTGGCCTCCCATTGCATGGCCGGGAGCGAGATGATCTTGACATCCGGGAACGCCTTCATCTTCTCCTCGAAACCCTTCTGGATGTCGAGCGTGTAGGGGTCGCCCGGATCGCCGAGCACCTGCAGGATCTTGCCCTTCACCGAGCCGTTCTTTGCGGTCAGGAGCTTTTGCGCCTGATCGGCGGCGACGTAGCCGATCTCGACGGTTCCGGCCACCGAGGTGAAGTCGGACGGGGTCGAGGTGATCTGGCGGTCGAACTCGACGACCGGGATGCCGGCGGCACGGGCCGCCTCGACCGACGGTTTCAGCGCATTGAAATCGACAGCGGCAAGAATGATCGCCGCCGGCTTCAGCGCGATGGCGTCGTTCATCTGCGATTGCTGCGCGTCGGTCTTGTTGTCGGCGTTCAGCGTCTTCATCTCGTAGCCGACCTGCTTCAGGAACAGTTCGAGCGCGCTCACCGAACCGGTCTGGAACTCATCGAGCAATGTCGGCACCATGTAGTAGACGGTGCCCTTCGACTGAGCGAATGCCGGCGTGAGCGTGGCAAAGGCCAGTGCCAGGATACCGAAGACGGAAAGAAGTATTTTCTTCATGTCGTTCGCTCCTCTTGCGCCGGACCCCTCATTTGTCCCTCAGCTCGCCGGTCCGGCACCGACGAGCGTCTCTCCGGTGATCATGTTGATCACCGCGTCGGGACTTGTTTTGTTGCGTGCGACATCGCCAGCCACGACGCCCTGCCGGATCACCACGATCCGGTCGGCGACCTGGAAGGCCTGCTGCATGATATGGGTGATGATGACGACACCGATGCCCTGGCTCGCCACCTGACGGATCATGTCGAGGCCGCGCCGCGTCTGCTCGACGCCGAGCGCCGCGAACGGCTCGTCGAGAAGCACCAGCTTGCCGCCGAAATGCACGAACCGGTTGAGCTCGATGGCCTGCCGCTGGCCGCCGGAAAGGTGCTCGACATTGGTGCGAAGCGAGGGAATGCGGGTGCCGGCGCTGGCCAGCGCCTTTTGCACCACCTGCTCCATGGCGCGCTCGTCGAGCACCGGAATGCCGAGAACCTTCCTGGTGATCTCGCGGCCCATGAAGAAATTGGCGACCACGTCGACATTGGTGCAAAGCGACAGGTCCTGGTAGACCGTCTCGATCCCCGCGGCCTTGGCCTCGGCGGGAGATTTGGCGAGGAATTCCTTGCCCTCGAAAAGCATGCGGCCGGAAGTCGGCTCAAGGCCGCCGGCAATGATCTTGACCAGCGTCGATTTGCCGGCGCCGTTGTCGCCCAGAAGCGCCACCACTTCGCCCTTGCCGATCGAAAAGCTGATGCCTTTCAGCGCTTCGATGGCACCGTAATTCTTGGCAACGTTATCGAGCACCAGCAGCGGTTCGCTCATGCCGCGATCCCCTTGTTGTGCAGGAGATCCCGCCCGCGTTCGCGCTCGGCGGTGAAGATCTGGCCGAAGCGTGGCGAAAGCACTCCTGAGACGGCAAGTGCGGCGGCGCCGCGCAACACCGCATGCTGGCCGCCGCGCGCGACGCTGACGCGGGGCGTCGTGCGGTCGCTTCGCGCCGAGACCGAATTGGGCAGGTGCGCGGCCGCGCCGGCAAGCCTTTCGAGCAGATCGGTTGAGGCAAGCCCGCCGAGGATGATGGTTTCGGGGTCGAACAGATTTTCGATGATGGTGACGGCGTTGCGGAAGATCGGCGCGATCTCGCTCACCCAGTCGGCGTCGGCGATGTTGCGGCGCCGCAGCGCCTCGAGCGAGAGATACCGTTCGAGGCAGCCGCGATTGCCGCACGGGCAGGGCTCGCCGCCCGGCACTGCGGGAATGTGGCCGATCTCGCCGGCATTTCCCCAGGCGCCGCGCAATGCGGCCCCGTCATGCACCATGACGCCGCCGAGACCGACGCCGAAATAGAGATAGTAGTACTCGGAATATGCCGTGCCGAGGCCATAAAGGCGCTCGCCGATCGCAGCCGCCGCCATGTCGGTTTCGAAAAAGGCCGGCAGCCCGGTCGAGGCGGCCAGCCGCTCGCGCAGTGCCACATCTTTCCAGCCGGTCATAGTGGTCGGTCCGACAAAGCTCATGGACTCCACGCCGAACGGGCCGGGCAGCGCCATGCCGATGCCGAGAACGCGGCCACCGGGCCGCAATACGGTCAATTCGAGCACCATGGCACCGATCAGCTCGAAAGCGTGGTCGGGCGTTGCATTTGGGGCTTCGCGGTAGGTGCTCTCGATGACATCGCCGCTGAGGTTGATCAGCGCGGCATTGATGCCCAGTGGGGTGACGTGGATGCCGACGGCATAGCCGCCTTCCGGATTGATGCGCAGCGTTGCCGGCGGCAGTCCGCGCCCCTTGGGCTCTTCGCGCAGCGACAGCACGTAACCGTGTTCTTCCAACTCGCGAACGATGGTCGACACCGTCTGCACCGTGAGCCCGACCCGCCTGGCAATGTCGCCACGGGCGATCGGGCCATGAAGGCGGATCGATTCGAGCACGATGCGCCGGTTATACGGCCGCCCGAACTCCTGATTGGTCCCCCGCAGTGCCATGCCTTTGCGCCCTCGAGAGAGGCCAGACTGGCACCGAAGATTTATTCAGTCAAATGGAATTCAAAAATAAATCGACAGCCGCGCTGAGCGAAGCCGGCGGATGGCCGCTCAACTGCACGGTCAGTAGCGGATGGTACGTCGCTCCAGCAGAACCACGATCGCAAACAGCGCGATCGACAGCGAAGACGACAGCACGATCGCCGCATAGAGCCGGTCCGACTGATAGTTGAAGGTCGCCTGGATGATGAGCGCGCCGAGGCCCTTATCCGACCCGATCCACTCGCCGACAATGGCGCCGATCACGGCCGTGGCCGAAGCAATTCTCAGCGAGGAGAACAGCATCGGCAATGCTCTTGGCAGGCGCAGGCTCCAGAAGATCTCCCAGCGCGTAGCCGATAGCACCCGGAACAGTTCGTGCTCGTTGTCGCTGGCCGAGTCCAGCCCGCGGATCATGTTGACCAGCGTCGGGAAGAAGCAGATCACCGCAGCGATCACGATCTTCGGCGTCATGCCGAGCCCGAAGATCAGGATGATAATCGGGGACAGCGCCAGGATGGGAATGGTGTTGAAGAACAGCACGACCGGAAAATAGGCGGCCTGCAGGATGCGGCTGTGCACGAAAACCACCGCCAGCAGCACACCGGCGAGATTGCCGATGACAAATCCCGCCAGTGCCTCGATCAGCGTCGGCCAGAGATTGCTGAGCAGTATAGCGAGACTCTTCCGGAACACGCCTGATATGGCCGTCGGCGTCGGCACGATATAGGCCGGCACGCCGAGCCATGGCAGCAGGAACTGCCAGGCGAGCAGGATCGAAGCCGCGCCAAAAACGGGCAGGGCGACGGCCAGCGCCGATGGCAAGGGCGCCTGCCTCATGAGGCCTGTTCCAGCGCGCCGCGCAGTTCGGCCATCGCGGCAACGATCGCCGGATCCTCGCGCGAACAGCGGTTGCCCGCCTGCTTGAACGGCCGCATGTCGAGGTCCCTGGCCAGGCGGCCCGGATTGGCGGCGAGAACGATGACCCGTTCTCCGAGATAGGCCGCTTCGGCGATCGAATGAGTAACGAAAAGAATGGTCGTGCCGGTGCGCCGCCACAACGACAAAAGCTCGTCGTTGAGGCGGTCGCGGGTGATCTCGTCCAGCGCGCCGAAAGGCTCGTCCATCAAAAGCAGCCTAGGTTGCCCGAGCAGCGCCCGGGCGATCGCCACGCGCTGGCGCTGGCCGCCGGACAATTGGTGCGGCAGACGCTCACCGAACCCGGCAAGCCCCATCAGATCAAGCAGCTCGTCGGTTCGATCGTCTATTGTCCGGGTCAGGCGTCCCTGTCCGACATCGAGCGGCAGGCGGACGTTGTCGCGCACGGTGCGCCAGGGCAGCAGGGTCGAGTCCTGGAAGACGAAACCGACATCGCGCCGCGAACGGACAGCATGCGGTGTCTCGCCAAGCACGCTGATCGAGCCGCCGAGCGGATCGAGCAGGTCCGCGACTACCCGGAGCAAGGTCGACTTGCCGCATCCCGAAGGTCCAAGGATCGACAGGAAGGAGCCGGCCTCGACCGACAGGTCGAGACCGGAGAGCACTTTCACCATCGGCTGCCGGCCGCCATAGCCGACATCCAGCCTGCGGGCCTCGATCGCGTTCGCCATCAAGCGGCGGGCGCGTCGAGCTTGGGTCGGTCGGGGGCCGACAATTCGAGTATCTTGGTGGTGTAGACATCGGCTGCCGCGGGCCGGCCGTTCGGGTATTGGCCGACCTTGTCCAGCAGTGCCAGCTGCTCCTCGATCGAGGCGGGATCGAAGGTTCCCCATCCGTCCTTGGCGGTTGCACCGTCGAAGGAAAGTTTCAGCACCAGATTGATCGTCTTCTGCTCCCAACCGAGGTCCATTTCCGGATAGGCCTCGACCATTTTCTTGACGGCTTCCTGCGGATTGGCGTGCACCCAGCCCCAGCCCTTGGCGACGGCGCCGATGAATTTCGCCAGCGTTTCCGCATCCTGTTCGATCGCGGTGTCGGTAGCGAAATAGACGTCGGCATAGGAGTTCAGCCCGAGATCGCGCACCAGAAGATCGATCCTGTCGTCGCCGACGACGCTCAGCGCCTGGGTGTTGGTGATCCATCCGCCAATCGCGTCGACGTCGCCGCGCACCAGCGGCGCCTTGTCGAAGCCGACATTGACGACGGTGACCTCGGACGCATCAATGCCGTTCTTGGCCAGGATCTCGTCGATGACGAAGCGCGCCGTAGGCTGGATGCCGATCTTCTTGCCCTTGAGGTCGGCCACGCCGCGGATCGGCTTGGCAGGCTTCGAGGTGAAGGCATAGGGACCGGTGCGGAAACCGCAGGCGATGATCTTCACCGGCACGCCGCTGGCACGCGCCGCGTAGAGCTGGGGCGTTTCGGAAAACTGGCCAAGTTGTGCAGCGCCCGAAATCACAGGCGGCACCGTCGCCGCATTGGGACCGCCCGGGCTGAATTCCACCTCGAGGCCCACGTCCTTGAAATAGCCGTTGGCGACGGCAGCGATGTCGCCGATCTGGCCGTTGGACATCAGCCAATCATACTGGATGACGACCTTTCCGGCAGCCCTGGCGCCGGGCGTCAGCACGAGCTGCATTCCGGCCGAAGCTGCCGCGACGGCGGCGAAGCCGGCTTTCACGAAGCTGCGGCGGTTCATGTCGTAGTCTCTGTTCCCACTCATTTTTCGCTCCTGTTGCAAGACGTTCTCGTCTCTTCATTGCGCGCCGTTCCCGTGGCGCGGCGTCGTCTACGGCTGTTCGTCGTGATAGTCGCCGGGGCCGCCGTCGAGCCAGGCGTATAGTTCCCAAAGCGTGTCGTCGGGATCGGTGAAATAGGCGCAGCGCGCGTTCCAGACATAATCCTCCGGCGGGCCGTAGAAGGGGACGCCCTTGGCTGCCAGTTCGCCATGGAGCCGGTCGATCTCGCCGGGCGCGTCTAGCCTGACCGCCACGCAGACCTTGTGCGCCTGGCGCGGCGACCTCAATTTCGAGACGCCGGTGTGCCGGTTGATGTGGTCGATCTCCCACGCCGCCAGTGTGACGCCTTTGCCATGGAAGTCGGCAAAGCCCTCGGCGCGGCGCCGCAGGCGAAAGCCGAGTTTCTCGACGTAAAATTCAACCGTCCGCTCGATGTTTTCGACGAGCAGGCAGACGTCCGAAATCGCATATGCGCCTCCGACCGGCATGGCTATCTCCCTGTGCTGTGCGCGGCGCGCGATGCCGGCAGCTTGACGCCGACGCGGTCGGCGGCGCCGATGATGTGGGCGCGCATCGCCGCCTCGGCGGCCGTGGGATCGCCCGCGACCAGCGCCTCGTAGATGCGCACATGCTCCCCAACATTGACTTCGACCAGGTCGTGCAGCGGATTGGTGAGGCGGGCGTAGTGGATCGAGCGGCGGATCTGCTCGCAAACGAAGGAAATAAAGGTGTGGATGTAGTTGTTGCCGGTCGCCCGCGCGATCTCGCGATGGAACAAAAGATCGGCGTCGATACTGCCTTCTTCCCAGCGCTCCTCGCCGCTCATCCGGTCTAGCGCCGCCTTGATTGCGTCGAGGTGCTCCTGCCCGCGCCGTTCGGCGGCGAGCGCAGCTGACTCGGCTTCCAGTATGCAACGCAGCTCGAACAGCCGCTCCATATTCCCGGTCGCTTTCAGCGCCTCGCCATCGATGCGGATCGACGCGCGCTGCTCCGGCGCCAGCACGAAGGCGCCGACGCCTTGCCGGGCTTCGATCATGCCATCGGCCCTGAGTTGAGCGATCGCCTCGCGCACCACATTGCGACTGACGCCGAATTTTTCCGAGAGCTGCTGCTCGGTCGGCAGCCGCGTGCCTGGATTGAGCTCGCCGGATTCGATCTCGCGGCTGAGGAATGCGGCGACGCGATGCGGCAGCGCCTCCACCGTGCCGATAGCGGCCAGTCTTTGCTTCATGGAAAGGTCTCCGTCGATGGCAGCAGGCAGCCGGGATTCATCGATCCCTGAGGGTCGATCGTTCTCTTGAACGCCGTGACGAGCCGGCGATGGGCAGGCGCCAGGCCGGCCCAGAAAGTGCGGTGGCGGGTGCGGCCGATACCGTGCTCGGCGCTGATCGAGCCGCCAAGTGCGCCGACGATCTGGTAGAGTCCGGCGGTGATCTCCGCGCCCTGGGCACGAGCTTCACCCTCGGCGAGCCCAGACGGTGGCAGGACGTTGAAATGGATATTGCCGTCGCCGGCATGGCCATAGGCCTGCGGCAGCCAGCCGGGATGTTCCAGCGCCACTAATTGGCGGGCCTGATCGATGAGGACAGGGATGTCCGATATCCTGACCGCAAGGTCGGTGCGCACATGGTAGCCGCGCTTTGCCTGGCCCTCGACCAAGCCCTCCCGGATGGCCCAGAACGCCCTGGCCTGCGCGATGCTTTCAGCAACGACGGCATCGGCAACCAGGCCGCTCTCCATGGCTCCGGCCAGGAAATCGACCAGCATGGAGCGCAGATCGACCGCGGCGCTTGCGGAGAGTTCGATCAGCACGTGGACGGGAGCTTCGACCGGCGAAACGATGTCGGCATCGATCAAGCGGGCGAGGTCGATGCACTCCGAACCGATGATCTCGAAGGCCGAAATCAGATCGGATGAGGCCCGACGAGCCTGCCGGAACAGGGTGATGGCCGCTTCGAACGAGGCGAGACCGAGATAGGCGGTCTCGACCCGGGCCGGTTTAGGGAACAGCTTGAGCTCGACGCCGGTGATGATGCCGAGCGTTCCTTCGCTGCCGATGAAGAGCTGCTTCAGGTCGTAGCCGCGATTGTCCTTGCGCAGGCCGGAAAAGCCGCTCCACAACTCGCCGTCGGGCAGGACGACTTCGAGGCCGAGGATGAGATCGCGCGCCATGCCATAGCGCAGCACGTTGGTGCCGCCGGCATTGCTGGCCGCATTGCCGCCGATCTGGCAGCTTCCCTGCGCGCCGAGCGCCAGCGGAAACAGGCAATCCTGTGCCTCTGCCGCATCCTTGATGTGCTGCAGGATGCAGCCGGCGTCGGCCTGCAGGATGAAATTGTCGGCGTCGACGAGACGGATGCCGTTCAACCGCTCCAGACTGACGACGACCGCGCCACGGCTGTCGATGTCGATCGCGCCCGCCACCAGCCCTGTGTTCCCGCCTTGCGGGATGATTCCGAGCCCAAGCGTGCCGCAGAGCCGCACCACGGCCTGGACTTCGCTGACCGAAGCAGGCTTCAGCACTGCAAGGGCTCCGCCGCGATGATCCCCGGACCAGTCCCCAAGATATTTCGCCATACCGGCAGCATCGGCAGCCACGCCGCTTCGTCCGACGGCGCCCTCCAAGGCATTCAGAATTTCAGGCGGGACACCATGAACGGTCATTACAAGCCTTTTGGGCTAAGGCGTAGGCTTATACATATCATCCTACAACCGCGCGCGAGTCAACGCTGCGGGCGCAAGCCATCAAGGGCTGGAGCCGAAATGTTTGTTAGGAGAAGAGAGCAAAGGGCGGTCGCCGGAGGATACTTACGCGAGGCTGCCTAGCGTGGCTGCGCCGGCCGATGCCGGTCAATTGCTGGTTCGTCTGGGGAACAGCCCGGCTCCTAGAGGTACCGCTCGACCTTCTTGCCGACGGTCAAAAACCGCAGCGGGTCGATCGCCTCGCCATTGTGGCGAACCTCGTAGTGCAGATGCGGGCCGGTCGAGCGGCCGCTATTGCCGGTCTTGCCGACGACGTCTCCGGCATCGAGCTTCTGGCCGACGGCGACGTCGATTTCGCTGAGATGCCCGTAACGCGTCACAAAACCGTTGCCGTGGTCGACCTCGACCATGCGGCCGTAGCCGCCGTTCCAGCCGGCCTTGACGACGACGCCGGCTGCCGTGACCTTGGCAGGCATACCGACCGGCGCCCTGAAATCCATGCCGGAATGCAAGGCGGCCGTGCCGAGGATGGGGTCGGTGCGCACGCCGAACGGGCTGGTGACGCTATGGCCGGGCGCGGGGTTGGCGAGCGGCAGCCGGCGCGCTTCCTTTTTCAGATGATCCAGCGCGTCAAGCGCTTCGTCCAACTCCTTGACCTTGCTGTCGAAGACCAACGAACTGTCGAGCGGTATCAGCGGACCGCCGACATCGCTCTTTTCGAATTCGCTGTCGACCGGCAGGCCGGCGGCCTCGAGCGCCTGCGAGATCGCGTCGGCGCTCTTGTAGGCATTGTCGGCGAGCGTCGCGATACGGGTGAGCTGCTGGCTCTCGATGGCCTTCAGCGAGTTGTTGATCGAAACGAAGAGCTTGTCTGCCCGGTCGGCCGCGCTTTCGCTCGGCAGCGGATCGGCGCGGGTCGACCACAGGGAGAACGGCCTGGTGTCGTCAACGCCCACAGGAGCGGCAAGCGGGGCCGCAAGGCTGGCGACTGAATAGGCCGTCGGCTGGATGCTGCCGGTCGCGTCGGCATGTTCGTCCGGCTTTGCCGTCGGCACGGGCGGCGTTGCGACCTCATTTTCGGCTCGTTCGAGGATCGGGCCGAGGCGGCCGTGACGCAGGCTGAGCTGGCTCTGCCGTTCCAGCAGCTCGCTGACCTTGGTTTCCATCAGCTGCTGATCGAGTAGCTGGCGGCTGGTGATGCGGTCGACCTGGCTGCGCAGTGCCGAGATGCGGTCTTCGTAGGCCTGCTGCATGCGCGCCTGCCGCGCCGTCGTGGCGCCGATCAGATCATCGCGCAGCACCAGATAGGAGGTCGCCAGCAAGTAGCCAATGACGATCGCTGCCAGCGCCGAGCCGCAAAATGCCGCAAGCCACGGGCGTATGGTGAAATGCCTTATCTGGTCGCCCCGGGCGATGATGACCGTGTGGGGCTCTTTGCGTCTGCCGAAGACCGCTGACTGACTGGCTACGTTCACGGGACCAAGCTTTCGTTACGACACCAACGACGAGCCTGATTACACATTATTAGGGTTAACAAAGTTTTGCCGGATCGAACGACAGCCAAAGGTCTTCGCGCAAAACGGGTATCGAATTGCAGCGGCCTGGCGCAGCTCTCAAATTGCGCGAACCGCCTCCAGCACGTCTTCGGCGTGCCCCTTGACGCGGACATTGCGCCAGATCCTGGCGATGCGTCCGTCGCGGCCAATCAGGAACGTCGCCCGCTCGACGCCCATATAGGTGCGGCCGTAGAGCTTCTTTTCCACCCACAAATGGTAAGCCTCGATCACCTTGCGCTCCTCGTCGGCGACAAGGTCGACGCTCAGATCGTATTTCGCCTTGAATTTGTCATGTTTTTTGATGCTGTCCGGCGACAGCCCGATGACGACAGCGCCGGCCTTTTCGAACTCCGGCTTCAACTGCGAAAAGCCGATCGCCTCGTTGGTGCAGCTTGTGGTGTCGTCCTGTGGGTAGAAATAGAGTACGATGGGCTTTCCCAGCAGTGCGGCGAGGCTGAGTGAACCGCCGCCATCGCGCGGAAGATCGAATTGCGGCGCAACATCGCCCACGTCGAGGTCAGCCATACCGATGCCCTTGTTTGAGGTTACGCGCCAGGCTGCATCGATATAATGTCGAGCGGGGATTCGTCCACGATCGAATTCGTTTCAACGGAAGATTGCGTGGATCAGGAGCTACCGCAGCACGAGAAGATCAGGTTCAGGCGTGACGAGATCACCGACCTGGGAACCTTTCCGTCCGCGTGCCGCGTCCCGCCGCTTGGGCAGGCGTCGATCGGTCGCGGCGTTCGTTTGATGGCGCGGCTGTTTGCCGGCCTCTTCGCCCTTGTGCTGCTGGCCGCCGCCGGCGTCTATGCGATCGGCGTGTCCGGCTTCGGCTCGGAGCGGCTTCGCGCGGAAGCCGAAACGGCAATCGAGAAATTGGCCGGCTTCGATGTCGACGTTGCCGTCGGGCCGGCCCGGCTGACGCTTGACGGGTCGAGCTTCATTGCGCTGCAGGTGAGCGACATCAGCCTCAAGACCGCCGACGGAAAACCGATGGCCGATGCCGGCCGGGTCCGCTTCGGCATCCGGCTGATCCCGCTGCTTTCGGGCGAGGTACGGCTGACCAGCGCCCGGATTTCCGACGCGCACATCGTCATGGCGGCGATGCCGTCCGGCGGCGACCGGACGGCCGGGCTGCGCAACCAGGACGGCCTCATCGATCCGGAAAAACTTTCCGCCGCCGTCTTCGCCAATCTCAACCGCGCGCTCGATGCGGTGCGCGAGGATTCGATGCGCCAGATCGATCTGCGCAATGTCGAGCTGGCACTGCCCGAGACCGGATCGGTCAAGTCGGTCACCATCGCCGATGCCTCCGTCTCGCAGTCGGGACCGGGAAGCATGGAGTTTTCATCCGACGCCGATGTCGACGGCAGGGCGCTTACCATCGCCGCTTCCGCCACCCGCGATCCGGCGACGCGACGCATCACCACGCTGGACGCCAGTATCCTGGCGGCGGATGCCGACGCTGCGGCAGCAGGTGGCAAATTGGGTGCGATCGCCTTGAAGCTGGCGGGGTCGGAAGGAGCCGGCGAAAACGGCTCGCGGCTGACCGCTGGCCTGTCGCTGACCGGGTCGGTGCTCGATCTCGGTTCGCGCGGCCTGCTCCCGGCCGACATCGATCTCGATGCGACGCTCGTCGCAGGCTCGAACAAGATCCAGGTCGACAGTTTGCTGGTGAAAACCGGCCGCTCGACCTTCGATTTCGCCGGTTCGATCGGGCCGAAGCCGGCTACCGGCACAGCAGGCGAGGAGCCATCCTATCGTTACGACCTGACCAGCGACGGATCGACCCTGGCGCCTTCGGATTCGCCGGAGCCGGCACTCAGCTTCATTGCCCGTATCGCCGGCGTCTACCAGCCGACCAGCCAAAAGCTGGTCGCCGAGCAGATCGGCGTCCGCTCCGGCCCGGGCAGCGAAGTGCTGGGCACGGCTTCGGTTTCATTCGTCGCCAACCAGGCGCCGGGCATATCGGTCGCGCTCAATGTCCACGACATGCCGGTCTCGCACGTCAAGCAATTATGGCCATGGTTTTCGGCGCGCAATGCCAGGCTGTGGGTGCTTAAGAACCTGTTCGGCGGCCGCGTCGTCGATGGCAGCCTGCAATTCCAGGTCGTACCCGGACGGCTCGGTAACGGCGTGCCGCTTTCAGCCGATGAAGTGTTCGGCCGATTCCAGGTCGAAGGATCGCGCTTCGACACGGCCGGCCGCATTCCGCCGATCCGCGATGCCGTCGGCGTCGTCGGCTTCCACGGCAACGACGTCGACGTCGCGCTGTCCTCGGGCAGCGTCTATATGCCGAGCGGCCGCACGGTGGCGGCGAGCAACGGCACGCTCACCGTCAAGGCGGCGAACCATCCGCCGGTGATCGGCGCGCTCGATATCGATGTCGCCGGCGAGGCGCCGGCAATCGCCGAACTGGCATCGTTTGACCCGATCAACGCCATGCGCCATGTCGGCCTGCTGCCGGACGACCTGTCCGGCACGGTGACCGGCCACGTCAAGGCCGATATTCCGCTGCAGTCCGGTGTCGACTCGTCCAAACTGGATTGGCTGGTGGCGCTCGATTACAAGGATCTGTCGCTGGGCAAGCCGTTCGAGGGCCAGACGGTCAGCCATGCCGACGGCTCGATCACGGTCGCGCCCGACCGGGCGGTGATCTCGGCCAAGGCACTGCTCAACGGCATTCCGGCCGAACTCGACCTGATTGAGCCGCTCAGGGATGGCGGCCCGCCGCGCAGCCGCAAAGTGGCGCTGGTGCTCGACGACAAGACGCGCGCCATCGCCATGCCTGGCCTGTCGACGCTGCTTTCCGGAACCATCAAGGTGGCGATCGACAAGAGTGGCACCGGCAACCAGAACGTGTCGGCCGACCTGACCAATGCCAGGCTGGACATTCCCTGGGCTGGCTGGAGCAAGGGGCCCGGCATTCCCGCCAAGGTCGTCTTCGCCATGACGAAGACCGGCGACACCACGACGCTGTCCAATTTCGAACTCGACGGCAAGACCTTCTCCATCGACGGCAGCGCGGTGCTGGTCAACGGAGCCTTGTCCTCGGCCCGGTTCAGCAAGGTCACGTTGAACAGGGGCGACGACGTCGCCGTCTCGGTGAAGCGGTCAGGCAAGGCCTATGCGGTCGAGGTCAGCGGCAGCGCGCTGGACGCACGCTCGCTGATCAAGCAATTCACGTCCGACGTCGATACCGCCACCAAGACCACCGGCGTCGATACGATCTCGGTCAGCGCCGACGTCAGCTCCCTGACCGGCTTCCATGACGAGGTGCTGTCGAATCTGAAGCTCGACTACAGCGCCGCCGGCTCCAGGGTAAACGGGCTCAGGGTGAGCGCCACCGCAAGTTCGGGAGCCGCGATTACTGTCAGCAACACGACCGGCGACGGCCTGCGAACGCTCAACATGAAGTCGGCCGACGCCGGCGCCATACTACGCTTCCTCAACATCTACGAGCATATGGAAGGCGGCTCGATCACGCTGGCGCTCACCGGGGCCGGCGACGGTCCGATGAAAGGCCAGGTCGACGCCAAGAACTTCTTTGTCGTCAACGAGCCGAAGCTCGCCTCGATCGTATCGACGACGCCGGCCGGCGACAGCCGCAGCCTCAACGAGGCGGTCAAAGGCAATCTCGACACGTCGAGGGTGAAGTTCGAGCGCGGTTTCAGCGAGATCGACAAGGGCAGCGGCTATCTCAAGCTGCGCAACGGCGTGCTGCGCGGCTCGCGCATCGGCACCACCTTCCAGGGCACGCTCTACGACCAGAACAACAACATGGACATGACCGGCACGTTCATGCCGGCCTACGGCGTAAACCGCATCTTCGGCGAACTGCCGCTGATCGGCGCGCTGCTCGGCAACGGACGCGACCGCGGCCTGATCGGCGTCACCTACAGACTCAGGGGCAACGCCAACAAGCCAATCCTCGACGTCAATCCGCTATCGGTAATCGCGCCCGGGATATTCCGGTCGATCTTCGAGTATCGCTGAGGCGGGGTAAGGTAGGCGGCGATGGCTCGGAATAAAATCGCTCTGCAGTGATCCTTCGCCGACAGCAACTTTGAGCGTCAAACCGGCCGCACCAGAACGTGCTTCTTCTTGCCGAGCGATAGCTTTGCGACGTTTTCCGGGCCAAGGTCCTGCAGCGTCACCATCCTGCGATCGTCGGAAACCGGCTGGTCGTTGAGGCGCACGGCGCCGCCCTGGATATGCCGCCGTGCCTCGCCGTTCGACCCAGCCAGCCCGGCGGTGACGAACAGCGACAATATGCCGACGCCGGCTTCAAGATCGGCCCTGCCCACCTCGACGGTCGGCAGTGTTTCGGCGAGCGCCCCTTCTTCGAACGTCTTACGCGCCGTTTCGCTGGCCTCCTCCGCCGCCTCGCGGCCATGCAGCATGGCGGTGATTTCGGTGGCGAGGATCTTCTTGGCTTCGTTGATCTCCGAGCCGCCGAGCCGTTCGAGACGTGCGATCTCGGCGAGCGGCAGGGTCGTGTAGAGCTTGAGGAAACGGCCGACATCGGCATCCTCGGTGTTGCGCCAATATTGCCAGAACTCGTACGGGCTCAACATCTCCGCATCGAGCCAGACCGCGCCCGAGGCCGACTTGCCCATCTTGGCGCCGGACGACGTGGTGAGCAGCGGCGTCGTCAGCGCATAGAGCTGCGCGCCTTCCATGCGATGGCCGAGATCGATGCCGTTGACGATGTTGCCCCACTGGTCGGAGCCGCCCATCTGCAGCCGGCAGCCGAGGCGCTTGTAGAGCTCGACGAAGTCATAGGCCTGCAGGATCATGTAATTGAATTCGAGGAACGACAGCGACTGCTCGCGATCCAGCCGGAGCTTGACCGAATCGAAGGCCAGCATGCGGTTGACCGAAAAATGCCGGCCGACATCGCGCAGGAAATTGACGTAGTTGATATCCATCAGCCAGTCGGCATTGTTGATCATGACGGCGTCGTTGGGCCCGCTGCCGAATTTGAGGTAGGGCATGAAGTTGCGGCGGATGCCGGCGAGATTGTTCTCGATGTCCTGCGGCGTCAAAAGCTTGCGCGCCTCGTCCTTGAACGACGGATCGCCGATCATCGAGGTGCCGCCGCCCATCAGCGCGATCGGCCGGTGGCCGGTCTGCTGCAGCCAGTAAAGCATCATAATCTGGATCAGCGACCCGGCATGCAGGCTCCTCGCGGTGGCGTCGAAGCCGATATAGGCGCTCACCGTTTCCGTGGCGAAAAGCTGGTCGAGGCCGGCATCGTCCGAGGTCTGGTGGATGAAACCGCGCTCGCTCATGGTGCGCAGGAAATCGGATTTGAAGGCGGACATTTTCTTTCCCGAAAGGCTTCCGGCCGAACGCGGCCCGGCTATGCATGAAGGCGGGCGTTTAGCACTCAAGCGCGATCAGCAAAAGTGGAATCCGGTTTTGCGTCCGATCGCGCTTCGGATTGCTTTGCGCGATCAGCAAAAGTGGAATCCGGTTTTGCGTCCGCGCGGATAGCGTGCGGCCTGCTTGCGTCATTGTTTCGGCTGGCGTAATGAGGCGCCGCGCCAGCGGGGCTCTTCCTCTGGACCGCGCGGCATCGATCGAATGCCATATCCTGTGACAGAGTCGAGATGCCGGAGATATCCATCGTCATTCCTTGCCGGAACGAGGCGGCGAACCTGCCGCTTCTGCTCGACGAGATCGGCATTGCCATGGCCGGGCGCGACTTCGAAGTCATTGTCGTCGACGATGGCTCGACCGACGATACGCCTTCGGTGCTTGCCGCAGAAGCAGCGCTTCGCCGGTTTCCGCTGCGCCATCTCAGGCATGAAAAATCCGCCGGACAGTCGCTTTCGGTGCGTTCAGGCGCCTGGGCGGCGCGCGGCGATATCGTCGCCACCATCGACGGCGACGGTCAGAACGACCCCGGTTATATCCCAGTGTTGATCGACGCGCTGCGGCAGGCTGGTCCCGAAGTCGGGGCCGCGCAGGGACAGCGTCTGAAGCGCCGCGACAGCAAGATCAAGCAACTGGCGTCGCGTTTCGCTAACGGGCTGAGAAAAGCCATCCTGCACGACGAGACGCGGGATACCGGTTGCGGCCTCAAGGCGATCCACACCGACATCTTGCGGAAATTGCCGTTCTTCGACGGCACCCACCGCTTTGTTCCGGCGCTGGTCATCCAGGAGGGCTACCGCGTCGTCCATTGCGACGTCGTCGACCGCTCCCGCCGTCACGGCAAATCGAATTACGGCATCTTCGATCGCGGCCTTCAGGGCGTGCTCGATCTTGCCGGCGTCTGGTGGCTGCGCCGCAGGCGCCGCAGAATGCCCAAAGTAGAGGAAATCAAGCATGGGTAACGTGCTTCAGGAATTGGCGACCTGGCTTCACGATGTTTTCGTCAAGCAATTCGATGCCTGGGTTCTGCTCGGCTTCGTCGCCCAGTTCTTCTTCACCATGCGCTTTCTGGTGCAGTGGGTGGCGTCGGAAAAGGCCAAGCGCAGCGTCGTGCCGATCGCCTTCTGGTTCTTTTCGCTGTTCGGCGGTGGCCTGCTGCTGATCTACGCCATCCAGCGTCAGGATCCGGTGTTCATCGCCGGCCAGGCCATGGGCCTGTTGATCTATATCCGCAATCTCTGGCTGATCGCCAACGAGCGAAAGGCGGCGATGACCAAGGTCGATTGAGCCCACGACCGGCCTGAAACCGGTCGAGCAAGCAATCCAGATTACTTGCCGTCCAGCCCGCCGTAGGACCTTACCAGCCGGACCATGTCGGCCGAATCGGCAGTCTCGCTCTCGAGCCCCTCGGCGACACCGACGCGGTCGGCGGCCGGGCGGTTCTGGCTGACTTTCCATTTGCCGCTGATTTCGGTGATTTCGATTTCCAGGCCGACGATCCCCTTGATCTGCGACTGGATGAAGGGCGCCGGCGCGTCGGTTACCGCCCATGGCGCCGAGCGGTTGCCCTCCTGCGACATCGTCAGATCGGAAATCTGCTCGGCCAGCCAATCCTGGTCTTCGATCACCGTGACGATGCCGCGCACCTGGACGATGGCGTAGTTCCAGGTCGGTACCACTTTGCCGGTTTCACGCTTGGTCTCATACCAGGACGGCGTCACATAGGCGTCGGCGCCCTGGAAGACGACCAGCACCGGCGCCAGGGGATTGTCGGCCAAAAGCCGCCATTGCGGATTGGCTTTCGCCAGATGTGCGCGCAGCCTGCCATTCGGCGGCACATCCGCGTTGAGCAGGGAGGGCGCGTCTAGAAGAAAGGGAATTGCGTTGGCGACCGGCCCCTCGGTGCCGTTCGACACCAGCAGGCCAAGCGGATGCGCCCGGATCAGCCCGTGCAGGACGTCCGGCCGTGTTTCCTGAAAGTGAGGTGGTTGGTACATCGCCGATTATCTCAGCCGCTTCGGCCGTGGGTCGGACAGTTCCCCGGCCAGCCGGCGATCGAGATAGTCCGCGCATTCCTCGATCAGAAGCTCCGCATGGTTGGCAAAGAAATGGTTGGCGCCGGGCAAGGTCTTCTGGGTGATGGTAATGCCCTTTTGCGTGTGCAGCTTGTCGACCAGGCCCTGCACGTCCTTGGGCGGCGCGACCTTGTCGGCATCGCCATGGATGATCAGGCCGGACGACGGGCATGGCGCCAGGAACGAGAAATCATAGGTATTGGGCTGCGGCGCGACCGAGATAAAGCCCTCGATCTCGGGCCGGCGCATGAGAAGCTGCATGCCGATCCACGAGCCGAACGAATAGCCGGCAACCCAGCAACTCTTGGAATCCGGATGCAGCGACTGCACCCAGTCGAGCGCCGCGGCGGCGTCGGACAACTCACCGGTGCCGTGGTCGAACTCGCCCTGGCTGCGGCCGATGCCGCGGAAATTGAAGCGCAGCGTGGTGAAATTGCGCTTCTGGAACATGTAGAAGAGGTCGTAGACGATCTTGTTGTTCATCGTCCCGCCGAACTGGGGGTGCGGGTGCAGGACGATGGCAATCGGCGCGCTCTTTTCCTTCGAGGGCTGATAGCGACCCTCCAGGCGGCCGGCCGGACCGGTGAAAATGACCTCAGGCATGAAATACTCCACTTGGCATAAATTGCGCGGCGCCCGGAACAACTTTCCCTAGGCCTTGACGCAGGGCGAGCGTCTTTCTAGAAGCTAGTTTAGAATTGTTCAAAACTGGGCGGCCAAAAGCTGTGGCTCGGCCACCCACGCCGCAAGCCGCGTAAATAGGACGTCTTGCCTTGCAATTTCAAGGAAATAACGCGCTATCTTCGCGGAACGGCTTTTGAAGGGACCAGTTGGACGGAAATGGCCGGAGCACGCGCCTATCTCGACTACAACGCCAGCGTGACGCTGCTTGCCTCGGCGCGCGCGGCGGTGGTCGCTGCGCTCGACATCGCCGCCAACCCGTCCTCGGTCCATGCCGAGGGCCGCGCTGCGCGGCGGCTGATCGAAGACGCCAGGCGCGACGTGGCGCGACTGGTCAGCGCCAAAGCCGAGCATGTCGTATTCACCTCTGGCGCGACGGAAGCGGCCTCGACGCTGCTGACGCCGGACTGGCAGATGGGGCGCGGCGCCGTCCGCATGAGCCGGCTTTACGTGTCCGAGGCTGACCATCCCTGCCTGCTCAATGGCGGGCGCTTCCCCGCGGGGCAGGTAACGCGGATCGGCGTCGATGCCGACGGCATCGCCAAGCTCGACACCTTGGCGTCAGCACTTAGTGCGCATGACAAGGCCGACGGTTTGCCGCTAGTCGCGATCCACGCCGCCAACAACGAGACCGGCGTGATCCAGCCGATTGGCCGCGTTGCCGAAATCGTCAAGGCGGCGGGTGGCATCCTGGTTGTCGATGCGGTGCAGGCGGCCGGCCGCATTCCGCTCGATATGTCAGCGGGTTACGCAGACTATTTGATTCTCTCCTCGCACAAGATCGGCGGCCCCAAGGGCGTCGGCGCCATTGTCGCGGCGTCGGACTTGATGATGCCGAAACCGCTGGTCAGCGGCGGCGGCCAGGAGAAAGGCCATCGCGGCGGCACTGAAAACCTGGCGGCGATTGCTGGGTTTGGCGCGGCGGCGCGCGAGGCGCTTGCCGGGTTGCAAACGATCGATGCGGTGCGGCAGCGCCGCGACGAAGTCGAGGCGATGGTGAAAACGCAGGTGCCAGACGCCGAAATCTTCGGGACCGGCGCTCCGAGGCTTGCCAACACCATGTTCTTCGCTATTCCCGGCATCAAGGCCGAGACGGCGCAGATCGCTTTCGACCTGGCCGGCGTGGCGCTGTCGGCCGGATCGGCCTGTTCGTCGGGCAAAGTCGGGCCGAGTCACGTGCTGAAAGCCATGGGTTACGGCGACGGCCTTGGCGCGCTGCGCGTGTCCATCGGCCACGCGACCAGCGCTGAAGACATCGAGCTGTTTCGTTCGGCGCTGGCGACGATCGTCGCGCGGCGGGCAAACAGGGAAAAGGCCGCCTGAGCGCGGCAACGGAATATTTGGGCCCTTGTGGCCTGGTAGAGCCGTGCGTTCGCATTTGGCCGGGTGAATTTCCGGCATGAACGCACTATATGAAACTTACGCTGCCTCGGGTGTCCAAGGGTGCTCGTTTGCGGTGCCATAGTTTGAAAACTGCCGGGCCTTGACCCCGGCGTGGATGGAGAACGCTGATGCCTGCTGTGCAGGAGACGATCGATCGAGTCCGAAAGATCGATGTCGACCAGTATAAATACGGATTCCAGACCGAAATCGCGATGGACAAGGCCCCCAAGGGCCTGAGCGAAGACATTATCCGCTTCATTTCGGCGAAGAAGGACGAGCCGTCCTGGATGCTTGAATGGCGCCTGGAAGCCTATCGCCGCTGGCTGACGCTGGACGAGCCGAAATGGGCGCGCGTCCACTATCCCAAAATCGATTTCCAGGATCTCTATTATTACGCCGCGCCCAAGAGCACGCCCGGACCGACTTCGCTCAGCGAGGTCGATCCCGAACTGCTGAAGGTCTATGAGAAGCTCGGCATTCCGCTCCGGGAGCAGGAAATCCTCGCTGGCGTGCAGAAGACCGATGCGTCGGAGTTCGAGGAAGCCAGCGACAACGTCTACAAGTCGGGCCGCGTCGCCGTCGACGCGGTGTTCGATTCGGTCTCCGTCGTCACCACCTTCAAGAAGGAACTGGCGCAGGCCGGCGTTATCTTCTGCTCGATCTCGGAAGCCATCCGCGAGCATCCGGAACTGGTGAAGAAATATCTCGGCTCGGTCGTGCCGACCTCCGACAATTTCTACGCGACGCTGAATTCGGCCGTGTTCACCGACGGTTCCTTCGTCTTCGTGCCCAAGGGCGTGCGCTGCCCGATGGAACTGTCGACCTATTTCCGCATGAACGAGAAGAACACCGGCCAGTTCGAGCGCACGCTGATCATCGCCGAGGAGGGGGCTTACGTCTCCTATCTCGAAGGCTGCACGGCGCCGCAACGCGACGAGAACCAGCTTCATGCCGCGGTGGTCGAGCTGATCGCGCTCGACGATGCCGAGATCAAATATTCGACGGTGCAGAACTGGTATCCCGGCGATGCCGAGGGCAAGGGCGGCATCTATAATTTCGTCACCAAGCGCGGCGACTGCCGTGGCCATCGTTCGAAGATTTCGTGGACGCAGGTCGAGACCGGCTCGGCTATCACCTGGAAATATCCGAGCTGCATCCTGCGCGGCGACGATTCCAGCGGCGAGTTCTATTCGATCGCCGTCTCGAACGGCTACCAGCAGGTCGACAGCGGCACCAAGATGATCCATCTCGGCAAGAACACGTCGAGCCGCATCATCTCCAAGGGCATTGCCGCCGGCTTCTCGCAAAACACCTATCGCGGCCAGGTATCGGCGCACCGCAAGGCGACCAACGCCCGCAACTTCACCAATTGCGATTCCCTGCTGATCGGCGACCAATGCGGCGCACACACCGTGCCCTACATGGAAGCCAAGAATTCGACGGCGCAGTTCGAGCACGAAGCCACCACCTCGAAGATTTCCGAGGACCAGAAATTCTACGTCATGCAGCGCGGCATCCCGGAAGAAGAGGCGATCGCGCTGATCGTCAACGGCTTTGTCAAGGACGTCATCCAGCAACTGCCGATGGAGTTCGCGGTCGAGGCGCAGAAGCTGATCGGGATTAGCCTTGAGGGCTCGGTCGGCTGACCGGATAAGAATTTTCAGGAAAGAAAAAAATGCTTGAAATCAGAAACCTCCATGCCCGTATCGTCGATGACGGCACCGAGATCATTCGCGGCCTGAACCTGACGGTCAGGGCCGGCGAGGTTGCCGCCATCATGGGTCCGAACGGCTCGGGGAAATCGACCTTGTCCTACATCCTCGCCGGCCGCGAGGACTATGAGGTCACCGAAGGCGACATCCTCTACAACGGCCAGTCGATCCTCGAAATGGATCCGGCCGAGCGCGCTACCGCGGGCATCTTCCTCGCCTTCCAGTATCCTATGGAGATACCGGGCGTGGCGACCATGGAATTCCTGAAAGTTGCGATGAACGAGCAGCGCAAGGCGCGCGGCCAGGAACCGCTAAAAATCCCGGAATTCCTCAAGCGCGTGAAGGAAGCGGCGGCCTCGCTCAACATGGACATGGCGATGCTGAAGCGGCCGCTCAATGTCGGCTTTTCCGGCGGCGAGAAGAAGCGCGCGGAGATCCTGCAGATGAAGCTGCTGGAGCCGAAGCTGTGTGTCCTCGACGAGACCGATTCCGGGCTCGACATCGACGCGTTGAAGATCGTCGCGGACGGCGTCAACACGCTGCGCTCGCCGGACCGGGCCATCGTCGTCATCACCCACTACCAGCGCCTGCTCCAATACATCGTGCCGGATACGGTGCACGTGCTCTACAGGGGCCAGGTGATCAAGTCGGGCGACAAGTCGCTGGCGCTCGACCTCGAGGCCAATGGCTATGCCGGCGTGATCGGGCAAGCCGCGTGAGATGCCAGCAGGCCCGGAAGGCAAGCCAAACAAGGCGATACTGATGAATATGCACACGACACCCCAGCGAACATTGGCCGAAACGGCGCTGATCGACGCCTTTGGCGAGCGGCTGTCGCTGCTGCCCGGCGACGGCGCGGTGATGCTGAAGCGCGACGACGCCATTGAGGCGATCAAGAGCGGCCTGCCGACGCGGCGCATCGAATCCTGGCATTATACGGACCTGCGCCGGCTGCTGACCTCGGTGCCGGACTTCGATCCGGCAGCGGTCGCGAAAGCCATTGCGCCGATCGTCGAAGGCTCCAGCGTTTTGCCGGTGCTGAACGGCGTTTCGAGTACGAAACTGCCCGATATCGAAGGCGTTGTCGTGCAGCGCCTGTCGGAGAAGCTGACCGACGGCAGCGCAGCACCTGGGTTGGATTCCTATGGCAGCGACGACGCCATAGGCGCGCTGAACACTGCCTTTGTTGCCGACGGCTATTTCGTCGACATCGCTGACGGTACCCAACTGGAAAAGCCGCTCGAACTGCAGAATTTGCAGGCCGGTGGCCAGACGCATGTACGCCTGACCATCCGTGTCGGTGCCGGCGCCAATGCTGTCATCGTCGAACGCCAGGCAGGCGAGGGGGCGGCGCTGGTCAGTTCGGTCAGCCAGCTTGTGCTTGGCGAGGGCGCCGAGGTGACATGGCTGGTCGTGCAGGAGCAGCCGGATACGGCAACGCATCTCGCCCAGTTCAAGGCGCATCTCGGCAAGAATTCGAAACTGACGCTGTTCGTGATGAATGCCGGCGGCAAGCTGGTCCGCCAGGAGGTCGTTGTGAAGACGACCGGCGAGGGCGCCGAATTCACGCTGCGCGGCATCAATCTGCTCGCCGGCGACACCCATACCGACGTCACCATGGTGCTCGACCATGCCGTGCCGCATACTGCGTCGACCGAAGTCATCCGCAACGTGGTGACCGGCAAGGCGCGCGGCGTCTTCCAGGGCCGCATCAACGTCCACCAATATGCGCAGAAGACCAACGCCAAGATGGCCTGCAACACGCTGCTTCTGTCGGATGACGGCGAGTTCTCGACCAAGCCGGAGCTTGAAATCTTCGCCGACGACGTTGTCTGCGGCCATGGCGCGACCGTCACCGAGATCGACCACAGCCATCTGTTCTACCTGATGGCGCGCGGCATCGACGAGAAGACCGCACGCGGCTTGCTGGTCAAGGCCTTCGTCGCCGAAGTGATCGAGGAACTGGACGACGAGGCGATCGTCGAGGCGCTGGAAGCACGTCTCGACAACTGGTTCGTGGCGCATGGGTGAGTGGCTCAAGACTCCGGCGTCATCCTCGGGCTTGTCCCGAGGATCTGCCGCGTGGACGAGGAACTGGCAAAATCCGAGGGCTAGTAGATCCTCGGGACAAGCCCGAGGATGACGGTCGAGACGATGGACCAGAAAGTCGAAAACATCCCCTATGACGTCGAGGCGATCCGCCGCGACTTCCCGATCCTGTCGCGGCAGGTCTACGGCAAACCGCTGGTCTATCTCGACAATGGCGCCTCGGCGCAGAAGCCGCAGGCCGTGCTCGACGCTATCCAGCACGCCTATTCCCAGGAATATGCCAACGTCCATCGCGGCCTGCATTTCCTGTCGAATGCGGCGACCGACGCCTATGAGAACGCGCGCAAGATAGTGCAGAGGTTTCTGAACGCACCGAGCACCGACAACATCGTCTTCACCTCGAACACCACGGCGGCGATCAACACGGTCGCCTACGGCTTCGGCATGCCCAATATCGGCGAAGGCGACGAGATCGTGCTTTCGATCATGGAGCACCACTCCAACATCGTGCCGTGGCATTTCATCCGCGAGCGGCAGGGCGCCAAGCTGGTATGGGTGCCGGTCGATGACCTCGGCGTCTTCCACATCGAGGAATTCGAAAAGCGGCTGACAGACCGGACAAAGCTGGTTGCCATCACCCATATGTCGAATGCGCTGGGCACGGTGACGCCGATCAAGGAGATCGTGCGCATCGCGCACGCCCGCGGCATTCCGGTGCTGGTCGACGGCAGCCAGAGCGCCGTGCATATGCCGATCGACGTGCAGGATCTCGACTGCGATTTCTTCGTCTTCACCGGCCACAAGGTCTATGGCCCGTCGGGCATCGGCGTGCTCTACGGCAAGAAGGATATGCTGGAGCGGATGCGCCCGTTCATGGGCGGCGGCGAGATGATCGAGGAGGTGACCCAAGACATCGTCACCTACAACGACCCGCCGCACCGTTTCGAGGCCGGCACGCCGCCGATCGTGCAGGCGATCGGGCTTGGTGCTGCGCTGGAATACATGGAAAAGATCGGCCGCGAGCGCATCGCCGCGCATGAGGCCGATCTGAAGGATTATGCGCATCAAAAACTGCGCGCCATCAATTCGCTGCGCATCTTCGGCGATGCGCCGGGCAAGGGTGCCATCATCTCGTTCGAGCTGCAGGGCATCCACGCCCATGACGTGTCGATGGTCATCGACAGGCAGGGCGTGGCGGTCCGCGCCGGCACGCATTGCGCCCAGCCGCTGTTGAAACGCTTCGGCGTAACATCCACATGCAGGGCATCGTTCGGCATGTACAATACCAGGGCTGAAGTCGATGCTTTGGCCGATGCGCTGGAAAAGGCGCGAAAGTTCTTCGGGTGACGATCATGGATGATGCCAGCCACACCGCCGAGACCGCTTCGGAAACGACGACCAATGCGGCGGTTTCCGGATCGACGATTCCCGCCGACGAACTGGCGCGGCTGACCGACGACATCGTCTCGGCGCTGAAGACGGTCTATGACCCGGAAATCCCGGCCGACATCTACGAACTCGGCCTCGTCTACAAGATCGACATCGAGGACGACCGCTCGGTCAAGATCGACATGACGCTGACCGCGCCGGGCTGCCCGGTGGCCGGCGAAATGCCGGGCTGGGTGGAGAATGCCGTCGGCGCCGTCGAAGGCGTCTCCGGCGTCGAGGTCAACATGACCTTCGATCCCCCCTGGTCGCCCGACCGTATGTCGGAAGAGGCGCAGGTGGCGGTTGGGTGGTACTAGCATCCGACCAGCCAGAGGCTGGCGCACTTGCGCCGGGTACAAAACTTCACCATTTTAGGTGAGGAATCATTCGGCAGGCCTTGAACCTGCGCGCAATGGAGAAGGAAAAAGATGGGACGCTTCGCCGTCATCACGATGACCGAAAAGGCCGCCGACCGGGTGCGCGAGATCGTCGCGACCCGTGAGAATGCGCACGGCATTCGCCTTGGCATCAAGAAGGGCGGCTGCGCCGGCATGGAATATACGGTCGATCTGGTGACCGAACCCAACACCAAAGACGACCATATCGAGCGCGACGGCGCCCACGTCTATGTCGCGCCGGAGGCAGCGCTTTTCCTGTTCGGCACCGAGATGGACTTCGAGCAGACGACGCTGCGCACCGGCTTCACCTTCCGCAACCCGAACCAGAGTTCGGCCTGCGGCTGCGGCGAATCGGTCGAGTTGAAGCCGGCTGATCTGAAGGCACTGGCCGAGGCCCGCGCTTCAGCTTGATTTTCCTTCGCCGTTCCCGGCGGCAATCGCATACGGAGAGCCCCCTCATCCGGCCCTTCGGGCCACCTTCTCCGCGATGGGGAGAAGAGGCTGGCGCCAGCGCTGGCGACTTCCTCTCCCCTCGGGGAGAGGTCTGATTGCCCCGAATTGCCCTTCGCAATTCGGTTGGCAATCCGGGTGAGGGGGCGCTTGTCCATATGCGATAGCTCTGCCGTAAACGGGGAGAAGAACGCTAATCCACCCACATCCCCGTTCGCTTGTGCCAGTCTGCGATCGACTCCTCCGGGTAGACATCGAAAACCTTGTCGCCCTTGCCGATATCCGGCTCGACCCAGTTCGCCTTGTATTTCAGCATCAGATGCACCTTCTCCGGCGGCTTCGGCAGGTCGGTGTCGATCGCCGAGGCAAACGGATGCACCAGCTCCGGCCAGGTCG
Organism: Mesorhizobium sp. M0166; assembly: GCF_040322255.1. Lineage (NCBI taxonomy): Bacteria > Pseudomonadati > Pseudomonadota > Alphaproteobacteria > Hyphomicrobiales > Phyllobacteriaceae > Mesorhizobium > Mesorhizobium sp. M0166. The sequence continues at coordinate 75,524 of NZ_JAMYTD010000003.1, read as the reverse complement.
GATCGTAGAGCCAGAGCGCCGTCCCGCATTTCGTGCAGAAATTCCGTTCGCCCGTCGAGATCTCGCGTTGCGGGTGCTCGTCGTCCTCGATCTCGGCGCGGTAGACGCCGAGATGGCGCTTGCCCTGGATTTTCAGCGTCTCGTAATCGGCGCCGAGATTGATGGCGAAACCGCCACCGCCCTGCTGCTTGCGGCAGATCGAGCAATAGCACAGCATGAACGGCACCGGCGTGTGGCTTTCCACCTCGAAACGCACGGCATTGCACCGGCAGGACCCCTTGAGCAGAAGCGGCATGAAAAAACTCCGACGAAATTGATTCTGAACTTGTCAGGATGGTGCCGGTTGCGTCGATGACAAGGGGAAATCCTGGTGACATGATCGCCGCATGGACAACGAGCGCATAGAAGAGCTTTTCGAAGGCCTCGGCCCGGTCAGCATCCGCAAGCTGTTCGGCGGCAAGGGCATCTATTTCGACGGCGTCATCGTCGCCATCGTCATCCGTGGCGAACTGATGCTGAAGGCCGACGCGGAAAGCGCCCCGGATTTCGAAGTGGCCGGCTGCCGGCAATGGACTTATACCGGCTCGCGCCACGGCAAGCTCGTGTCGATGCCCTATTGGAGCGTTCCCGACAGCGCGTTCGACGATCCCGACGAGATGGCGATCTGGGCACGCCGCGCCTACGAAGCGGGACGGCGCGCCGGCAAATAGGCTGCGTCACGCTTCGGCATTCCGGGCCGCATTTCACGCCAGTTCCCGCGCCTCGGGCACGAGCGCCAGCGCCTCGGCAAAGCTGGCGCTGGTGAAGGCGGCGCTCTCGACGGCGAGCGCCGCGGCGGCAATGCCTTCGCGCAGTGCCGCGCGCAGCGTCAGGCCGCGCAGCAGGGCAGCGATCGTGGCGCCGGCCAATGCGTCGCCGGCGCCGGCAGCATCGGTCCGCTTTTGCAGCGGCGGTGGCGAGATCGAGAACGCGCCCAATTCGTCGAAACCGAGCACCGGTCCGTCGCCGGCGGTGATCACGCCGCTTTTCAGGCCGGCGCGTCTCAGGCCGTCGATGACGCCTTGATCGTCAGCATCGATATCGGTGCCGGCAAGCACGCCGGCCTCGCGCCAGTTCATGAACGCCATCGCCAGACGGTCGAGCACCGGCGTCAGCCGCGTCGCTTTGCTGGGCGAGACGGCAAGCGCAAACACCGGCTTGCCGGCGGCGAGTACCGCCAGCCGCTCCAGCGCGGAAGACGGCAGGTTGGCGTCACACAGCACCGCGTCGGCCGAACCGATGGCTTCCCGCACCTTGGCGCGGCGGATCTGCTTGGGAAGCGCCAGCTCGTAGAGCACCATGTCGGCAAGGCCGGCGATCAGCCCGCCGTCGCTATCGATCAGCATCGTATGGCTTGGCGTTGCCCGGTCGAGGAACACCGCCGACAGGTCGGCGATGCCGGCCTCGGCGACGGCGCGTAACACCGTGTCGCCCAGGGCATCGCCGCCGCGCACCGAAAGCAGCGAGGCCGAGACGCCGCGCCGCACCGCCCAGCGCAGGGCATTGAAGACGGCACCGCCGACATGCTCGCGCATCGTGCCGGGGTTGGAAGCGGCCGGCACGAAGGCGCCGGCAACCCGGCCGCGCCGCTCGATATAGGCGCCGCCCACGGCCAGGATCGTCGGGGAGTTCATCATGCCGGCAAAATGCCCTTTGCTGTTGCCCGGGAGGAGACTAGGTCGCCGGGCGGAACCCTGCAATCGCGGCTCCGATTCGGCTGATGACCGCAACGGCGCCGCATGCGAGGCGGGACACATCCGGAAGCAAAATTGCGAAACAAAAATAGAACAAATATGGATATCCGTTGTTTTTCAAACCCTTGGCGCTCATTGACAAATGAGAACAAATGAGGTACATTCTTTTTAGGGATCGCGGGATTGTCCGGCCTCCATTGACGACCACGGGGTGATGTATCATGGCTCAGAATTCTTTGCGGCTTGTAGAGGACAAAGCGGTGGACAAATCAAAGGCTCTGGATGCGGCGCTGTCGCAAATCGAGCGTGCCTTCGGCAAGGGCTCGATCATGCGGCTCGGCGCGAACGAGCAGGTCGTCGAGATCGAAACGGTGCCGACCGGCTCGCTTGGGCTGGACATCGCGCTTGGCGTCGGCGGCCTGCCGCGCGGCCGCATCGTCGAGATCTACGGCCCGGAAAGCTCGGGCAAGACGACGCTGGCGCTGCACACGGTGGCCGAAGCCCAGAAGAAGGGCGGCATCTGCGCCTTCGTCGATGCCGAGCACGCGCTCGACCCGGTCTATGCCCGCAAGCTCGGCGTCGATCTCGAAAACCTGCTGATCTCGCAGCCCGATACCGGCGAGCAGGCGCTGGAGATCTGCGACACGCTGGTGCGCTCCGGCGCCATCGACGTGCTGGTGGTCGATTCGGTGGCGGCGTTGACGCCGCGGGCGGAAATCGAAGGCGAGATGGGCGATTCGCTGCCCGGCCTGCAGGCCCGCCTGATGAGCCAGGCACTGCGCAAGCTCACCGCCTCGATCTCGCGCTCCAACACCATGGTCATCTTCATCAACCAGATACGCATGAAGATCGGCGTCATGTTCGGTTCGCCCGAGACGACGACCGGCGGCAATGCGCTGAAATTCTATGCCTCGGTCCGCCTCGACATCCGCCGTATCGGCTCGGTCAAGGATCGCGACGAGGTCGTCGGCAACCAGACCCGCGTCAAGGTCGTCAAGAACAAGCTGGCGCCGCCCTTCAAGGTGGTCGAGTTCGACATCATGTATGGCGAGGGCGTCTCCAAGACCGGCGAGCTGGTCGATCTCGGCGTCAAGGCGGGCGTGGTCGAAAAGTCGGGCGCCTGGTTCTCCTATAATTCGCAGCGTCTTGGCCAGGGCCGCGAAAACGCAAAACTGTTCCTGCGCGACAATCCCGACACGGCGCGCGAGATCGAATTGGCGCTGCGGCAGAATGCCGGGCTGATCGCCGAGAAATTCCTCGAAAACGGCGGCTCCGAAAGCAGCGACGACGGCTTCGAGGACGACGCCGGGGTCATGTAGGGCAAGCGACGTCTCGCGGAGCATCAGACCGGTTTGGATTTGATGTTTTGATTCTGAGTTTGTGTAATCGATGCGTTTCGAACCGCCGGCTCCGTGCCGGCGGTTCGCGTTTGACGGCGAGGCAGACGCGTTTCAAAGCGCTGGTGAACGCCGGGATTTGAGCACATTTGGTGTTTCTGGACAGGCTGCGGTGCGACCGCTAAAAGGCCATGTCTATTTTCCGCCGGCAGCCGGCGGTTCTCTCGAAAAGGCAGTATTCATGAGTGGCGTCAACGAGATCCGGTCGGCATTTCTCGACTATTTTCGCAAGGAAGGTCACGAGGTCGTCGCGTCGAGCCCGCTGGTGCCGCGCAACGACCCGACGCTGATGTTCACCAATGCCGGCATGGTGCAGTTCAAGAACGTTTTCACCGGTCTGGAGAAGTGGCCGTATTCGCGCGCCACGACCGCCCAGAAGAGTGTTCGCGCCGGCGGCAAGCACAACGACCTCGACAATGTCGGCTACACCGCGCGTCACCTGACCTTCTTCGAGATGCTCGGCAACTTCTCCTTCGGCGACTATTTCAAGGAGCGGGCCATAGAGCTTGCCTGGAACCTGATCACCGGGGAGTTCGGGCTGAAGAAGGACAAGCTGCTGGTCACCGTCTACCACACCGACGACGAGGCGGCCTCGTACTGGAAGAAGATCGCCGGCCTTTCGGACGATCGCATCATCCGCATCGCGACTTCGGACAACTTCTGGGCAATGGGTGACACCGGACCTTGCGGGCCGTGTTCGGAGATATTCATCGACCGTGGCGAGCACATCTGGGGCGGCCCCCCCGGCAGCCCCGAGGAGGATGGCGACCGTTTCCTTGAATTCTGGAACCTGGTGTTCATGCAGTACGAACAGGTGACGAAGGACGAACGCGTCGACCTGCCGCGTCCGTCCATCGACACGGGCATGGGCCTCGAGCGCATGGCCTCTATCCTGCAAGGGGTTGAAAGCGTCTTCGAGACCGACCTGTTCCGCCACCTGATCGACGCTGCATCGTCTGCGCTTGGCAAAGGTCCGGATGCGGACACCGTCGCATCGTTCCGCGTCATCGCCGATCATTTGCGTTCGTCCTGCTTCCTGGTCGCCGACGGCGTGCTGCCGTCCAACGAAGGCCGCGGCTATGTGCTTCGCCGCATCATGCGCCGTGCCATGCGCCACGCGCAGTTGCTCGGCGCCCGCGATCCGCTGATGTGGCGCCTGGTGCCGGCGCTGGTCCGCGAGATGGGCCAAGCCTACCCGGAACTGGTGCGCGGCGAACAGATGATCACCGAGACGCTGAAGCTGGAGGAAACTCGTTTCCGCAAGACGCTGGTGCGCGGCTTGGGCTTGCTTTCGGAGGCGACGGAAAAGCTGGCATCCGGCGACATGCTGGATGGCGAAACAGCGTTCAAGCTCTACGACACCTATGGCTTTCCGCTCGATCTGACGCAGGATGCGCTGCGCCAGCGCAACATCTCGGTCAACCTTGCCGGCTTCACCGAGGCGATGGAGCGGCAGAAGGCGGAGGCGCGCAAAAGCTGGGCTGGTTCCGGTGAGGCCGCAACCGAGACGGTATGGTTCGCGGTGCGTGAGGAGAACGGCGCCACCGAATTCCTGGGTTATGAGACCGAGCAGGCGGAAGGCCTCATCCAGGCGCTGGTCAGGGACGGCAAGACCGTCGACAGTGCCGGCAAGGGCGACGCCGTTGCCGTGGTTGTCAACCAGACGCCGTTCTATGGCGAGTCCGGTGGCCAGATGGGCGATACCGGCGTCATTTCGGGCGACGGGTTCTCGATCGAGATATCCGATACCCAAAAGAAGGCCGATGGGCTTTTCGTCCATCTCGGCAAGGTGGCCAACGGCACCGTCAAGACGGGTGCGACCGTCGAGCTGAAGGTGGACCACGCGCGTCGCTCCAGGCTGCGCGCGAACCATTCCGCCACGCATCTGATCCATGAGGCGCTGCGCGAGGTGCTGGGTACGCATGTCGCGCAGAAGGGCTCGCTGGTCGCGCCCGAGCGTCTGCGCTTCGACATTTCGCACAACAAGCCGATCTCGCCGGACGAGCTCGAAGAGGTCGAGCGCATGGCAAACGAGATCGTCGTTCAGAATAGCCCTGTAACCACGCGCCTGATGTCGGTCGACGACGCCATTGCCGAAGGCGCCATGGCGCTGTTTGGCGAGAAATATGGCGACGAAGTGCGCGTCGTTTCGATGGGCACGGGCTTGCATGGCGCCAAGGCCAACCGGCCCTATTCGGTCGAGCTATGCGGCGGCACCCATGTCAGGGCAACCGGCGATATCGGTCTGGTGCGCATCGTATCCGACAGTGCGGTCGCTGCCGGCGTGCGCCGCATCGAGGCGTTGACCGGCGAGGCGGCCAGAAAGCATCTCGACGAACAGGACAAGCGGCTGAAGGCAGCCGCCGCCGCGCTGAAGATTTCGCCGGCGAATGTGCCGGCCCGCGTCGAGGCGCTGCTCGACGAGCGCAAGAAGCTCGAAAAGGAGCTGACCGAGGCGCGCAAGAAGCTGGCGCTCGGCGATCGCTCGCCAGCCGGTGTGCCTGCGGAAAACGAAACCATTGCCGGTGTCGGTTTTCTCGGCAAGGCGGTATCGGGCGTCTCGCCAAAGGATCTGAAGCCGCTGGCCGATGCCGGCAAGAAGTCGCTCGGCTCCGGCATCGTCGTCTTTGTCGGCGCGGGCGAGGACAACAAGGCGAGCGTCGTCGTCGCCGTCACCGATGATCTGACCGGCCGCTTCAGCGCCATCGATCTGGTGCGCGTCGCGTCCGCGGCATTGGGCGGGCAGGGCGGCGGCGGCCGACCCGATATGGCTCAGGCCGGCGGCCCGGACGCCTCGAAGGCCGAAGACGCGATCGCTGCGGTGAAAGCGGCTCTCGAAGCGGCGTGAACCTGCACCGGGGCGGCACGGCCGAACTGGCGCGCCGCCCAGCGGAGATCTTTGAGGGCCGATATGCCGACGCTGACGATGTATCAGGTCGATGCGTTTGCCGAACGGGCCTTCCAGGGCAACCCTGCCGCCGTTCTCCTTCTGGAGGAGTGGCTGTCGGAGGAGGTAATGCAGGCCATTGCCAACGAAAACAATCTTGCTGAAACGGCGTTCGTGCGGCCGAATGGCAAAGGGTGGGATTTGCGCTGGTTCACGCCGGTCCATGAAGTCGACTTCTGCGGCCATGCCACTCTTGCGGCCGCCCATGTGCTGGCTACCGAATACAATGGTCAGGGCGAAATGGCCTTCGCCACCCGGGTGGGCGAGCTGCGGGTTTCCCGGCGGGAAGGGACCTATCAGCTCGATCTGCCGTGTTTTCCGCCGCAGCCCATCGAGGAAGAGCTGAACTCGGCTCTGCAAACAATATTGCCTCAGCGGCCGGTTGCGAGCTTCCGCAATTTCGAGAACCTGTTTGTCGAGCTTGCCGACGAGACAACCGTGCGATCTTTCGTTCCCGATCTGCTCAGGATCGGACGTTTTCATCCTCTCGGCCTGGTCATTACCGCGCCTGGGCGAGTCCACGATTTCGTCTCCCGTTACTTCGTGCCCGGAGCAGGCATTCCCGAGGATCCGGTAACCGGCTCCATTCATGCGACGCTGGTGCCGTACTGGGCTGAAAAGCTCGGCAAGACGCATCTGTCGGCATTCCAATGCTCGCAGCGCGGCGGGCATTTGCTATGCGAGCTGGCCGGAGATCGCGTGCTGATCACAGGCCGTGCGAGGACCTTCATGAAGGCGGAGGTCTACCTTCCCGATTGAGCGGTATTTCGCAGTGGGTCGCCTTCGGCGAAGCTGCCGATCTCCCCCCTTGCGGGGGAGATGCCGGGCAGGGCAGAGGGGGGTGCTGTCCCTCCGGCTTGCCAGCCCAATCGGAGCCATGTTCTCAGGCCGTTCCCAGTTGGAAGGATCAGTCGAAGGTTGGCGATCCTTCATACCCCCCTCTGTCCTGCCGGACATCTCCCCCGCAAGGGGGGAGATTGGATGTCACTTCGGCTTTCGCTAGTCACCAGAGGGGCCTATTGCCGAACGCTTGTCTCCTCACCCTGCCTTTTCGGTTTTCGCAAAACTCGCGCGTTGAGTGATGCGCGCATACCAATCCCGAATATCGGCAAACTCGGCCAGCAATTTTCGCCCCTCGGCCACCTTGACGAAATAGCCGATGATTGGCGCGGCGTGCAGGTCGGCCAGCGTCAGGTCCGTCCCCAACAGCCAAGGCCCTTCGGCTTTCAGCGAAGAGAGCGCCTGCAGCGTTGTTCTCGCCTGCCGCAAACCGTTGGCGATCACGGCTTCGTCGGGCGGCGTTTTTTCCAGCCGCTCGACCGCCACATCCCAGACCATGGCCCTGTAGGCGTAGCCATCGAGCAGGCCGGTGATCTGGTTCATGCGTGCTCGAGGCCGGGCTCCGGCCGGCTGCAGCGCCGGGCCGTCAAAGGCTTCGTCGACATAACGGGCAATCGCGCCGGTCTCGTAGAGGCGAAAGCCGTCATGCTCGAAGGCCGGGATGCGGCCGAACGGCTGGTGCTCGAAGTACCAGCCGGGAATGCCGTCCGCCGCAAAGATGTCGACGGGAACGAGCTCGTAGCCGCCGCCCTTTTCCTCCAATACCAGCCGGACGATGCGCACATAGACGCTGTAGTCCGCGCCGTAGACGACGGGCTTGCCCATGTGGGTTGGGCTCAGGCCATCGCCTTCTGCAAATTCTCGTCGATCTTGTCGAGGAAGCCGGTGGTCGAAAGCCATGGCTGGTCGGGGCCGATCAGCAGCGACAAGTCCTTGGTCATGAAGCCGGACTCGACCGTCTGGATGCAGACCTTTTCCAGGGTCTCGGCAAAGCGCTTCAGTTCGGCATTGTCGTCGAGCTTGGCGCGATGCGCGAGGCCGCGCGTCCAGGCGAAGATCGAGGCGATCGAATTGGTCGAGGTCTCCTCGCCCTTCTGGTGCTGGCGATAGTGGCGGGTAACGGTGCCGTGCGCGGCTTCCGCCTCGACGGTCTTGCCGTCCGGCGTCATCAGCACCGAGGTCATCAGGCCGAGCGAGCCGAAGCCTTGCGCCACCGTGTCGGACTGCACGTCGCCGTCATAATTCTTGCAGGCCCAGACATAGCCGCCCGACCATTTCAGGCTGGAGGCCACCATGTCGTCGATCAGCCGGTGCTCGTACCAGAGCTTCTTCGCCTTGAATTCGGCTTCGAACTCCGCCTCGTAGACCTCCTGGAAGATGTCCTTGAAGCGGCCGTCATAGGCTTTGAGGATGGTGTTCTTGGTCGAGAGGTAGACGGGGTAATTGCGCAGCAGGCCATAGTTCAGCGAGGCGCGGGCGAATTCGCGGATAGATTCATCGAGATTGTACATGGCCATGGCGACGCCGGCGCCGGGTGCGTCGAACACATCGTGCTCGATCACCTGGCCGTCTTCGCCGACGAATTTGATCGTCAGCTTGCCCTTGCCGGGGAAGCGGAAGTCGGTGGCGCGGTACTGGTCGCCGAAGGCGTGGCGGCCGACGATGATCGGCTTGGTCCAGCCTGGCACCAGCCGCGGCACGTTTTTCATGATGATCGGCTCGCGAAAAATGGTGCCGCCGAGAATGTTGCGGATGGTGCCATTCGGCGACTTCCACATCTTCTTCAGCTTGAATTCCTCGACGCGCTGCTCGTCGGGCGTGATCGTCGCGCATTTCACGCCGACGCCGTATTTCTTGATGGCGTTGGCCGAATCGATGGTCACCTGGTCGTTGGTGGCGTCGCGGTGCTCGATGCCGAGGTCGTAATATTCGAGCTTGAGGTCGAGATAAGGGTGGATCAGCTTGTCCTTGATGAACTGCCAGATGATGCGGGTCATCTCGTCGCCGTCGAGTTCGACGACCGGGTTCGCCACCTTGATCTTCGCCATGGAAAGAATGCCTCGCTTTTGGGGAACGGAACGGCCTTGCCCGCACGGCTGCCGGCCCTGGGATGCGGCCCGTATATCAAAGGCTTTTTGGCCGCGCAAACGGCGAACCACGCCGTGGTGACGGCATTCCTTGCGAAAGCTTCATTTTCGCCGCCAAATGTGGCAGGGGACTGCGAAATGCCGCAAACAGCAGTTCATTTGACAATCATGGCCGCTACCCAGGATCCCGATATCCCTCTTGCCTCCGGAACTCCTGCGTCCGGACCGGCGATCATCCTGGTCGAGCCGCAGCTCGGCGAGAATATCGGAATGGTCGCGCGCGCCATGGCCAATTTCGGCCTTGCCGAGCTGCGGCTCGTCAATCCGCGCGACGGCTGGCCAAGCGAGAAGGCGCGTGCCGCCGCAAGCCGCGCTGACCACGTCATCGATGCCGTCACGGTGTTCGGCGACCTGGCCTCGGCGGTTGCCGATTTGAACTTCGTCTTCGCCACCACGGCGCGCGCACGCGACAATTTCAAGCCGGTGCGCGGTCCGGTCGAGGCGGGCAGGGCGCTGCGGGCGCGGCAGCGGGCCGGCCAGCGCACCGGCATCCTGTTCGGCCGCGAGCGCTTCGGCCTCTATAATGACGAGGTCGGCCTTGCCGACGAGATCGTCACCTTCCCCGTCGATCCAGCCTTCTCCTCGCTCAACATCGCCCAGGCGGCCCTGCTGATGTCCTATGAATGGATGAAGTCCGGCCTGGAAGACGAGACCAGGACCAACTTCTCCGGCCCCGAAATGCCGCCGGCTGCCAAGGAAGAATTGCACGGCCTGTTTGCGTATCTGGAAGGTGCACTCGAGGCGCGCGGCTATTTCCGCCCGGCAGCGAAGAAGCCGAAGATGGTCGACAATTTGCGCGCCGTGCTGACCCGCCCCGGTTTTGCCGAGCCGGAGCTCAAGGTGCTGCGCGGTATAATATCATCGCTGGACAGGTTTTCGCCGGCCATGCCGCGCGGCGACGGATCGCCCGGCGACGACCCCAGGCGGCTCCCGGCGGCCGCAGCACGCGCTGCGAGGGCGAAAGACAAAGACTAGCCTCGGAACTTCCCATACCTCACCAGTAACCGAATTTTATTTGGTTTGATCCATGGTTTTCAAAACGATGGATCCTCGGATGTTTAGCTCAAATATCGGTCGTCTTCGCTTTTTCTTCTATTCCGTGGCTCTGCTGGTTGCGGAAATCGTGACCTTTGTGCTGTGCGTCTTGTGGACCATCGGCATCGAGGGCTTGGCCAATTCGCAACCTGGTCCTTCCAGGGAAGGACTGGCCGCGGCCGTTCTCGTCGCCTCGCTGGTGATCGTTCTATTCCGCGCGAATTTCGCCTGGCGTCGAAGCCGCGACGCGCAAGGGTCGGGTTGGATCCTTTGGTCGTATATCGTGTTCTCGACGCTGTTCGCGATCCTGCAGGCCGGCACTGTTCTTGTCGTAAATTTCGACGGCGAAGATTCGCATTCCGGCCTTAACCTGCTGGGATTAGCTCTTGTCGGGCTGTGGGCCGTCATCTTGGCGGCCAGGCCGGCGGGCGGTGGCTCTTCCGATATGGCGTCATCCCTGAGTTTCGACGATTTCGACCCGCCCGGGCCGCTGCGCGGCACCGCGGCGCTCCATTCAGCGTCGGCCGCCGGCGTGACCGCCCAGGCTCCGCCCTACGCCATGCGGGCCGCACCGGTGCCGTCGAGCCACCCTGCATCTCAACCTGTATCTCCGGCAACCGGCCGGCCGCGGGCAGGCGGCTTCGGCAAGCGCGGCCTTGTGTGAGCGGCTGCCGCATCAAGGCCACGATGGCTCCACATAGAAGCATCCGGGATAATGCATTATTGGCCGAAGCAAAATGCATGGGCCGGCCTTCTCTCGTGATCTCGTTTGTGATTCCCCAGCCTTCAGTGATTCCCAGCCCTTAGTGATTCAATGACAATGACCGATCCATCGAGCGCCCGTCCGATCCTGATGTTCGATTCCGGCATTGGCGGCCTCACCGTGCTGCGTGAGGCGCGCGTCCTGATGCCTGACCGCCGCTTCATCTATGTCGCCGACGACGCGGCGTTCCCCTTCGGCGCCTGGGAGGAGCCGGCGCTGAGAACACATATCCTGGAGTTGTTCGCCAGGCTGCTCGACCGGTTTTCGCCGGCCATTTCGGTCATCGCCTGCAACACCGCCTCGACACTGGTCATCGATGCCTTGCGCGAGAGGTTTCCCGGCCACCCTTTCGTCGGCACCGTGCCGGCCATCAAGCCGGCGGCGGAACGCACGCGCTCAGGTCTGGTTTCGGTGCTGGCGACGCCCGGCACCGTCAAGCGCCAGTACACGCGCGATCTGATCAGCAAATGGGCGCAGAAATGCCACGTCCGCCTGGTCGGCAGCGACAGGCTGGCTGGATTGGCCGAAGCCTATATGCGCGACGGTTTTGTCGACGAGGACGCCGTGCGCGCCGAGATCGCGCCGTGCTTCGTCGAGCATGACGGGTTGCGCACAGACATCGTCGTGCTTGCCTGCACCCATTATCCTTTTTTGGCCAACCGCATGCGCAAGACAGCACCTTGGCCGGTCGACTGGTTGGACCCGGCCGAGGCTATCGCACGCCGGGCGCTTTCGCTGCTGGCGGACACCGAGGCCGGTTATCGCAGAGAGGCGCTGCCGGAAGGCGCCGACCTTGCATTCTTCACCTCGAACAGCGCCGATTTTCCGACGCGCCGGCTGATGCAGGGATTTGGCCTGGCGATATCCTGACCGCAGGCAATTGTCGCTTTGGGAACATCGCACCAGACAATGCGTTTTCCTCTCATTGGAAACGGGAGAAACCATCATGCCAGCCACCTCAAAAGCCCAGCAGAAAGCGGCCGGCGCGGCATTGTCAGCCAAGCGCGGCGAGACCAAGAAGGGCGCGCTCAAAGGCGCGTCGAAGGGAATGTATAAATCCATGAGCGAAAAACAGCTCGAGGAATTCGCCGAGACCAAGCGCAAGGGCCTGCCGGAAAAGAAGTCGAAACACTGATCGACTGACCATTCTGGCGATGCCGGTCAACAAAAGGCCCGCGGCTGAGCCGCGGGCCCTGAAGTCTCAACGGGCGAGGGCGAAAATTACCAGTTCCAGCCCCAACCGCAGCGCCGCACTTTGTAGCGGATGACCTTGCGATGACCGTGGCGCCATACCACTTTCTTCTTGACCACGATGCGGCAGACCTGGTGATGCCTGTGCCCATGCCAATGCCGGGCCTGCGCCGGCTCGGGCGCGACCGCCATCGTGCCGGCCATCACCGCGGCACCTACCAACGTAAGGAAGAACTTCTTCATGCGAATTTCAGCTCCTCTGACTTCAGTCGCTTCCTGATGCCGCTGGCGCAACCTCCCGCCACATCCGGCACGTTCTACAACCATAACACTACCCGCTTCGGCGATTCGCGCCAGCCAGAAGCTTGACAGCGGTTAAATCTCCGTTTAACCAGCCCACCAACACCGGGCCGCAATGCCCGGTGGTTTTCTTTATGTGTGCAAGGCGTTTGGGAAGCCGGTTTTACTTTCCCTATGTCTTGTTTGAAATGACGTGTCCCGTGGGTTTTCCGTCGCGTTGCGTGGAAAACCCTGTCAGGTCTCGAAAACGGAGGCCAGAGGAGGGCGCGTTTCCTTCACCCGGACCATGAGGTTCCGGGTGTGTTGTTTTGAAAGGGAATGCGATGAGCAAGCGCGAATCCGCGAAGTACAAGATCGACCGCCGTCTCGGCGAAAACATCTGGGGCCGCCCGAAGTCCCCGGTCAACAAGCGTGAATACGGCCCCGGCCAGCATGGCCAGCGCCGCAAGGGCAAGCTTTCCGATTTCGGCCTGCAGCTGCGCGCCAAGCAGAAGCTGAAGGGCCACTATGGCGACGTTTCGGAGAAGCAGTTCCGCAAGGTCTATGAAGAGGCGGACCGCCGCAAGGGCGACACCTCGGAGAACCTGATCGGCCTGCTCGAATCGCGTCTCGACGCGGTCGTCTACCGCGCCAAGTTCGTGCCGACAATCTTTGCGGCGCGCCAGTTCGTCAATCACGGCCACGTCAATGTCAACGGCAAGCGCGTCAACATCGGCTCGTACCGCTGCAAGCCGGGCGACATCATCGAAGTGCGCGAGAAGTCGAAGCAGCTGGTGATCGTCCTCGAATCGGTGGGCCTGGCCGAACGCGATGTCCCGGATTACATCGAAGCCGACCACAACAAGATGACCGCGAGCTTCACGCGCATCCCCAGCCTGGCCGACGTTCCGTTCGCCGTACAGATGGAACCGAACCTGGTCGTCGAATTCTATTCGCGCTGATCGATTTCTTCGTCTGCGACACCATCGAAGGCCGCCCGTCGAGGCGGCCTTTTCTTTTAGGCATCCGAAAATCGATTTCGATTTTCAGGCCGATGCGCTACTCCGGGCGGCAACAAGGATTTTGGGGCCGACGCGCCATGAACATGCTGCCAGAAACACTCGAACCGGTTGCCGATGCCGAAGGCGGCTTTCATCCGCTGTTTGCCGATGTGCCGTCTTCTGTCGAGTTCAACAAGCTGCGCAAGCGGCTGCTGCGGCTTACCCGTCAGGCGATCGACGATTTCGCGATGGCAAGGCCCGGCGCTCGCTGGCTGGTGGCGCTGTCGGGCGGCAAGGATTCCTACGGCCTGCTTGCTCTGCTGCTCGATCTCAAATGGCGCGGCCTGCTGCCGGTCGAGTTGCTGGCCTGCAATCTCGACCAGGGTCAGCCGAACTTCCCCAAACACATCCTGCCCGACTATCTCGACAGCCATGGCATCCCGCACCGCATCGAATATCAGGACACCTATTCGGTGGTCACCGACAAGCTCCCCGAGGGCAGCACCTATTGTTCGCTCTGCTCGCGGCTGAGGCGCGGCCATCTCTACCGCATCGCGCGGGAGGAGGGCTGTTCGGCCCTGGTGCTCGGCCACCACCGCGAGGATATCCTCGAAACCTTCTTCATGAACCTGTTCCATGGCGGACGCCTCGCCGCCATGCCGCCAAAGCTCATCAACGACGAGGGCGACGTCATGGTGCTCAGGCCGCTCGCCTATTGCGCCGAGGTCGATCTCGAAAAATTCGCCGGCGCCATGAGGTTCCCGATCATCCCCTGCGATCTCTGCGGCAGCCAGGAAGGCCTGCAGCGCAATGCCATGAAGGCGATGCTCGACGATCTGGAAAAGCGCATGCCCGGCCGCAAGGACACGATGATCCGCGCCATGGCCAATGTGAGGCCCTCGCATCTGCTCGACCGCAAACTCTTCGATTTTACCGCCCTCAACGACACCCTCACCGCAAGGCAAGCCGATGACATTTGACGATACCGCGATCGACTGGCTCGCTGAACTTCTGTCCGACGTCGCCAAGGCCGAGATCATGCCGCGTTTTCGCCGGCTGAACGAGGGCGACATTCGCCAGAAGACTTCGGTCGCCGATTTGGTGACGGAGGCCGACGTCAACGCCGAGCGACTGATCACCGTCAAGCTGCGCGAACGTTACCCCCAGGCGATGATCGTTGGCGAGGAGGCGTGCTCCGACAATCCGGCGCTGCTTGAGGGCCTCGGCGATGCCGATCTCGCCTTCGTCATCGATCCGGTCGACGGCACCTTCAACTTCGCCTCCGGCGTGCCGCTGTTTGGCGTCATGCTTGGCGTCGTGGTCAAGGGCGAGACGGTCGCCGGCATCATTCACGATCCCGTCGGCAAGGATTGGCTGATCGGCGTTAGTGGCGCCGGCAGCCATATCCGCCATGCCCATGGCAATCTGGAAAAGGTTCATGTCGCCAAACCGGCGCCGATATCGGAAATGACCGGTGCGGTCTCATGGCACTATGTGCCCGAGCCGGACCGCTCACGTTTGGCGCGCAACCAGACCAAGTCGCTATCGCAGTTCAATTATCGCTGCGCCGCCCACGAATACCGCCTGCTCGCCAGCGGCCACGGCCATTTCGTCGTCTACAACAAGCTGATGCCTTGGGATCACCTGGCTGGCGTGCTAATCCATGCGGAGGCCGGCGGCCATGCCGCGCGCTTCGACGGCAGCGCCTATCTGCCGTCGCATGTCGGAGGTGGCCTACTGGTCGCGCCGGACCGGGAAAGCTGGCGGGAGCTGCGCCGCGAGCTCTGGGCCGAATAATTCTTCGCTGCCAAACTTGTCCAATCTTGTGCGAAACCGGAGACCTCGAATGAAACCTCGGTCCGCAATTGTTGCAACGGCCTTTGCGCTTGTCCTGGTTGCCGGTGTCAATGAAACAAGATCTGGGGAACGCGCATGTCGCAGCCCCGACTCCGTCGACACCATAGACGAGATGTTCTCCGCGATCTTCGCCTGCTGGGAGCCGCCGCCCGGAACCGCGGGCATGACCCTGACGCTGCAGTTCTCAATTCGCCGAAACGGCACGCTTATTGGCAAACCGCGCGCCACTTACTCCCATCTAGGGGACGACGGTCCGCTCAACCGGGCCTTCGTGGCTTCCGTCCTCGAGGCGCTCGACAAAGCTCTCCCGCTGCCCGTTTCGGACAGCATGGGTGGAGCAATCGCAGGACGTACGCTGTTCCCTCGCTTCAAAGCGGTCAGTGAGGGCGCATCCTAGGCGCCCGGCAATGTGCATTAGACCGGCGGGTTATGCGGCTGGAATAGTCTGCCGCGCTCGGCCAGGAGGATCATCAGCAGCGCTGACACTGACACGCTACAGAACCCGGCGGCCAGCGGCGTCACCGTGCCGTTGAAGGCTTGGCCGATCAGCGTGCCGAGAATGCCGCCAAGAAATGTCTGCATGAACCCAAGGATCGATGACGCAGTGCCGGCCAGGTGCCCCAGCGGCTCCATGGCGAGCGCGTTGAAGTTCGCGCCGAGCGCGCCGAACGGGACCATGGCGCAGGCAAAGAAGGTAATGAAGAGCCAGAGCGGCATCTTCATTTCGATGGAAACGACCAGCCAGGCAAGGCTGATGGCCAGAAACAGCAGCAGCGCGCTTTGCGACAGGCGGCGCATGCCGATACGGCCGACGAGGCGCGCGTTGAGGTAGTTCGAAAAAGCAAGCACGCCCGCAACCCCCGCGAAGATGACCGGGAACATCTCGCCGACATCGAACACGCTGACATAGATCTGCTGGGCCGAGGCGATGAAGCCGAACATGGCGCCGAAGATGAAGGTGCTGGCGAAGGCGTAGCAGAGCGCGATGCGGTTGGTGAGAACGATGCGGAAGCCGCCGATGATGGAGGACAGCGTCAGCGGCCGGCGATATTCGGGGTGTAGCGTCTCGGGCAGGCGGAGCAGCGACCAGGCGGACACGATCAGTGCGCCGGCTGCCATGGTGACGAAGATCACGTGCCAGGTCGCAAACAGCATGATGAACTGGCCGATACCGGGCGCCACCACCGGGATGGCCATGAACACCATGAAGATCAGGGACATGACTTCGGCCATACGCCTTCCGTCGAACGTATCGCGCACGATCGAGACGGCAATGACGCGCGTCGCCGCCGCGCCGATGCCTTGCACGGCCCGGCATAGCAGAAGCGTGGCGAATGACGGGGCGATTGCCGCAGCGCCGGCCGCCACGACGTAGATCACCAGCCCTGCGACAAGAGGCGCGCGGCGCCCGAAGCGGTCCGAGATCGGCCCGAAGAACAGCTGTCCGCCGCCAAAGCCAAGGATATAGGCGGTGACCACATATTGCCGGTGGTTTTCATTTTCGACGCCAAGCGAGGCGCCGATCTGCTGCAGTGCCGGCAGCATGATATCGATGGCCAGCGAATTGAGCGCCATCAGCGCCGCGCACAGCGCAATGAATTCCCAGCGCGGAATAGGCAAGGTGCTTGCCTTTTGCTGCGCTTGTGCTTGCTGATCCACGGCCAGTCCGATCCTCAAACGAAAATGCGTCGGCTGACCGACGCATCCATTCGTTGATTGCCCCGACAGCGGGCAGAACTTTTTGCCAAGGTGCCCGGCGCTTAGGGTAAGACCCCGAAAATCGCAGTCGATCTTCGGAAGCTCATACGCAGAAACAGAAGTCAGGCGGCGCCTTTGACGCTGACACCCTTTTCGACGAGGAAGGTCTGCAATTCGCCTGCCTGGAACATCTCGCGGATGATGTCGCAGCCGCCGACGAACTCGCCCTTGACGTAGAGCTGCGGGATCGTCGGCCAGTTGGAGTAGTCCTTGATGCCTTGCCGCAGTTCGGCCGACGTCAGCACGTCGACGCCTTTATAGTCAGCGCCGATATAGTCGAGGATCTGCACGACCTGGCCGGAAAATCCGCATTGCGGGAAGCCGGGCGTGCCCTTCATGAAGAGAACGACGTCGTTGCCCTTCACTTCATTGTCGATGTAGTCGTTGATGCCGCTCATGGAAAACCCTTTCATGCCTGTGGGAGTCAGGCTCGAACATTACCCTTCAAATAAACCCATGGGTTGCGCGAAACAAGATGTTTGCCGCCTTGCCATGCAAATGGCGCAAAGGAACGTCCGATCTTGGGCCAAGCCGTTGGCCACCATCTTCCCCGAGGCGCGATGAAAAGACGATATCCCGCCGGGTTCCTCCTCGCCGTTCTGGTCGCCGCATTGATCTTGATCTGGTGGGCCAAGTCGCCGAGAGAGCCACCGCTGGTCGTCGGCGGTGAATTGCCGGCGCCGTGCCGCGATGCGAGCTTCGAGGCGGTCGCCTATGTCATCTGCGAGATCGATCTGCGCCGCTATGACGTCGCTGTGTTCCACACAGGCCTCGATGGCAAGGCTTTCGGTTCACTGGACAAATTCGACAAGGCGATGGCGGATCAGGGCCGGACGGTGCTGCTCGCCATGAACGCCGGCATGTATCACGAAGACCTGACTCCGGTCGGCCTTCTCGTCGAAGACGGCCGGGAGAAGGCGCCGATCAACGTCGCCGATAGCGAAGGCAATTTCTTCCTGAAACCGAACGGCGTGTTCCTGGTCCGCAAGGACGGCAAGGCGGCGGTCATGGAAACAAGCGCCTATGCCGCCGCCAGGCCGGACGTGATGTTCGCCACGCAATCCGGCCCGATGCTGGTGATCGACGGCCGGCTTCATCCCCGCTTCGAGCAGAACGGCACATCGCGCTATATCCGCAACGGCGTCGGGATGCGTGACGAAAACACCGTCGTGCTGGCGATCTCGCGCTCTGAAGTCAGCCTCGGCAGCTTCGCACGGCTATTTCGCGATGGGCTCGACTGCGCCAACGCGCTTTTCTTCGACGGCGTCGTTTCGGCGCTGTCGAACGGCGAGCGGATGATTGTTGGTGGAAACTATCCGGCCGGGCCGATCATTGCCGTTTCGGCGAAAAGGTGAGGGAGGGTTATTTGTGCGCACGCACGCATATGAATGCAGGCGCCAAACTCAGTTCGGCAAAATGCCTGGGGTCGACCATTTCCATCTCAGGCGCGGGAAGTGGTTCGACGAAGCGGTCGAGCGTCCAGCCCGTATCGGCAAGGCCATTGAGGATATCGCCGAGCGGTCTACGATAGGATTCAACATAGGGATTTGGTTCGCCAAAACCTCCCCAATGCATGCCCCAGCGATTCGTTTCAAAATAGGTTTCGTCCCGCGCGTGCGCGTGTCCTGCCAGTCGCGCATTGGATGGCTCATAGAGAACACCAGCCAGCCGCCCGGGCAGGAGACGCGATGAAACTCAGCGAATACCGGGCCCAGTTTTTCGACATAGTCGAGCGCCAACGAGCAAAGTATGCGATCGAAACTGCCATCCGCGAGCCAGTCGAGAGCCCTTTCGAGATTGCCAAGCCGCATATCGACATTGAGCCCAGCGCAGCGCTGACGTGCCAAAGCCAGCATTTCCGGCGTAATGTCGAAGGCACTTACCCGCGCACCTGAGCGAGCCAGCTTTTCCGAGCAGATACCGGAGCCGCAACCGGCGTCCAGTATGTTCAGACCCTTCACGTCGCCCAGCAACTCCAGCGAGGCCGGCCGTTCATAGAGGGCGTTGTGCGGCTTGATCGGCGCCAGCGCATCATAGCGCTCGGCAAAGGAAGCATAGGCACTCACTGCAACCGGATCGCTGTCGCCTTTGGCCATGACTTCCCGCTTGCGTAGAATTAGTCCGGCACGCTGGTCTGCAGGGCAAGCGCGTGCAGCACGCCGCCCATGTTGCCCTTCAGCGCGTCATAGACCATCTGGTGCTGCTGGACGCGGCTTTTGCCGCGAAAGCTTTCGGCCACAACCTCGGCCGCATAATGGTCGCCGTCGCCGGCCAGGTCGCGAATCGTCACCTTGGCGTCCGGAATGCCTTCCTTGATCAGCCGTTCGATGTCGTGGGCGTCCATTGCCATGCGAGGATTCCTTGTTCAGGTCGTGATCTCATAGATATGGTCGAAATGGCGTATGAACCACACCGAAAGGGCGCCACTCGATCACATCACGGATCCACGACCTCATTTGCCATGAAGCGAGGGAACCAGGATTCGTGGGCGGCGGTCAATTCGCTGACCGGTATCGCACGTGCCTCGCCCAGCTTCAATTCGCTGCCGCCGGTCGAGCCGATCCATGGTGCGAAGATGCCGAGCTTGCTTTGCTGTTCGCGAATGGCGTCCCACGCCTCGCTCTGCGGATCGATCGACAGCGTCAGGAGATAGCGGCCCTGATCCTCGCCGAACCAGACCGGGACCAGATCTGTACCGATCAGGCCGGGAATGGTCGCGCCGATGCCTGAGGCCATCGCCATCTCGGCCAGCGCCACCGCGATGCCGCCATCGGAAACGTCATGCGCCGCGGTAACGACGCCGGAGCCGATCAGCGCCCGCACATGGTCGCCGACCCGCTTCTCGTGGTCGAGATCGACCGGCGGCGGCGGGCCGTCGGCGCGGCCATGGATGTCGCGCATATAGGCGGACTGGCCAAGATGCGTGCCCCACATGGTCGGCGCGCCGACCAGCACGATCATCTGGCCTTCGGCGGCAAAGCCGATGCGCACCATTTTCGACCAGTCGGCAATCAGACCGACGCCGCCGATGGTTGGCGTGGGCAGGATGCCCTGTCCGTTGGTCTCATTGTAGAGCGAGACGTTGCCGGAGACGATCGGAAAGCCGAGCGCCCGGCAGGCATCGCCGATGCCTTTCACAGCGCCAACCAGCTGGCCCATGATCTCCGGCCGTTCCGGATTGCCGAAATTGAGGTTGTCGGTGGCAGCGAGCGGCAGAGCGCCAGTGGCTGTCAGATTGCGCCAGCATTCGGCCACCGCCTGCTTGCCGCCCTCGTAAGGGTCGGCTTCGCAATAGCGCGGTGTCACGTCGGAGGAGAAGGCGAGCGCCTTGGTCGGGTGGCCGTCGACGCGCACGACGCCGGCGTCGCCGCCGGGAAGCTGCAGGGAATTACCCTGGATCAGCGTGTCGTACTGCTCCCACACCCAGCGGCGCGAGGAAAGGTCCGGTCCGCCCAGCAGCTTGAGCAGTGCGTCGGCCACATCGGCTTGCGGTGCATCGCCAGCCAATGGCGCCGGCTTCTTCGGCTCGACCCAGGGACGGTCATATTCCGGCGCCTGGTCGCCGAGATCCTTGATCGGCAGGTTGGCGACCTCGTCGCCCTGGTGCAGCACGCGGAAGCGCAGATCGTCGGTGGTCTTGCCGACGATGGCAAAATCAAGGCCCCATTTGTGGAAGATCGCCTCGGCCTGTTTTTCCTTTTCGGGGCGCAGAACCATCAGCATGCGCTCCTGGCTCTCCGAAAGCATCATCTCATAGGCGCTCATACGCTCTTCACGCACCGGCACCTTGTCGAGATCGAGCTCGATGCCGAGGTCGCCCTTGGCGCCCATTTCTACGGCAGAGCATGTGAGGCCGGCGGCACCCATGTCCTGGATGGCGATAACGGCGCCGGACGCCATCAGTTCGAGGCAGGCTTCGAGCAGGCATTTTTCGGTGAACGGATCGCCAACCTGCACGGTGGGGCGCTTCTCGTCTATCTTGTCGTCGAATTCGGCCGAGGCCATGGTGGCGCCGCCGACACCGTCGCGCCCGGTCTTGGCGCCGAGATAGACGACCGGCAGGCCGACGCCCTTGGCCTCGGACAGAAAGATTGCGTCTGTCTTCGCGAGGCCCGCGGCAAACGCATTGACCAGGATATTGCCATTGTAGCGGGCGTCGAAATTGACCTCGCCGCCGACCGTCGGCACACCGAAGGAATTGCCGTAGCCACCGACCCCGGAAACGACGCCGGCAACGAGGTGCCTGGTTTTGGGATGGTCCGGCGCACCGAAGCGCAGCGCGTTCATCGCCGCGATCGGCCGCGCGCCCATGGTGAAGACATCGCGCAGGATGCCGCCGACGCCGGTCGCCGCTCCCTGATAAGGCTCGATGTAGGAGGGATGGTTATGGCTCTCCATCTTGAAGACGACGCAGTCGCCATCTCCGATGTCGACCACGCCGGCATTCTCGCCCGGGCCCTGGATGACTTGCGGCCCGGTGGTCGGCAGCGTGCGCAGCCACTTCTTCGAGGATTTATAGGAACAATGCTCGTTCCACATCGCGGAAAAAATACCGAGTTCGGTAAAGCTCGGTTCGCGCCCGACCAGGTCGAGGATGCGCTGGTACTCGTCGGGCTTCAGCCCGTGCGCGGCAATGAGTTCCGGAGTGATCGGCACGGAATTGGAAATGGTCATGGTCGGCAATTTGTGTCCTTGGGATCGAGTCCCGTCTTATCGCAAGCTTTGCAGCCGATACACCCCGTCCGATGACTAAAACAACGGAAAGCAACAGCTGGCCGCAAGTAGCGAAAGATCGCCACTCGACCCGCCGGTTTCAAGCCGGTTCAGGAAAAGCTGTCATAGCCGGCGCGGCCTTCGTCCAGAAGCCGCCGGATCACCGCGACGCCGTGCGCGATATCGCCCCGGTGTCGCGGCTGCGAGATGCCAAACCGCACGCCGTGAAAGGCCTGTTCGGAACGTCCCGCCTTGAACTCGTCCTCGTCGTCGATGAGCACGCCATGTTCGAGGCAAGCCTGTTTGAAAGTGCCGGAAAGCCATGGGTCCGGCAAAGTGAGCCAGACGAAGGGCACATTATCCAGCGCCTTGAAGTCGAATCCGTCGAGTGTCTCGCGCACGATCGCAATGCGCGCACCGATCTCGCCAATGCTGCGCTTGCGCATCTCGGCGGCCTGACCGGACAGCACCAGTCGGCTGCCCACCTCCGCCAGCAGGAAGGGCAGGCCGCCCGTCATCATCTTGTGGGCAACCCGGATGCGATGACGATAGGCCGGCGGGCAGGCGAGCCAACCGCCGCGAACACCCGCCGCGACCGATTTCGACAGGCCGCCGGCAACGATGGTCCGTTCGGGAGCATATTCGGCCAATAAAGGTGTCGGATCATCGGTCAGTCCGCCATAGAGATCGTCCTCGATCAGGACGACGTTGTATTGACGGGCGACTTGCGCGATTGCCTCGCGGCGCGAGGCCGACAGCGTTGTCAGCGTCGGATTTTTGGCCGTCGGCATCAAAAACATCATCTTCGGATGCTTTTGTGCACAGACGCGTTCGAAATCCTCGGGATCGATGCCCTCGTCGTCAGCCGCCACCAATGCGGTCCGGCGACCGATAAGGCCGGCGCTGCGGGAAATCTGCGAATAGGTGAGGTGCTCGAAGACGACATAGTCGCCTGGGGCGGTGAGCCCCGCAATGGTTGCCATCACCGCGGCGTGGGTGCCGAGCGTGGGTACGATCGCATCTGCGGCCGGGCGAAAGGAATTGCGTGACAGCCAGCGCCTGCCGGCTTCGAACCAGCGGTCCGGGAAATCACGAGTATAGCTTGAAATCTCATGCGGATGGTCTTGCGCCGTGCGTGTCAACACATCGGCGACGATGGCACCCTGGCCGACATCCGGTGCGGCCGTGCTATCGAAGCGCAGCTTGTCGCCGGGCTCATCCATATAGCGCGTGCCTTGTTCGACCGGCCCCAGGAACTCCGGCTTCGCGCTCTCCGACTGTTGAGCGAGAACATAGGTCCCGCGGCCGACCTCGCCGCTGACCAATCCCCGCTCGCGCAGCAGTTGATAGGCCCTGCCGACCGTGCCGACGGTCGTGCCGATGTCGTATGCCAGATCGCGCTGCGGCGGCAGCTTTGCCCCTGCACCGATCAGGCCGCGGTCGATGTCCGTCTCGATGGAATCGGCAAGCCGCTGATAGAGCGGGCCGGTGCCGGCGGTAAGGTCTGGAAGCCAAGTTGTCATGGTGACAATTTTGTACATTGCACCGATTTGGGAGTCAACACATATGAAGCAAGCCGTAAAAAACGGCACAATTGCAATCTTGGCAGAAAGAAAATGGGTACAATAGAGACAATCCGCTACGCGGCAGTTGAATTGACCGGAAGCCGCTCGTCGGGCCGGAGATCCTATGTTCGCCGGCTTGTGCAAGTGGTCACGTCATTCGTCCGATGGATCGACAGCCTGCTGGATCGCCGACGCAGTCGGCTAGTTCTGCTCGAGATGACCGACGCCCAGCTCAAGGATATCGGCATTTCGCGCTGCGATGCCCATCGTGAGGGTCTGAGGCCGTTCTGGGACTGAGCCGCCACGCTGGTCATCGCGGAGATGCGACCTCCTTCTTGCCTTCACAGGATTCCCACCTGCGACGCCTCCGATAAATAGGGGTATTGCTGAAAACAGCTATTTCACCTATTTTCCGGCGTGAAGGAGATTACCATGGCGAGTTTCACGCTCACAGATCTCGGCAATAAGTCTGGCGAGGTCGTCGAGGCTGCGTTCCGTGGTCCCGTCGACATCACCAAGCGCGGCAAGCGAAAGTTCGTGCTCCTCACGGCGGAGCAGTTTGACCGCATCACCGGCCGCAGCGCTCAGCGGGCACACCGCGTTGAGGATCTGTCGGCCGAGGAACGCGACGAGCTTCTGGCCGGCCTCGACGCAATTGCGCGAGATGATGTCCGGGATGACTGAGCTTGGTCACGGACAGATCATTCTCTACTCCTATCTGTGGGCAAGGGAATATGACCGCGGCGAGGAGAGCGGACGCAAGGCGCGGCCGGCTTGCGTCATGCTGATCGTTGCCGGTAAGAATGGCCGCAAGCAGGCGCTGCTCTTTCCGGTCACGAGTCAGCCGCCACGCCCTGACGCGTACTATGTCGAGGTTCCTGAGACGGAGGCCCGTCGCGCCACGCTCTATACGCCAGCCTGGGTTATCGTCGATGAGTTCAACACCGATGATCTCGCGACGAGCTGGGCGCTCGAGGATGCCAAGCCGCTTGGCCAATTCACGCGCAAGTTCATGTCACGGATCGCCGGTGAAGCTGCTGCGGCGATCCGTGCAGGCGCCGCGCGAACCGTGCCAAGACGCTAAAGGCAGCCAGGGCGGGAGAACGTCATCGCGGATGCATGCGTTCCGCCCTGATCCGCGTGACACCGTGGTCCACAAGCACCGCCACAATGCACAGCATCAGAAAAAGCCCGGTGATGGCCAGAGCTGAGACGGCGACGCTGGTCGCACCGTTCTTAGCGAGATCGAGGAACGGGTAGGGCACTTCACCGGCAATCGGCGCCCGCAGCAGCGCGTAGGCCAGGTAGGCGATCGGATAGATCATCCACCAGGAGATGTCGCGCCACCGCGTCGAGCCGTCAGCTCCCGCCACAAGCCACCACAGCACAAACAGCACCGGCGTCACATAGTGCAGAAGAACGTCGCAGAGCAGGAACAGCCCTTGCGGCTGCCAGAGCTGCGCCAGGACCGTTGCATAAACGATGAGAACCAGCGTTATGGCGACGGCTACGCCCGCTCGCATCCGTGGCCCGGCAAAGGCCGGAAACCAGGCGTAACCCGTCGATGACAGCAACGAGGCATGGACAAGCACCGCGCCGATGTTGGTCAGGATGGTGAAGAAGCTGAAATAGAAGACCAGCGAGCCGACAAAGCCGCGGCCGGCCGCCATTGATGCCGGGACGGTGATGCAGATCTGCAGGACGAGTCCGGCCAGGCCGATAACCAGACCGGTGATCTGCAGCAAGCGACCCACTGGGCTAGGCAGCAGCGCCGCAGGCCGGATTGCCCGCCTGCCAGCGGGCAATGTCCGAGCCGATGCGCGCGCCGAGCGGTTCCGCCATCAGCGGGCCGAACACGTCGACGCGGCTCGAATTGCCTTGCGCCTGCACGACCAGCAGCGGCTTTCCGCCATAATGCTTGGCCGGCACCAGCAGGAAGCGGGGCGTGCCGCTAAACGAATTCAGTTCGTTGGCCATCTGGTAAGATTTGAAGGCAGGGTCCTTGCTGGCGATCCAGCATTTGTGGGCAGCGATTGCCACCTGTTCCATGGCAAGCAGTGACGCGCTCTTGCCCGCCGGCGCCGGCGTGCTCTTCGGGCCTGACTGGCATGAGGCGAGTACAAGCCCGGCGACAGTAGCGACGGCGAGGCGCGTGGTCGTCAGTCTCATGTTCAAGCGGCGCCCATCTCGAGTTCGGACAGAAAGATCTTCAGACCGTCTGTCATCTCACCCCAGACGCGCGACAGCGCCGGATGCTGCAAGGCGATTTGCTCGTAGGCATCGAATTTCGGATAGGCGTCAAGCAGGTCGGGGCGGCCGATCGTTGTCCTGAAATTGTTGAAGATGAAGCGGGTCGGCGTCAGCCAGGCATCGGCGAAGGAGATGTCGTCGCCGAGCGCGAACGGGCCATGCGCCATGCGGGTCTCGATTGCAGCAAGCCCGTGATGCAATCGGGCGAACTGGGCCTTGATCTCCGCCTCATTGCGCTGCGGCACGAAATAGAGCTCGAACAGCTTCATCATCGGCGCGAGCACGTCGAGGTCGGTGATGCGGGCGAACATGCGCACCAGCGCCCGGTCTTTCGAATCCTTGGGCAGCAATGCAGGCTCGGGAAAGCGCTCCTCCAGATATTCGGCAATGACCACCGATTCGACGATCGTTTCGCCCGAGCCGGTGATCAGCACCGGAATCCGGTTGAGCGGCGAGATGGCACGAAAGGCTTCGGGGATGGGAAACCCCGGCGGTGGTGCAATGACCTTGAGCGGCACGTTCTTGATATAGGCCAGCGCCCGCACGATCGACGAATAGGGCGACAACGGCCGCGAATAGAGTTTCATGACCGTCGCTCCAGGAGGAAAATTGAAGGCATCAAGCGGCGATGCCCAGCGCGCTTTCGAACAGCGCCCGGCCGTCGCTGCCGCCATGCGCCGCTTCGATCAGGTTTTCCGGATGCGGCATCAGGCCGAGCACGTTACCGCGGCCGTTGACGATGCCGGCAATGTCGTTGATCGAGCCGTTGGGATTGGTGCCTTCGGCATAGCGGAACACCACCTGGCCTTCGCCCTCGAGGCGAGCCAGCGTTTCCACGTCGGCAAAATAATTGCCGTCATGATGCGCCACCGGCGCGCGGATGACCTGGCCCGGCTGATAGCGGCGGGTAAACATCGTGTTGGCATTAGCAATCTGCAGCTTGACTTGCCGGCAGACGAATTTCAGCGAGGTGTTGCGCATCAATGCGCCCGGCAGCAAGCCTGCCTCGACCAGGATCTGGAAACCGTTGCAGACGCCGATGACCGTGACGCCCCTGGCCGCCTTTTCGGCCACAGCCCGCATCACCGGCATGCGCGCGGCAATGGCACCGCAGCGCAGATAATCGCCAAAGGAAAAGCCGCCGGGAATGGCGATCAGGTCGACATCGGGAATTTCGGTGTCGGTCTGCCAGACGGTGACCGGCGGCGTGCCGGAAATCTTGGTCAGCGCCGCGATCATGTCGCGGTCGCGATTGAGGCCGGGGAGCAGAACGACGGCTGATTTCATTTTGGTTCGTAAGGCCTCTGGGCTTCGGCGAGTTCACGCAATTCTAGGCGGCGTCCGATATGTTCGAGGCGATCGTCCTGCCGCACCACCACGCCGTAAATATTCTTCACATCGCCCTCGGTAGCGATGAGATGACAACGGATTGAACCCAACTCGGACTTTGCCTCGCCAAGTGTCAAATCCATCCTGTCCACCCGCAACTGAATGGATTTGAGGACTTCAAAAATCAGGCTTCCATCGATCTCGGTCATCTACCCTCCGGCACAACCTCAGGTAATGGCCACACTATAATTCTCAATCACCGTATTCGCCAGAAGCTTGTCGCACATCGCCTTCAAGTCGGCCTCGGCCTTGGCCCTGTCGCCCTCGGCAAGCTCGACATCGAAAACCTTGCCTTGCCGCACCTGGCCGATGCCGCCGAAACCCATTGCGGACAGCGCATGCTCGATTGCCTTGCCTTGTGGGTCGAGCACGCCGTTCTTGAGGGTTACGGTAATGCGGGCCTTGATCACGCTGGACATGCTCCTGTTCATCTGTTGAGCGCGCAAGCCGTCAGTGCGGCTTGCCTTTGACCCCGTCGGTCGATGCGACCAGCACCGGCCCGGCCGGACGCGGCGGTTCGTTCTCGTTCATGATGCCGAGACGGCGGGCAACTTCCTGATAGGCTTCGACGAGCCCGCCCATGTCGCGGCGGAAGCGGTCCTTGTCGAGCTTGTCCTGCGTCGCCACGTCCCACAGCCGGCAGGAATCCGGCGAGATCTCGTCGGCGACGACGATGCGCATCATATCGCCTTCGAACAGGCGGCCGCATTCGATCTTGAAGTCGACGAGCTGGATGCCGACCCCCATGAACAGGCCGGAAAGGAAGTCGTTGACGCGAATGGCCAGCGCCATGACGTCGTCGATCTCCTGCGGGCTCGCCCAGCCGAAGGCGGTGATGTGCTCTTCCGATACCATCGGATCGTCGAGCGCATCGGCCTTGTAATAGAATTCGATGATCGAGCGCGGCAGCACGGTGCCTTCCTCGATGCCCAGGCGCTTGGCCAGCGAGCCGGCGGCGACGTTGCGCACCACCACTTCGAGCGGGATGATCTCGACTTCCTTGATCAGCTGCTCGCGCATGTTGAGCCGGCGGATGAAGTGGGTCGGAATGCCCATCCGGTTGAGATGATTGAAGATGTGCTCGGAAATGCGGTTGTTGAGCACGCCTTTGCCATCGACGATTTCATGCTTCTTCTTGTTGAAAGCGGTGGCGTCGTCCTTGAAGAACTGGATCAGCGTGCCAGGCTCCGGTCCCTCATAAAGGATCTTGGCCTTGCCTTCATAAATGCGGCGGCGATTTTTCATCTGATTTTTCTCTGGATTTGCGGGCAGGCGGCAAGCGACCAGTTCCTGTCCGTCTGCCTAAAATAAGATGGCGACGGTGGGGTTCAATGCCGGTGTCTATCCCAATCGCACTGTTTGCTCAATCGGCAAATCCTTTCAATCAACCGCTTTCGGGGACCGAAATGCCGCAGCGCAGCAACCAATGTAGCATATTGACCGGCCGGCGCCCTTTTGGTTTGTGCTCCGGCAACACATATTGGCGCAACGAATCGGATTTCACGGAGGGATGCCATGAGCAGCATGAAAGACCGCGAAGAGGGCTTTGAGCGCAAATTCGCATTCGACGAGGAACTTCGGTTCAAGGCCGCGGCACGCCGCAACAGAGCGCTTGGCCTGTGGGCTGCCGAAAAGCTCGGCAAGTCCGGCGCCGATGCCAACGCCTATGCCAGGGAGGTGGTCGTCAGCGACATCGAGGAAGCCGGCGATCACGACGTTTTCCGCAAGATACGCAAGGATTTCGATGCGGCCGGCATCGACCAGTCGGACCATCAGATCCGCCGCACCATGGATGAATTGATGGCGCAGGCGATCGAGCAGATCAAGAACACCTGATCCTTCCGCTCGTTCCGATCGCATTCTGGACCAATCGACCGCCCGGCCTAGCCGGGCGGTTTTTCTTTGCCTTTGCGGTCATTTCCGGCTGAATTGCTGCAAGCAAAGAGGAAATCGCCAATGTCCCTGAAGTCACGCCTTGCGGCCGACGAGACGCTGTTCACCGCATGGTCAGGCGTGCCGGATGCCTTGACGGTCGAGATACTGGCCAGACAAGGGTTCGACGCGGTTACGCTCGACATGCAGCATGGTGGCCATCACGAGGACAGCGTACTGCGCGGGCTTGTGCCGGTGCTGGCCGCCAACAAGCCCGCTTTGGTGCGCATTCCGGTCGGCCGCTTCGACATGGCCAGCCGCGCGCTCGACTTCGGCGCCGAGGCGGTGATCGCGCCGATGGTGAATTCAGTGGCGGACGCAAAGCTGTTTGCCGCCGCCATGAAATACCCGCCGCTCGGCGAGCGCTCCTGGGGCCCCACCTATGCCTTTCCGCGCCATGGCAAGGGCGATCATGCCGACTGGCTGCGCGACAGCAACCAGCGCACCATGGCGTTCGCCATGGTCGAAACGCGCGCCGCGCTTGAGGCACTCGACGGCATCCTCGACACGCCGGGCATCGACGGTATCTTCCTAGGCCCTTCGGATTTCTCGATCGCCTGGTCGAAGGGGACCACCGTCAGTTCGACGCTGGAGAGCATGATGGAGACCGTCGCCTCGATCGCCGAGCGCACCCGTAAAGCCGGGAAGCATGCGGCGATCTATGTGATGGAACCGGCCATTGCCGGTCGCGTGGTGTCGATGGGCTACCGGCTGCTGGCGATGGGTTCCGAGCATTCGCTGATTTCGCTTGGGGCAAAGACCCTGCTGAACAGCGTCAGGGGCTCAATCGCTTCCTAGAGATCCGTCAGGAATTTCGCGAAGGTCATCGATCCTTCGGGCCAAGGGCCGAAGCCGGAATCTGCGTTGAGATGGCCGGCATCGCCGGCGTCGATGAACAGCGAGCCCCACGCCGCGGCAATGTCCTCGGCGACGCCGAAGGCGCAGAACGGGTCGTTGCGGCTGGCGATCACCACCGACGGAAACGGCAGCGGGTCGCGCGGATAGGGGCCGAAGGTCATCAGGTGCCTGGGCTTTATCTTTGGATTGGCGACATCGGGCGGCGCCACGAAGAAGGCGCCGGCGACCTGCCGCTCAAACCGAGGCAAGGCCTGGATGACCGCGGCGACGCCAAGCGAATGAGCGACGATGACGACCGGCCGCTCGGCCTCGTTGACCGCCTTGGCGACACCGGCCGTCCAATCCTCGCGCACCGGCTTCGACCATTCCGTCTGTTCGACGCGGCGCGCTGTCGACAGTTTCGACTGCCAGCGGCTCTGCCAATGATCGGGGCCGGAATTTGTGTAGCCCGGCACGATGAGAATATCTGCTTCCCTGACTTTCATGGCGCGCATGTAGCGAGAGGCGCTGTCGGGTGCAACCGGGTATAAACTCAACAGCGACACGCAAACGGTCTCTCACGAGCCCGGTTCTGCTCGTTATTGTGAACACCATGTTCGCTTCTTGCACTCTTGTGTGAACGATCGCGATCGATGATCTGTCGCCGGGAAAGAATGGCTGTTCCGAGATTTTGGCACGGACACGGCGTAGAATGATTGATGGCGCCGGGTTCCTCCATTGGAAGCTTGTCGAGCGCCGCTTGAACGGAGCACTTTGATGAGCGAACTGCCTTTTGCCGCGACGACCCCGGTCAGCGTTGCCCGCGTCGGCTTGCGGGCGCGCGAAGCAGAAAATCTCGCTGCCTACTATCGCAAAGTCGTCGGTTTGCAGGAACTGAGCCGCGCCGGCGGCACGATTACGCTCGGCGCAGTCAATCGCCCTTTGCTCGACATCGAAGCGGATCCGGCCGCGAAACCCGATGACCCGCGCAGCGCCGGTCTTTTCCACACCGCCTTCCTGCTACCCAGTCGGGCCGATCTCGGCCGCTGGATCAATCACGCCATCGCCGGCAAGATCGGCATCGAGGGTGCATCCGATCATCTGGTCAGCGAGGCGCTTTATCTAACCGATCCGGAAGGCAACGGCATCGAGATCTATGCCGACCGCCGTCCGCAGGACTGGAAATGGAACGGGGACAAGATCGCGATGGCGACGGAGCGGCTGAACATTCAGTCGGTCGTTGCCGAAGTGCCGGCCGGCGACACCGGCTGGCAGGGCGCGCCGGAAAACAGCATTATCGGTCACGTCCATTTGCGGGTCGGCAGGCCGGAAGAAGCCGAAGCATGGTGGCATCAGGAGTTCGGTTTCGACACCGTGGCAAAGTACGGCGGCGCGGCGGTGTTCCTGTCGTCCGGCGGCTATCATCACCACATTGGCGCAAATGCGTGGCAGAGCGCGGGCGCCGGTCGCCGAGATCCCTCCCGCTCCGGCTTGGCCTGGGTCGAGATGCGTTCGGACAATGCCGCAAGCGAGACCACCCGCGAGGACCCGTGGGGCACAGTGATAAGGACGGTTCCCGGCAAGGCGTAGGCCAATGCATGTCGCGCAAAAGTGTGCAGCGGTTTTGCGATAACGACATGCATAAAAACAAGAATCTAGATTAGAGGTTCGCCTTCTCAAGCAGGCGTCCAAGCATGAGCAGGCCCGCTGGCCATACGCCCAGGCCGGCCTCGTTCCCCATATGGCCAAGATCGCCGGCATCGGCGATATCCGCGCCCCAGGCGGCGGCAAAAGCGGTCGCCTTGTCGAAGGTGACGCGTGGGTCGCTGCGGCTCGCCACCACCAATGTCGGGAAGGGCAGACGCTTCAGCGGCATCGGCGCGAACGGGCGCACCGCGTCGAATGAGGGATCGGCATCCTCGACATTGGTCGCGGCAACCAGGAATGCCGCCGCGACTTTGTCGACTTGGCTTTGACTGGCGCCGGCAGCCCACTTTACCGCCGTCGCCACGGCCAGCGAATGCGCAAGCAGCACGACGCGGCGCGGTGCGGCGGCCACCGCGGCATCCACCTTGTCGATCCAGTCTTCAGGCTTCGGCCGGTCCCACTCGGCCTGCAGCACGCGGCTCGAATTGGGGAACACCTGGCACCAATGCGACATCCAATGATCCGGCCCGGAATTGCCGCGCCCGGGCAGGGCAAGGAAATCGAAATCTCCGGCCGACGAAATCATCAGGCTTCTCCGAACACTCTGCTGAATATCGTGTCGACGTGCTTGGTATGGTAGCCCAAGTCGAATTTCTCGCGGATCTCGGCCTCGGGCAAGGCTGCGACAACGTCCTTGTCGGCCAGAAGTTCCTCAAGAAAATCAGCGCCTTGCTCCCACACCTTCATCGCATTGCGCTGCACCAGCCGGTAGGCGTCCTCGCGCGAAACGCCGGCTTGCGTCAGCGCTAGCAGCACGCGCTGCGAATGCACAAGGCCGCGGAATTTGTTCATGTTCTTCAGCATGTTGTCGGGGTAGACGAGCAGTTTGTCGACAACGCTGGTCAGCCGTGAGAGCGCGAAATCGAGCGTCACCGTCGCGTCGGGCCCGATCATGCGCTCGACCGAGGAATGCGAGATGTCGCGCTCGTGCCAGAGCGCCACATTCTCCATTGCCGGCAATGCGAAGGAGCGCACCATGCGGGCAAGGCCGGTGAGGTTCTCGGTCAGCACAGGGTTGCGCTTGTGCGGCATCGCCGACGAGCCCTTCTGTCCGGGTGAAAAGTACTCTTCTGCCTCGAGCACCTCGGTGCGCTGCAGATGGCGCACCTCGATCGCCAGCCGCTCGATCGACGAGGCGATGACGCCGAGCGTGGCGAAGAACATCGCATGGCGGTCGCGCGGAATCACCTGCGTCGACACCGGCTCGGGCTTCAGTCCGAGTTTCTTGGCCACGTATTCTTCGACAAAAGGATCGATATTGGCGAAGGTGCCGACCGCACCCGAGATGGCGCAGGTGGCGATGTCCTCGCGTGCGTGCACCAGCCGCTCGCGGCAACGCGAGAACTCAGCATAGGCCTGTGCCAGCTTGATACCGAAGGTGGTCGGCTCGGCATGGATGCCGTGGCTGCGGCCGATGGTGATGGTGTCCTTGTGCTCGAAGGCGCGGCGCTTGAGCGCCGCAAGCAGCCCGTCAATGTCGGCCAGCAGGATGTCGCTGGCCCGGGTGAGCTGCACGGCAAAACAGGTGTCGAGAACATCGGACGATGTCATGCCCTGGTGGATGAAGCGGGCATCCGGCCCGACGAATTCGGCAAGATGCGTGAGAAAGGCGATGACGTCGTGCTTGGTGACGCGCTCGATCTCGTCGATCGCTTCGACATCGAACTTCGCCGCCCCGCCTTTCTCCCAGATGGTCTTGGCGGCCTCCTTCGGGATGACGCCGAGCTCGGCCAATGCGTCGCAGGCGTAGGCCTCGATCTCGAACCAGATGCGGAACCGGGTTTCGGGCGACCAGATGGCCACCATTTCCGGCCGGGAGTAGCGAGGGATCATCAGTCGGTCCTGACTTGCGAGAGCATTTGCCCGCGTCCTAACAGAGGCAGGCAAAATGCTCAACGTTGCTGGCGCGCAAACCAGACACTGGCGACAGCGAGCGCAATGAAACCGAGCGGAAAATACAGCCGGATGCCAAGGACGACGAACTGGTAGAGTGCCGTCAACATCGTGAACACGAACTGGAAAACCCAGGTGATGGTAAGCGCGGGTGCATGCCATTGGACGTAGTAGGAGCGGTATTGCAGCCCAAACAGGCCGCCGGTGACGGCGATCGTCGCTGCGAGAAAGCAGACGAAGGCGGCCGCGAGGGCGATCTCCCAGTGGCGTCCGAGCGAGACGAGCCGCGCCAGGAATAGCCCAATCGGGAAAGCCAGCGCACCGCCGGCAGCATAAAGCAGCGAGACGAAGCGGATCTTTGCCGGGGTCTCCCAGTCGTACTGCAGCAGATTGAGCAGCGCGCTGGCGCCCATCGCTATGGCCCACAGCAGCGCGCCGACGGACGCAGCACGCAGCGGCGGTAAAGCGCGGCGGAGACGATGCAAGGCGCGGGTGCGCATGGCCAGGAGCGTCACAGCCGTCCGGTTACCGCGATCCAGCGATAGTCCGGCCCTTCGAAGCCGTATTGGCGCACCGCGATCAGCACGGCATAGGCGCTGAGGCTATCCAGCGAAAATGTCTGAACCGCGCCGATCTGGTAGCCAGTCGGACAGCCTCTGCTTTGCGGGATCGATTTGTCCTCGTGAATAATCCTCGTCTGGCCGCCGTCCTTCGCCTCGATGCGCAGCAGGCGAAAGCCGTTGATCTCGCCCAGGCTCTGGCAGCGTTCGGTGTCATTCATGCCGATCTGGTCGAGCCGGAACTCGAGCGGATCGTCGACCGGCGAGAAGATCGGGCGCGGATTGACCACCATGCGGAAGGGATCGGCAGAAAGCTCGGTCACCGGGTTGAAGCCGGCGGTGATGCCGCGATTTGCCGTGAGTTCCGCCTGACTGACGATCGCTTCGCCCTTTTGCCGGGCCTGCAGCCGCGCTGCGTCCACGGCGGCATTCTCGTCGTCGAGCCGGACACGGATCGGCGAACCCTTCAGGAAACTGTCGTCGGCCGTGTCGATATAATAGCGGTTCGCATGGGGAAATCCCGATCCGTCCTGGACGCCGTATTCCTCGAAGGCAAAGACCCCGCCATCACGGCTGAAGCCGAGGATCTCAAGCCCGGCGACATCGCCTGCGTGGGCGGCGGCCAAAGTTGCAAGCGGGGCAAGCAGGCAGACGGCAAACAGGGCAAGATTTCGCATGGGGCTTCCATTCAGGCGGTCGACGCCGTTAAATTCCTATCACGATGCCGTCAAAAGATCGTGCTGACTGAAACACAAGGTCGATGCATCCAATCCGGCCGTCGTTTGTTATTGTCGGCAACCTCACCGCATCGTGCCTTCCGAAAATCAGGATCGATTTTCGGAAGGCACAGTGCATTGATTCAAAATGTTTAGAGCGTCCTTGCCCGTTCAAAAGGACGCGCGGCGCTCCAAGGGAGACCCCCATGACAGATGCAGCCAAGATTCGCGAACGTATGGAAGTGATCGGCGCCGACGGCGTCCATGTCGGTACCGTCGACAAGGTTGACGGAGATCGCATCAAGCTGACCAAGCGCGACAGCGGCGAGGGCGCTCACAGGGGCCATCACCACTTCATTCCTCTCAGCCTTGTCGCCGAGGTCGAGGGCCAGAAGGTGCGGCTCTCAGCAAACTCGGATGTTGCGGTCACGTTCGAAGAAGAAAAATCCGAACCCACCTGATCAAAAGTCCAGTCTGATTACGGCAAACCCGAATGAGCGTTGCACGATCAGCGCGACGACCAGACCGGGAACAGATCGCCCTCGGCCGGCGTCGCGGCAAAGACGCCGCGGCTGATGGCGCGCGCCATCGTGGCGCCGGCCGCGGCGTAGAGATCGATGGCATCGTTGGGTGCGAGCTCGATGCCGCTCTTGCCCGTTGCCAGCGCGAAGACCAGATCGCCGTCTGCGGGCGTGTGCGTCGGCCAAATGGCACGGACGAAGCCGTCATGCGCTGATATCGCCAGGCGTTTGGCGGCGGCCTTCGTGAGTACCGCATCGGTGGCGATCACGGCGATGGTCGTGTTGGCGCCGGTTTCCGCCTGCCCTGCGGCATGCTTGTCACGGAACTTCAGCACGATCTTTCTGGCATCGTCAGGCACCGGGTGGGGAAAGCCTAAGCCGCCGAACTCGCCGCCGATCTCGAATGGCGCCGCCCAGAAATGGCGGGTGCCTGCGACCGTCACCGAGCCGGTCGGGTTGACGGCGGCGAGCGCGCCGATGGTGACGCCGCTGTCCAGCGCTGTCGAGGCCGAGCCGAGCCCGCCCTTCAGGCCGGAGCTCAAAGCCCCGCAACCTGCGCCGGCAGTGCCGAGCGCAAAGTCGATCGCGGCGGCTTGCGCGGCTTCGTAGCCGAGGTCGCGGTAAGGCGGATACCGGCCCCAATCCTTGTCGCCGCCATTGCGCAGGTCGAACAGGATCGCCGCCGGCACGATCGGCACGCGAAAGCCGCCGACCTCGACGCCGATGCCTCTTTCGCGCAAGGCCGCCTGCACCCCCGACGCGGCGTCGAGGCCAAAAGCCGAGCCGCCCGAAAGCACCACGGCGTGGATTGCGTGGATCGAATTGTGCGGCTCGAGCAGGTCGGTTTCGCGGGTGCCCGGCGCACCGCCCAGGATTTGCACACCGGCCACGGCCGGTTCGTCGCAGATGACGGTGGTCACACCGGATTTCAGCTTGGCGTTCGCCGCATTGCCGACACGCAGGCCGGCGACGTCGGTGATGAGATTGCGCGGACCCGTATGGAACATCCCCGTGCTTGACATCATTGGCTCTCCGCCGGCACGAAACGGCCGCCGTCGAAACGGTAGGCTTGATAAGGATTTTGCGCCAGGTCACCTTTTTCGTCAAAGCGGATCGGTCCGATCGCCGTGGTGAAGTCACGCGCGGTCAGCACGTTAGCCAGCCTCTCGCCGGAGCTTTGCGTCAATGCTGAAGCGGCCTTGGCGATCTCGACCGCGGCATAGGCGGGTAGCGTGTAACCTTCCGGCACGATGTTTTGTCCGGCAAAGCTCTGCAGCACCTTGGGGTCGGCGACATCGGCCCATTCGGGCGGCGCAATCATCAGCGTGCCGACGGCATAAGGCACGTCGCCGAGCGGCGCCCGCAACGCTTCGCCGCCGGCAAACACCATTCCGGTGTCGAGCTGGCCGGCGTCGCGGCCCATAATGGCGACATCATCGCCGTCGCCGCCGGCAAAGACATGCGTTGCGCCGGCTTTCTTAAGTCGGCCGATCAGGCCGATCTGATTGTCGAGCTGCGGCCGGAACGTGTCGACGAACACCGGCTTCAGCGCCGCTTGCTCGGCGGCTGCCCGAAACGTCTCGGCCATTTCGCGGCCATAGATCGTGCCGTCGTCGACGATGGCGAACAGCTCGTTCTGCCATAGGCGGGTGAGGATGGTGGCGACGGCATTGCGCTCGTCGTCGCCGCGCGGCCCGAGACGATAGATCGGCCATCCGGTCTTGGCGCGCCGGTCGGTCAGGCTTTCCGTGCGGACGCCGACTGTGATCACCGGTATGCCGGCATCCTTGAGGATCGGCAGAGCCGCCTCGATTGCGTCGGTGCACAAAAACCCGATGACGACGTTGACCTTGGCTGCGGTGAACTCCCGCGCGGCGGCGACGCCACCGTCGGCCGTGCAGGCGTCGTCGATCGTCTTGATTTCGGTATTGCTCGCTTCAGCCGCCATTGTCGCGCCGGCCTCGATCTGTTTGCCGAGGATCGCCGACGCCCCCGACAAAGGTGCCGCGACGCCGACCAGCAGCGTCTCGGCACTTGCACTACCGGCGACCGAGAGCCAGGCCAGCACCGCTATCGTGGTCGTCCAAGGTCGCATGCGAGCGAAGAATTCCTCTGCACCGGTCGCGTGGTTGCTGGCGCCAATGCCGTCAAGACCTAAAGGCTGGCCAGCTTTGGTGCAACACGCGAATTCTGGATATACGTCAAGCACTTCGCTTGTGGCATGCAATATCCCCCCATATATAACGGTTGGTTCTGACTAGTGGAAAATCATCGGTGCTGAAGAAGAATGACATCGGGCCGCAGGCCTACCGCGACGCGATGGCCCATTTTGCCGGCCATGTACATGTAGTCACCACCGATGGCCCTGCCGGCAGGCGCGGCGCGACGGTGATCGCGGCCTGCTCGGTGTCGGACACGCCGCCGACCATCCTGGTCTGCCTCAATCGTGAAAATCCCAAGAACGAGCCGTTCGTGGAAAACGGCAAATTTGCCCTGAACACGCTGGCTTCGGATCAGGAGCCGCTGTCGATCGGCTTTTCCGGCATTACCGGCCTGCCGGTCGAGGAGCGTTTCGCGTTGGCCGAATGGGATGTGATCTCGACCGGTTCGCCGACGCTGAAGGGCGCGCTCGCCGTCTTCGACTGCGAACTGATCGATACCAAGGATCTGGCCACCCACCGTGTGCTTTTTGGCAAGGTTACAGGTTTGCGCATCGGCGATAATTTGCGGCCGCTGATCTATCACAACCGCGGCTATCACGCTCTGTAGAGGCTTTCAGATGGCCGCGCCCGCGGAGACAGAATGACCGAGTTGAAAACCGCGTCCGGCGCCGCGGACGATCGACGAGACGCTCGATCTGTTGACCCGTGCGGATTATGTGGCGGACCGGTCGCTGGCGACCGTGCTGTTTTTATGCGTTCGGTCGACCCACGCCGGTGGATCGAGGCTGGCGTGAAGCGCGTCGCATGACCACATGTCTCCCAGGGAGAAAATCATGGAACGCAGTATCTATCTCGATGAGGCTCGCGACCCGCTGATCATCGCGGAGGGCTGGATGAAGGACGGCAAGGATGTCGCCATCGCCACCGTGGTCGAGACCTGGGGTTCGGCACCGCGGCCGGTCGGCAGCCATCTGGTCATCGACGCCGAAGGCAATTTCCACGGCTCCGTTTCGGGCGGCTGCGTCGAAGGCGCCGTGGTGACCGAAGCGGTCGACGTCATCGATAGCGGCAAGGCGAAGATGCTGGAGTTCGGCGTCGCAGACGAGACCGCCTGGCAAGTCGGCCTGTCATGCGGCGGCCGCATCAAGGTCTATGTCGAAAGATTGGGTTGATCTCGAATGGATCCCTATGCCCTGAAGACACTCAACGCCGAACGCCGCGCCCGCCGCGCGGCAATCCTGGTCACCGATCTCGGCGACGGCCGCGACCGTGTCGTGCGCGAGGGCGACCGGGTAGCCGGCGAACTCGGGGCGGCCGTCGCCAAGGCATTTCGCACCGGCAATTCCGGTTCGGTCGAAGCTGAGGGGCGGACGTTCTTCCTCAACGTACATCTGCCGCAGCCGCGTCTGGTGGTGATCGGCGCCGTCCACATCAGCCAGGCGCTGGCACCGATGGCCAGGATCGCCGGCTATCCCGTAGAGATCATCGATCCGCGCACGGCCTTTGCCACGCCCGATCGTTTTCCCGATATCGCACTGCATGCCGAATGGCCAGAGGATGTGCTGACGCGTCAGCCGCTCGATAGCTATACGGCGCTGGCTGCTCTCACCCACGATCCGAAGATCGACGATTTCGCGCTGAAGGCGGCGCTCGACGCCGGCTGCTTTTATGTCGGTGCGCTCGGCAGCCGCAAGACCCACGCCAAACGTGTGGAACGCCTGCTGGCTTCGGGGGCGACGGCCGACCAGATCGCCCGCATTCATGCCCCGATCGGCCTCGACATTGGGGCTGCCAGCCCGGCCGAGATCGCCGTCGCGGTGTTGGCGCAAGCGATCCACGCCTTTCGCTCCCGCGGCCTCGAATCCAAAGGCGCGGTCGCGTGAAATTTGGTTCCGTTGCGATCGATGCGGCCGAAGGGGCAGTGCTTGCGCACGCCACCACGGCCGGAGAGCGCCGCTTCCGCAAGGCGCACAGGCTAAGCGCCGGGGATGTGTCCCTGTTGAAGGCCGCTGGCATTTCCGAGGTCGTCGCGGCGGTGTTGGCGCCCGATGATCTCAGCGAGGATGTCGCCGCCGAAAAGATCGCAGCATCCATGATCCATCGCAACATCGAGGCGAAGCCTGCCGCGACAGGTAGGGTCAACCTCCACGCGCAGGCTGCCGGCATGTTCACCGTCGACGCGGTGATGATCAATGCTATCAACGCCGTCGATCCGACGATCACCATCGCGACGCTCGCGCAGCATGCGCCGGTCGAAAAAGGTCAGATGGTAGCAACGGTGAAGATCATTCCGTTTGCGGTCGCCTCCGCTTTGGTCGACGCGGTGGCAGGGATCTGCGCCGGCGGCGAGATCTTTGCCGTCAACGCCTATCAGCCGGTGCGCGTCGGCGTCATCCAGACGGTGCTGCCCGGCATCAAACCCAGCGTGCTCGACAAGACGCTGCGCGTCACCGAAGCACGCCTGGCGCGTTCGGGCGGCAGGTTGGCGGCGGAGCGTCGAACGCCGCATGAAATTATCCCCGTCGCCGAGGCTGCGGCTTCGCTGATACGCGACAACGATATGGTGGTGATCTTCGGCGCCTCGGCGATGGCCGATTTCGGCGACGTCGTTCCCGCTGCGATCGAAAAGGCGGGCGGCACTGTCATCCGCGCCGGCATGCCGGTCGATCCCGGCAATTTGCTGGTGCTAGGCACTCTAGGTGGCAAGCGCATCATCGGTGCGCCGGGCTGCGCCCGCAGTCCCAAGGAGAACGGCTTCGACTGGGTGCTCGACCGGCTGATCGCCGGTCTCGACGTGACCGCCAGGGATATTGCCGGCATGGGTGTCGGCGGGCTGTTGATGGAAATTCCTACGCGGCCGCAACCGCGCGAGCCATTGCCGGCCAAAGCCGAACCAAAGGTCGAGATCGTGCTTCTGGCCGCCGGCCGCTCCAGCCGCATGGGCGGGCCGAACAAGCTCTTGGCGCTCTTCGACGGCAAGCCGCTGGTCCGTCGCACTGCCGAACGCGCGGTCGGTTCGAAAGCCGCGGCCACCATCGTCGTCACTGGCCACCAGCGCGAGCGCGTGCGCGAGGCACTGTCTGGCCTCGATGTGACGTTCGCCGACAATCCGGAATTCGCCGAGGGTCTGTCTTCGTCGCTGAAGGCCGGCATCGCCAAGATTTCCGGCGACGCCGCCGGCGCCATGATTGTCCTCGGCGATATGCCCGGCGTCGCCTCGGCCGACCTCGACAGGCTGATCGAGGCGTTCCGCAGGTCCGAAGGCCGATCGGTGGTGCGGGCCTCGCACGATGGGCGGCGCGGCAATCCCGTGCTGCTGCCGCGTCCGCTGTTTGCCGCGATCGCTCACCTCGAAGGCGATACCGGGGCCCGCCATCTGGTCGAGGCCGAAGGGCTCGACGTCATCGATGTCGAGATCGGCGAAGGGGCAGCCGTCGATGTCGACACGCGCGAGGCGCTGGAAAGCGCCGGCGGCGTGCTGCAGGATTGACAAACCGAAGCCGAAAAACGCATGGCTGAGGCATGGCCTTTCGTTTCTGCTTCCGGTTCCGCTTGCCTCCCTCTGGCCTCCCGGCCCTGCTGATGGCGATTCTTTTGTCGCTCTCTTGCGCCGCCTACGCCAACGCTCTCGAACTCAAACCCTTCAAGGACGATCTGTTCGCCTATCCGGTCACACTCTCGTCCGAGAGCAACGGCGCCTATACGGTTGTCGATTATCGTGAGCTGCGCGACATCAACGCTCGTGACGAAGTGCCTGAGCGTCGTGTGCATGCGCAATACACCGAAACCGGCGTGCGCAAGGTGCAGCAGGATCTCTTGCTGAAGACCGACGCCGGCGATGTCCGCCACATTGCCGTCGGCAAGACCGGGGGCGCCAGCATCATCGTGCTTTATCTGCACGGGCAGGGCGGCAGCCGTAAGCAGGGCACCGACGACTTCACCTTCGGCGGCAATTTCAACCGCATCAAGAACCTGATGGCCGGCAATGGCGGCCTTTATCTGTCGCCGGATTTTTCCGATTTCGGCGACGCCGGTGCCACCCAGGTCGCCGCGCTGATCGACCACTATGCCGAACAATCGCCGAGCGCAAAAATCTTCGTCGCCTGCGGCTCGATGGGCGGCTCATTATGCTGGAAGCTGGCCGCCCGCAATGACACCGGCGGGCGCATCGACGGGCTGCTGCTGCTCGGCTCGCTATGGGATGAGAGTTTCTTCTCAAGCCCCGCATTCAAGCGTCGTGTCCCAGTCTTCTTCGGCCAAGGCAGCAAG
This sequence comes from Mesorhizobium sp. M0166, assembly GCF_040322255.1. Lineage (NCBI taxonomy): Bacteria > Pseudomonadati > Pseudomonadota > Alphaproteobacteria > Hyphomicrobiales > Phyllobacteriaceae > Mesorhizobium > Mesorhizobium sp. M0166. The sequence continues at coordinate 34,062 of NZ_JAMYTD010000003.1, read as the reverse complement.
GACCCGGTGTTTCCAATCGAGAAACAGGAAGCCTTCTTCCGATCGATTCTGGCCAAGTCGAAAACCTATCCGACCCGCTTCGTCCGCTTCGAGACCGGCACGCACGGCACGCCGATCCGCATGACCGACTGGCGCGGCACGCTCAACTGGATGTTGTCGAAGGCTCCTTAAGGCGCGGTATTGTAGTCGACGACCGTCTGCGGATTTTCCTCGCCGTCATAAGACGCGTCGACATCGTACTGGACCAGGGAAAAATCGCCGTTGCGAAACAGATAGGTCCCCGATGAAGAGGCATCGCCGATGCCACGCCACTTGTTAAAGGTGGTGATCGTCTTGGTCTCTTCGTCGTAATCGGAATTGGTTGCCCAGCCGGAGGTCTGGAAGCCAACTATGGTCATGCCCAGCAATTTGCCGTCGCTGTCATTGTTCTCGTAGCGGATGTCCATTTCAGGTTCGGCGAACTGCAATTGTCTCACGCCAAGCACGTCGTCGCTCATGTAATAGATCGAGTTTTCGTTGTAGGCCGCGGCCGAGCAGGCGAAATGGAAAAGCCGCGTTTCGCTTTCGGGATCGCTGGCAGCCGCATCCTTCTCCTTATAGTGGATCGAGAAAATCTCCGGCTCCTGCGCCAAAAGATCCTTGTCGCACTGGTCGCCATAAGTTGCGGCAAACGCCTTGTTGGCCTGCTCAAGCGCTGCGTCCTTCTTCTGCGGCGGCGGTCCTTCGCCGCAGCTTGCCGGCACGGCATCCTCGAAATCGGCCTTTGAGGGTTTCAGCGCGCCCTTGTCGATGAAGATCGAGCGAAATGGCGGTTCCTGGATCGAGGCGTTGATCTGGCGCAGCGTATAGCAGCCGGCAAAGACATTTTCGCTGCCGTCCTTGGCCGTCGCCAGGATGGCGACCGGAACGCTGTAGTAGATGCTGCCGGCAGCCCCGTCTTCGGATACGCCACCGGTTTTGACTTCGACGGTGTCCGTGCCGTCATAGCCTTTGACGAAGGAATTGAAATCCTTGGCCGGCTTGGTGTCGCCGAAATAGTCCCAGGCGCGCGCGAATTCGTGCCGGCTGATGGCACTATAAAGCGACCGGATGACCGCTTCGGCATTCGACCTGTCGTCGATATAAGGCGCGTCTGCGGCGAGCGCCGATTGGCCGGCAACGGCAAGCGAGATAAAAGCGGTCGCTGCAAAAAAGGCGCGTCTCATCGGGAACCTCCACTCGATGAAAAATCCTATCATATCGATTGCGGCGGCGTGGTGACGCTTGAACAACCCCCTGCGAAAGCGCTACCTCTCGCCGTCGGCAGTCGGGCCGCGTGGAGATTTCTTGTGACCATATCAATGTATGAAGCATCCGTGCCGGTATTTTCGGCGAGACTGAAGGCACTAGCTAATGTGCTGAACATTGCCGAGCAAAATGCGGCTGATCGCAAGATCGATCCGCAGGTGTATCTGACAGCGAGGCTGGCGCCGGACATGTTTGCGCTGACCAGGCAGGTGCAGATTGCCACCGATCACGCCAAGGGCGCGCCGTCGCGGCTTGCCGGGCGTGAGGTGCCAAAATACGAGGATAATGAGGCGAGCTTCGCCGATCTGCAGGCACGCCTCACCAAGACGCTCGACTATCTCTCGACATTTTCGGCGGCCGAATTCGATGGTTCAGATGACAGGATGGTTGAACTGCGGCTTGCGGGACGCGAGGTTTCGATGGCGGGAATGCAGTACCTGCTGCACGCCGCCATGCCCAATTTCTATTTCCACCTGACCACTGCCTACGACATCCTGCGCCACAACGGCGTGCCATTGGGCAAGTCGATTTTCCTCGGATCGCGTTGAGATCCGCTCGTGAGATATCCCGCCGCGGCGTGATATCTCACGGTGCGCTGTTTAGCGCAGGGACATTTCCCTGGCGATGCGCGGGAAATCGGCCGGCTTGACGCCGATATCGGCGCGATCGGCATTGCTCATCGAATGGAGCAGCGCCAGTGCCGCACGATAGCGCAGCTGTTCCCGCGGACGCGGGCGAGCGAACATTTCAGTGAAGAATCCCATGAATTCAAGCCCCGTATTGAACCTCCACGGCCGTCAGTATAGGCAGATCATGACAATTGTGCAGTGCAGCATTCGCATGGCAGCCATGCTGCCCTGATCTTTTTCGACATAATTCGGCTGTGTCGGCGAAACTTCTGCGGTGCTTCGACCGTAGGCCTCAGTGCCGGCACTTGGCCGGTTTTTCCTCGCCATTCCTGGCGAACTTCCGGACTGCATGCACATGCAGTCCGGCTTTTCTGTTAGCCGCAGGGATAACCCCCGTTCGCCGGCATTCTGGGAAAGTCGCCTGGCCTGCCGTCGGTGGGCTTGGAAGCGGGCGGCGCTTTCCTGTATGTTATCGCTTCCTCCTCGCGCAGCCGCGAAAAAAATCCCGCCGGAGAAACTCCATGCACAAACGCCGTCTCGGCCAGACCGATCTTTTCGTGTCGCAAATCTGCCTCGGATCGATGACCTGGGGCCAGCAGAACACCGAGGCGGACGGTCACGCCCAGATGGATCTGGCGTTTGCTCGCGGCGTCAATTTCATCGACACCGCCGAACTCTATCCGATCCCGCCCAAGGCGGAGACACAAGGCCGTACCGAGACAATCATCGGCAATTGGATGAAGGAGAAGCGCAATCGCGACCAGGTGATCATCGCCTCGAAGGTAGTTGGTCGCACCGCCAACACCTGGTTTCGCGGCGACCGCCCGTCCAAGCTGGTGCGCGCCGATATCTTCGACGCTATCGATAAGTCACTCGCCAGGCTCAACACCGATTACATCGACCTCTATCAGATCCATTGGCCGGAACGCGACGTGCCGTGGGGCGCCAATCCGAACCGCATCGGCGCCGTGCCGCGACGCTCCGATACCGCCGGCGTGCCGGAGGGCGAGACGCCGATCGCCGAGACGCTTGCCGTATTCGATGAACTGGTGAAGGCCGGCAAGATCCGCCATTTCGGCTTGTCGAACGAGAATTCCTGGGGCGTCATGCGCTTCATTGCCGAAGCCGACAAGGGCCTCGGCCCGCGCGTCGCCTCGCTGCAGAACGCCTATAATTTCGTCAACCGCACCTTCGAGGTGAACCTTGCCGAAGTCTGCGAGCGCGAGCAGGTGTCGCTGCTTGCCTATTCGCCGCTTGCGCAAGGCTATTTGACCGGCAAATACGATCATGGCGCGCGGCCGCAGGGCTCGCGCTCGCAATTGTTCAACCGCGGCCAGCGCTACGAGACGCCGAATGCTGCCGAGGTGCAGCTCGAATACAACCGGTTGGCGCGCACCTTCGGCATGGAGCCGGCGCTGTTTGCCAATGCCTATGTCTCGAACCGGCCCTTGGTCACCTCGAACATCATCGGCGCCACCACCATTTCGCAACTCGAAATGGCGCTCTCTTCCGCCGACGTGGTTTGGACCGAGGACATGCAGAAAGCCGTCGATGCGATCCACCAGCGTGTCGGCAATCCGTGCCCTTGATGCGTCGGGACGTGGTTGTCCGATCGTCATAAGGAGAGGGGAACAGCCATGGACTTCCGGATCGACGCGGTGCGCGCGAAATTTCCGGCCTTGTCGCTGACCGACAAGGGCCGCAGGCGCATTTATCTCGACAATCCTGCCGGCACGCAGGTGCCGCAGGCGGTGGCGGACGCGGTGTCACGCTGCCTGCTGACCACCAATGCCAACCTCGGCGGCTTCTTCGAGACCACCATTGCGGCACAGGACATCGTGGACGAGGCCCATCTGGCGATGGCGGATTTCCTTGGCGCGGCAAGTCCGCGGGAAATCATCATCGGTGCTAACATGACGACGTTGACCTACCAGATGTCGCGAACGCTCGGCCGTACGATGAAATCCGGCGACGAGATCATCCTCACCCGCATGGACCATGAGGGCAACATCTCGCCCTGGCTGCAACTGGCTGAAGACCTTGGCCTTGTCGTGCGCTGGCTGCCTTTCGACCAGCAGAGCTGGCAGGTCGAGGAGGCAGCACTCGCCGCGCTGCTTTCCGAGAGGACGCGGCTCGTCGCGCTGAACTACGCCAGCAATCTCACCGGGTCGATCAACCGGGTGAAGGCTTTGACCCGCATCGCCAGGCAGGCTGGTGCGCTGGTCTACGTCGATGCCGTCCAGTTCGCGCCGCATGGCCTGATCGACGTCCAAAACCTCGGCTGCGATTTCCTGATCTGCTCGGCTTACAAGTTCTTCGGCCCGCATATGGGAATTTTGTGGGGCAGGCTGGACGTCATCGATGCGCTGAAGCCGTATAAATGCCGTTCCTCGTCCAACGCCTTGCCGGAGCGCTTCGAACTCGGCACGCCGCAAATTGAACTGATGGCCGGCCTGTCGGCGGCTGTGGATTATTTTGCCGAGTTGGGCGCGGCAGCTGGCGCGCAAGGGTCGCGTCGGCGGAAAATCGCCAAGGCCTTCGAAGTGTCAATCGCTTACGAGAACCCGCTGGCGCAACAGTTGATCGACGGTCTGTCGGATATTGCCGGCCTGACCATCCATGGCATCACCGATCCGAAGCGGATCAATGAGCGTGTGCCGACGGTGTCGTTCACTGTCGAAGGCATCGTGCCGGAGACGATCGTGCGGCAGATGAATGCCGAAAACATCTTCCTGTGGTCCGGCCACAACTACGCCTGGGAGATCGTCCACCAGCTGGGCATTCCGGCCGAGCAGGGCGTGGTGCGCATCGGCATAGCTCATTACAACACTTCAGCCGAGATCGACGAGACGCTGGAGAGCGTGCGCCGCGTTGTCGCCTTGCTGAGGCAGGAACGATCCTGAGCGGGCCTCGCGGGCGGATCATCGCTTGTGGGCGTCGCCAAAACCGGTGAGGAAGGCGATGAGATTGTCGCCGAGCTCGTCGCAGAGATAGCCGCCTTCCTGGACGATGACCGTTGGCAGGCCGAGCCCGGCGATCACGTCGCCAATGCGCGAAAAACCAGGCGTGCTCACCGACAGCCCGCCGAACGGATCGCCTTCGAAGGCATCTAGCCCCAGCGCCACCACAAGCGCATCGGGCGAGAAGGCGTCGATGCGCTGGAACGCTGCCGCCAGTGCTTCGAGGAAAGCCGCATCGCCGGATTTGCGCGGCAGCGCCAGGTTGAGATTGTAGCCGAGGCCGGCGCCTTCGCCGCGCTCGTCGGCATGGCCCCAGAAAAACGGATAGAAGCGCACCGGGTCGGCATGCAGCGACACGGTGAGCACGTCCGGCCGGGCATAGAAGATGCCTTGCGTGCCGTTGCCGTGGTGCAGGTCGACATCGAGGATCGCCACCCGCGCCGCCTGCTTGCGCAGAACCTGTGCGGCGACCGCCGAATTGTTGATGAAGCAGAAGCCGCCGGCGACATCGGCAAAGGCGTGATGGCCGGGCGGCCGGCACAGCGCATAGGCGGCCGGCGCCCCCGACATCACCGCCTCGGCGGTTTCAACCGCGCTCCAGGCGCTCCAAAGCGCGCTCTGCCACGTCTCGCCGGAGATCGGGCAGGCGGTGTCGGCCATGTGGTAGCCGGCCTGGCCGACCGCCGAGGCCGGATAGGAGCCGTTCCGCGCGATCGGATGGATGTTGGGGATTACCTCGGCCGAGGCGCCCTCGATGCGCTGCCAGCGCGCGAAGATATGCTGGAGGAAATCGAGATATTCCGGCGTATGCACCGCCGCAATCGGGCCGAGCCCGTGATCCCGCGGCCGTTCGATCGTGCAGCCGGCAGCCTTTGCGCCGGCTAACAATCGCTCGACCCGTTCCGGCTTTTCCGGATTGGGCTGCGGCGCGCCGCTTGAGAGGAACGCCTTCGGGTCGTGGCGCTTCTGTTCTTCGGCATAGAAGGCTTTCATGTTGGCTCCTCCGGTGCATCGGCAAAGGCGAAAAAGGCGTCGCCGACGATCTTCTGCACCTGCTCGTAGCTCGACCAGGCAATGCCCAACCGTTCGTAAAAAGCCTTGGCGGTCTTGTTGTCGGTGTCGACGGACAGCCTGAGATAGACGCCGCCTGCCTTCCGGCACTGCGCCGCAACCCGGCGCAGCAGGCGCTCGCCGATCCTACGGCCACGAAACCGGTCCTCGACATAGAGATCCTGCACATAGACGCCGGGCCGGCCCATCCATGTCGAGAAGGTCGGAAAATACAGGCAAAGCCCGGCAAATTCGCCGCCGACTTCGGCGATCAAGGTCGAGAAGGCAGGCTTTTCGCCAAAGCCGTAGGTGCGGAGATCCTGAGCTGTCGAGATGATCTCCTGATGTGCGCCGACGTGAGCGCTGAGCCGTAAGAGTGCGGCGTGGATGGTTTCGACGTCTTCGCTGGTGCCGGGGCGGATCACAATGTCTCTTGACGGTGGGTTGGTCACGGCCACAACCATCAGAACGCCACGCGGTCGCCGCCCTTGAGCGCCAGCATCTGCCGCGCCTCGGCCGGCGTTGCAACGTCCAGCGACAGCCCTTCGAGCACGCCGCGGATCCGGCGGACCTGGTCGGCATTGGACTTGGCGAGCTGGCGCCCGTCGTAGAGGCTGTCCTCCAGTCCGACGCGGACGTTGCCGCCCATCGCCGCCGCAATCGAGATCATCGGCATCTGGTGGCGTCCGGCGGCCAGCACCGAAAACTGATAGCTGTCGCCGAACAGTTTGTCGGCGATGCGCTTCATGTGGACCAGGTTTTCTGGATCGGCGCCGATACCACCCAATATGCCGAGCACGAACTGGATGAACAACGGTCCCGACACCAGCCCGCGGTCGCGAAAATGCGCCAGCGAATAGAGATGGCCAACATCGTAGCACTCGAATTCGAAGCGCGTGCCGCAACCACGCCCAAGCTTCTCCAGCACCATCTCCATATCGGCAAAGGTGTTCTTGAAGATCGTGTCGCGGGTCGCCTCGAGCAGTTTCGGCTCCCATTCGTGCTGCCATTCGCGCGGCCGGTCGAGCATCGGGAACAGCGCAAAATTCATCGAACCCATGTTGAGCGAACACATTTCCGGCTCGGCCCTGAGCGGCGCGGCCAGCCGCTGGTCGAGCGTCATCAGCGACGATCCGCCGGTGGTGATGTTGATCACCGCATCGGTCGCCTGCTTGATGCGCGGCAGGAACTGCATGAACACCTCGGGGTCGGCGGTCGGCCGCCCATCCTTGGGGTCGCGGGCATGGAGATGCAGGATCGAAGCACCGGCTTCAGCGGCGGCGATCGCGTCTGCAGCAATCTGGTCCGGCGTCACCGGCAGATGCGGCGACATCGATGGTGTGTGCACCGACCCGGTGACGGCGCAGGTGATAATGACTTTTCGCAGCGCCATGGTTCGCCCCTCAGCCTTCGACCGGCAGATCGAGCTCGCCGGCCAGCACTTCGAGCGAGTCGCCGATGATGGATATGATCTCGCCGATCTGCGCGGCGGTGACGATCATCGGCGGCGCGACCATGAAATTGTCGCCGTCGACACCGCCCTTGACCTTGCGTCCGTAGATGATCAGGCCGCGCTCATAGGCGAGGTCGAGCAGCCGCTGGGTGGCCTTCTTTGCCGGCTCGATCGGCCTCAGAGTGTAGGGATCGGCGACCATTTCGGCACCGGTGAGCAGGCCCTTGCCGCGGACGTCGGCGATGAACGGAAACCGTTTCGCCAATCCCTTCAGCTCGTCCATCAAAAGGTCGCCCATGACAGCCGCGTTGGCGATCAGGCCGAGGCGGTCCATTTCGCCGAGTACGGCGAGCCCGGCGGCGCAGGCGAGCGGGTTGCCGGCATAGGTATGGCCGTGCTGAAAGCCGCCCGATGCGAGCAATGGCTGCACCAGCCGCGTCGGTGCAGCAAGTGCGCCAAGCGGCGCGTAGCCCGAGCCCAGACCCTTTGACAAGGCGACGATGTCGGGCTTGCAGTTCCAGTGGTCGCCGCCGAGGAATTTTCCGGTGCGGCCGGCACCGCTCATCACTTCGTCATGGATGAGCAAGATGCCGTAGCGATCGCAGATCTCGCGGATTCGCGGATAATAGCTGTCCGGCGCCACCAGTGCTGCCGTGGCAGCGCCGCCGACCGGCTCCATGATGAAGGCGAGGACGCTCTGCGGTCCCTCGGCGAGGATCTTTTCCTCCAGCATATCGGCGTAGCGGATGCCGCGCTGTTCCATGGAAAGATTGTCGCGGTCGCGCCACGCGATGGGCGCCGGCACCGTCGGCATGACCTGCATCATCGGCATAAAATTTTCGGCCAACGCATCGTCGCCGGTGACGGCGAGCGCGCCGAGCGTGCCGCCGTGATAGGAGGGAAAGCGCGTGATCACCTTCCAGCGGCTGGGCTGGCCGGTGGCGACCGCCCATTGCCGCGCCAGCTTGATGCAGGATTCCGTCGCTTCCGAGCCGCCGGAGACAAAGAAGATGCGGTCCAGGCTCTCGGGGAGTTTGGCCGCCAGTTGCCGCGCGAGCTCCTCGGCCGGTTCGTTCTCGAAATGCAGGCGGTAGGCGAAGGTGGCGCGGTCCATCTGCCGTTTCATCGCGTCGAGCACGTTGCGGTTGGAATGGCCGATATTGGCGACCATCGGCCCGCTCGATCCGTCGATGAAGCGGCGGCCATCCTGCGTCCACATGTAGATGCCTTCGGCGCGGTCGATCAGCGGCCGGCGCAGGCTGGACAGATAAAACAGATGCGAGGCTTCGCGGGCTTCCGGGGCGGGGGACTTCAGCATGTCATGACTTTCCGAGATAGCGGTCGAGGACATTTTTGGTAACACGCTCGACCATCGCATCCTGCCTTAGCAGGCCGGCAACCCATTCGCAGCTTCCGGCGTGAAACACCTCGCCCTTGCCGCGCGGGAAATTGACGATCATGCCGTTGCCGCGTTTGACCTTGTCGAGATTGGCGTCGCTTGCCTCGCCAAACAGCGTCTCGGCGGTGAAGCGTCCATCCTCGTCGCCGAGGAACTGGTCCTCGAACGGAATGTCGGCGCTTTCCTCGACCTGGGAAGCCATGCCGACCGCAAGCACCTGGAGGCCGTCCGGTGCGCCGCTGTCCGGCGTGGGGTAGGGCAGGCCGCCGCGGATCTCGAAGTCGAGCCCGTCGACCTCGTAACCATAGACATGGCTGTCGGCGCCGAGCAGGTCGCCATAGTAGATGCCGGTACCGGCAAAGGCCCAATGCTCCGGCCGGTAGACCGGAAAGCCGCGCACGCCACGCGGTGCGCAGCCGCCCCAGCCGGCATAGACGCCTCGTGTCGCGTTGAGGCCGAAGGTCGCCGCACCCGGCCGGCCGATTTCCGGCGCTTCCCAGGAGTTAGTGGCGCGCCTCGCATCGCCGCCGCGGTAGGCCGGGTCCTCGGCGCGAGCGCGGTATTTGTAGCAGACCTGCCGGCGGCCTTCGTCCTCGAGCCTGGTCTGCCACATGAAATTGCCGGCAAAGCGCGCCGCATGGCCGCCGCGCTCGACATAGGTGTCGACCGCATCGCGCATTTCCCAGGTCCAGTATTCGTCGTGGCCGACGAAGACGACGCAGTCGTAGCCGTCGAGGATGTCGGGCGAAAAATGCAGATCGTGCTGGCTGGCGAGATCGACGGCGTAGCCGGCACGCTCGGCGAAGCGGAAGAAATGGCTGTCGTAGCTTGCCCAGCCGGACGAGGCGTATTTCTTGGAATGGCCGGTGGCAAAGGCCCATTCCATATGCGGATAGCGCGGCACGGTTTTCGGCGGTACCGCGACTTCGAGCGGCACGCGCGGCGCGTCCTTGGGCAGCACAACGAAGCCGCGACACCAAGGCCGCTGCGTCGACACCGTTCGTGCATACTGGTCGCGGCCTGGCCCGGTAATGCCCTCGTAGTGGTTGGAACCGCCCCACGTATTGTAGGCGAGCCAAGTGCCGGTGGCCGCCACCTGCAGCACACGGCCAGGCTTCTTGCTGGGCTGCGGCGCGACGATGAAATGATGATGGCAGCGGATCGGCTTGCCGTCGCGACCGTCCGCTTCAAGCGTGACGCGATAGGCGCCGGACGGCCAATCGTCGCCGATGCGAACCTCGAACGACGCTTGCCAGCCGCAGCCTTCGACCGAACATTGGTCCGGCGTATCTTGCCAACGCGCCGCGATACCGGCCTCCTCGAACATTGTCGCTTCCGCGCCGCCGTCGCGGATGATCGCGACGCCGAAACTGGCGGCCGTCGAGCTGACATGCAGCGCCACCATCTCGCCAGGGCGATAGGAAAGACGGTCGCTGTAGCACCAGATTTCGCCGCGCCCGCCATCCATACCGGGCCACTCCCAGTAATGGCTGCGCACCGCCTGGCGTCGCTGCTCCGGCGTCAGTCCGAAATCGGGAAACTCGGTCGGCAGATGGTTCATGGACACCGCTAAGGTCGAAGGCCGCCATTTCGGCCATCGGGCGGCCAAGCGTCAATTGGAAACGATCGGGCCAGCCATTGCCGGGCCGCTCCCTTGGCCTTGCCGGCCAAACAGACTATCTCACAAAGGGCGGCGTTGTCCGCCACGGGAGCCGATATGCTGAGAGTGCAAAAGGTCAGGGTCAACGACATCTACGTGCCGACCGCGCGCAAGAAGACGCTGCATCCCGAGACCGTCCGCCATCTAGCCGAGGACATTCTGGAAAACGGCATGAAGATGCCGATCCAGGTGCGCCATGACGGCAAGCGCCATATCCTGGTCGAAGGGTTGCATCGGCTGGAAGCGGCCAAGTGGCTCGGCGAGACCGAGATTGACGCCTATCTGGTGCAAGCCAAGCGCCACTGAAGCCACTCAGTTCCCTCGTTCGAATCTCCTGTCCGGCGGATTTTTTCGCGGACCGTGTCGGCTTGCGTCTTGTCGGTTCGTCCTAGACACGAAAGCCAAAACCGACATGTGAGGAAACATCATGACCACCAGGCTCGACATCGCCCCCGACTCCGACCGCGAGCTGGTTCTCGCCCGCATCATCGATGCGCCGCGCGAGAACGTCTATCGCTGCTGGACCGAGCCAAAGCTGTTGACGCAATGGTTCGCGCCGAAGCCGTGGACGACACCGCGCGCGGAGATGGACGTTCGCGCCGGCGGCACCAGCCTGGTCGTCATGGCCGGTCCCGATGGCAACGAGTTTGCGAACCCCGGTGTCTTCCTCGAAGTCGTGCCGGGCAGGAAGCTCGTGTTCACCGATGCCTATACAAAAGCGTGGGAGCCTTCCGCCAAACCGTTCATGACCGGGATTGTGACACTCGAGGACGAGGGCACGGGCAAGACCCGCTACATCGCCCGGGTTGCGCATTGGTCGGTCGCCGACCGCGAACAGCACGAGAAAATGGGTTTTCACGAGGGCTGGGGCCAGTGCGCCGAACAGCTCGAGGAGGTCGCAAAGCGACTTTGATGCAAACGGGAGAGGGAGACTGATATGTCCAGATCGATATTTTTTGCCATTTTCGCCTCGGCCGCCGCGTTGTTTGCGCGCCGGGCACCATCAACGCAGAGGAGGCCAAGCCCGCCATGACGACCGCAACCGCAACACTGCCGACGCCGGAAAAATCCGGCCTGCTGCCGATCAACGGCCTGAACTATTATTACGCCGTCTATGGCAAGGGCGAGCCGCTGCTTCTGCTGCATGGCGGTCTCGGCACGACCGACATGTTCGCGCCGATCCTGCCGAAGCTTACCGAAAACCGCACCGTCATCGGCGTCGACCTGCAGGGCCATGGCCGTACCGCGCTCGGCGACCGGCCCCTCAGCCTGGAGGCGATGGGCGACGACATGGCGGCGATCGTCAAGGCGCTCGGCTACGACAAGGTCGACGTCATGGGTTATTCGCTGGGTGGCGGCGTCGCCTTCCGCATGGCCGTCCAGCATCCCGAAACGGTGCGCCGCCTCGTGCTGGTCTCGACCGGCTACGCCGCGGATGGCTTCTATGCCGAGATGCGTGGCCAGCAGGCACAGGTCGGCGCGGCGATGGCCGACATGATGAAGGACACGCCGATGTACAAATCCTACGTCGCGGTTGCGCCGCATCCGGAGGATTTTCCGAAACTGCTGGACCAGCTCGGCGCCTATATGCGCAAGGACTACGACTATTCGGCCGACGTGCCGAAGCTAAAAATGCCGGTGATGCTGGTGTTCGGCGACAGCGACATGTACCGGCCCGAGCACGAGATCAAGTTCTATCAGATGCTTGGCGGCGGGTTGAAGGACGCCGGATGGATGCGCGAGAACCTGTCGCAAAACCGCCTGGCGATCCTGCCGAACCGCACCCATTACGATGTGTTCTTCGCGCCGGAACTGACAGCAGCCGCGCTGCCGTTCCTCAATGGCGAGACCAAGGTCAAGACTTGGGATGAGGTCGTCAAGGAAACGAACTGACGCCCAGTCAATTGTCTGCCGGCCGTCTCCCGCGAGATGGCCGGCATTTCGCCCATCGGCCGGATCACAGCTTTAGATGGCGCCATCAAAGCTTTTCAATTGACGGTGCCACCTATCGATAGGTATCGCCTATCCTCGCAGGGAAGGGACACGGGCGATGGCAAGATATCAGGGCGGGTGCTTGTGCGGTGCGGTGCGCTACCGCGCCGAGGCGGCACCGATCAATGAGCGCGTCTGCCATTGCCGGCTCTGCCAGAAAGCGCTGGGTGCCGCCTTCAACGCGCGCGTACTGTTCCGTATCGACGATGTGACGGTCGACGGACCGGTGGCGATGGTGAATTCCTCGCCCGATCTCAAGCGCGGCTTTTGCCCGCGATGTGGCACGACGATGTTTTCCCGGCGCGATTCCGCCGGCATCATCGGCATCACCACCGGCTCCCTCGATGATCCCTCGGTGTTCAGGCCTGAGATGCATATCTGGACCGCCTCGAAGCAGCCCTGGGTGCAGATCGACGACGGCCTGCCGCAATATGAAGGCGCGCCACCTCCGGCTTGAGGTGAAATCTGGACAAAATTTAATCCGAAGCGACACGAGATAGCCGGCAAAGCGTCATTGGCGGGCCATCATTGCTGCCTATCTATTGCGTGCGGGCAGCAGTCGAGGAGGCGACGGAATGAACGACAGCATCAACACCCTGGACGAGCTCTTGAGCGATCCGATGATCAAGCTGGTGATGGAGCGCGACCGCGTGCAGCCGGCAGAACTTCGCACGCTGCTCGAGGAAAAGGTCCGCCGGGCCGACGATGATGTGGCGGTCAACGATCGTTTTGTACCGCCGGCCCACCTGATGGCCACGACCTGCCACAAGCTGTGGCTGTGCGGCTAGGGTCTTGAAGCGGTCAGCCGGAATTTGCCGGCAAATAGCTGTAATGGCTGCGGAAATAAGCGAGCTTGAAGCCGAGGCGCGCATAGTTGCGATACGCCGGCCCGTTTCGTTCGGCGTGCGGCGCCTCGATGTCGGCCACGAACAGTTTTGCACCGGCCGCAAGTCCGTCGCGCACCATCGCTTCGCCGAGCATTGCATCGAGGTCGAAGCTCGGCGCCATGATGCCGGGAACCGGCGCGTCGATGCCGCTCCAGGCCACGCCGTCGGCACCGATGAACATCGAGCGCACCGCCGCCACCGCGCCTTCCCGCCGCAGCATGTAATGATACCAGCCGCGCCGGCCGGCCAGCGCCAGCAACCACGGTGAAGTCGGCAACGATATTGGCTGTCGATGAACCCCGCCCATTCCCTTGCCGTTGCCGGCGTCACCCGCTCGACCGAGACGTTCTCAGTCGGGAAAAGCGGCTCCGCTGGCAATGGCGTGGCGTCGCGAAAGATGCGTTCCCAGCCGCCCTGACGCTGCAGGCCGCGCGCCTCGAGCCAGCAGCTGAGCGTCGCGGGCTCGGTGTGTGGATTGGTGTAGAACCAGGGCCGCAGAATGCCGGCGTCGCGATAATGCGTCAGAAGCGCATCGAGCCGGCTCTCGGTGGCCGCGCTCTCGACGCCGAAATTCTTGACGCAGTTGAAATGGATGAACGGGATCGTCGTGCAGGTGGCCCAGACGAGATCGCCATCTTCGGCGATGGCTAAGCCTTGCCTTGCGGCAAAGTCTGCCGGGGCGGCGCGATAGAGATCGAGCCAGGCCTTGACCTCGGCGCGTTCGATGGTGCGGCTGAGATCGCCAGATATCTCGTCGATCCCGATGGCGGGCGAGTGTGGCTCCGGCGGGGCTACGGGCTGCAATTCTGACAGGGCGGCGGGCTGCATCACTTCCTCCCAAGTACGGGCCTTACACTGTAAGATTAGTGAAGACTAATCTCATGCCGTGAGTTGTCAAGCGGCATTGCGAGGCAGCGACGTGGCCGAACGTTTGGGGATAGCGCACCTCAGTCCGGGCAAGCGTCCCGATGCAAAGCCCTAACAATTCGATTCAAACTTTGTTGGTAGTTTCTTGTTAGGAATCCAGCTTGGTTTGTCCGGCGGCGTTGTCCTGCCTTCGGTCTGTTGTGTTTTGCGTACAGGTCCAGATGCGGTTATCAGGCGTCGTCATCTTCTCGATCGCAGCGCTGTGCCTTGCCGGCTGCACGTCGACGTCCGGCGTCGATGCGCTGCAAGTGCCGTCCAGCGAGACGACCAGCTCGGTTGTACGGCCACCCGCGCCGGTGGCATCCGTGGCGACAACTGATGCCGCGCCAGCCTTCGCCGAACAGGAGCAGGACGAACAGCTGGTCGCGATGGACGTACCCGATCAGGACGTCGAACCGCCGGCCGAGGTGATCGCGCTGATGTCGCCGCCGAAGCGGCTGACACGTGCCGCACCGGCGATGCTTGCCGAGCCGGTCACGCGCTATGGTTTTCGCGACGCCAAGCCGATCAATTTCGGCAAGGCGTCCTCGCCAAGGCGTCTTGCCGTCCATGGCGTCGACGTTTCGCGCTGGCAGGGCAATGTGAACTGGCAAAAGCTGCGCGCCCAGGGCGCCAACTTCGCCTACATCAAGGCGACCGACGGCGGCGATCATCTCGACCCGATGTTTGCCAGGAACTGGCGCAATGCCGACGCCGCCGGCCTGAAGCGCGGCGCCTATCATTTCTTCTACTGGTGCCGCACCGCCGGCGAGCAGGCCGACTGGTTCATCCGCAACGTGCCGAGGGTCGAGGGCGCGCTGCCGCCGGTGATCGACGTCGAGTGGAACGGCGAATCCAGCTGCAAGCGCCGCCCCTCGCGGCAAAAGGTGCTGGAAAAAATGCAGGTGTTCATGGACAAGCTCGAGCGCCACTACGGCCAGCGCCCGATCATCTACACCGCGCCCGACTTCTACCGCGACAACCTGCGCGGCGCCTTCCCGGATTATCCATTCTGGCTGCGCGCCGTGGCCGCCCACCCGTCAAAGGTCTATCCCGGCCGCAAATGGCTGTTCTGGCAATATTCCGGCTCCGGCCTGTCGCACGGGGTGAGGGGCCGCATCGACCTCAATGTGTTCCGTGGCGATGAGAAGGCCTGGCGCGACTGGGTGAGCGGACGGCAGATGGTGGCCGAGGCGGAGTAGCACATCGGTCGAGTGCTTGGCTTCCACCGTCGGCGTCCGCCGCGTGGGGCACGGCATGGATCCTAGGGTCTCCGCAACGTCGCTTCGCTCCTGCTCCGCCCTAGGATGACGAAAGGGACGTTCCCGCTACTACCGGCCTTGGCGATTGGCCTTCGGCCTCCGTGTCTTCGTCATCCTAGGGCGGAGCGAACGCGAAGCGGAGCGCAGACCCTGGGATCCAGGCCGTGCCGTCGAAGCGAAACGCGCGGTGATAGCTACCAGCCCTGGTTCGGCTGACGGCTCTACGCCTCTACATATTCCGCCAGGCTGACACCTTTGGGCACATGCAGTCCATCCGCACGCAAGCCTTCGATATGAAAGCGTCCAGAATGCTCGAGGATGCTGTTCAGTGTTCCTGGCGCAACCTCTTCGGTTGGAAATGTCATTATGGCCAGCGGCCGATCATCTACACCGACGTAGTTGAACCGCAGCTCCTCCTGAGATCTTTCCTGCTCTAAAGAGCACATCGTCGCGGATATCGAGGACGGCTTCGAGTCAACGCTGAGCGCGGGGCGCCGTTCGGTGGGCGAGAGCGTCTACTCCCTCATGCCAGCCTCTTCACCACCAAATCCTCGCTGGGGTCCACTGAGAGCACAGGCTGACCCATCCTCAGGTGTAGCTCGATAGCCGACACGCTTCCCCATAGGGTCCCCGACGTGGCTCGTGACCGACACGTCTCGATCACGCAAAACAGGAGCGCATCATGTCGCAGGTAGAAACAAAAACCCGCACGACTGGTCAGCAGGAGACAAACATGAGCTTGGACAACATTTCACACCCCTCGATCCAGCACTGCGCCGACAGCCTGAACGCCAAGCACAGCAACGGTAGACCGGAGCCCGAATTGGTTCCGTCGCGCTACGCGCTGCAGGTCGGCGACATCGACGTGCTGGTGGTCAGCGATGGAGTGCTGCCGATACCAGCGCCGGTTATGGCATACAACGTCGACCCGGCCCTCCGGGCGGCCTGGCTGGACGACATGTTCCTGCCGCCGGACGTGCTCGAGTGGCCGCTGAACGTGGTCGTCGTACGCAGCGGCGACCGGACCATACTCGTGGACGCCGGGCTGGGGATGGACCCGGACTTGCACTTGCCGAGGGCCGGGCGGTTGGTCTCGCGACTGGAGGCCGCCGGCATCGATCTCGCATCCGTCACCGACGTGGTGCTGACCCATATGCACATGGCCCACATTGGCGGGCTGCTCATCGACGGGGTGAAGGACCGGCTGCGTCCGGATCTGCGGATTCACGTGGCGGCCGCCGAGCTCAAGTTCTGGGAGTCGCCCGATTTCTCCCGCGTCTCCATGCCAACGGGGTTCCCGGATGCGCTTCGGCGGGCGGCCAAGCGGTTCGTGAACGACTACCACAGCCAGTTGCGGCCGTTTGAGACGGAGCACGAGGTGGCGCCGGGGGTGGTCGTCACGCTCACCGGCGGCCACACCCCCGGGCACAGCGTGGTCCGCCTGGCGTCCGGCGGCGATCGGCTGACCTTCGCCGGCGACGCCGTGTTCCAGGTCGGGTTCGACCAACCCGACTGGCACAACGGCTTCGAACACGACCCCGAGGAGGCGGCCCGCGTCCGGATCAATCTTTTGCGGGAGCTGGCGGCGACCCGCGAGCCGCTGGTGGCCACTCACCTGCCGTTCCCGTCTATCTGCCATGTGGCGGTGGACGGCGATGTCTTTCGTTGCGTGCCGGCTGTCTGGGACTACTGACCCGCTTGTCGGGTTAGGGCCGAGCACAGCGTTGAACGACCGCACGAGCAACGTCGCGAGCTTTGAGTAGCTAGGCATCGGGCGTGCCTGATCGGGTGGTGGCAATTGGCTTGCTTTGGCCGTTAGAGGTGGGTTGCCGTCAACCCACCTCCAAGCGATCAACTTGCCTATCAGCTGTCTCAGCTACATCCGCTCGTAGCCCCGCAAGTATCGCACTTCTCGCACGTCCCGTTCCGCACCATCGTGAAGTTATGGCATTCCGAGCATTCGTTGCCGGTGTAGCCCTGCATCAATGATTGCTGGCGGCGGTTGGCGGCAAGGGCTTTTGCTTCGGCTGCTTCTTTGGCGGCCTCGTCGGTGAACAGCTCCGTCGGGTCGGACGCTTCCGCGTAGACGATGTCCTCGACCAGTTCCCTGGCGCGCTCCTCGTAGTCGCGCTTGTAGGCGATGGCTTCGTCGCTGGCCGGCTTTAGCGTCAGCACGTTGGAGCCGGAGAAGGCGGTCGGGGCGGTACGGGCTGGAGTTCCGGAGCCCGAACCGGCAAAGCCTTTCGGCTCGGCGCCCATGCCCGACACCAGCTTGACCGGCGAGGCGCCGCGGGTCAGGCCCTTGGAGAAGGGCGTCGCCTTGCCTTCGTTGATGCCGCGCCCGAGTGCGGTCTTGTCGAAATCCGACTGGTCGACATGGGCGAGGTCGTGGCGGCCGAGATAGGAGACGGCGAGTTCGCGGAACACATAGTCGAGGATCGACGTGGCGTTCTTGATGGCGTCGTTGCCCTGCACCATGCCGGCCGGCTCGAATTTGGTGAAGGTGAAGGCTTCGACGAATTCCTCGAGCGGCACGCCGTATTGCAGGCCGAGCGAGATGGCGATGGCGAAGTTGTTCATCATCGCCCGGAAGGCAGCACCTTCCTTGTGCATGTCGATGAAGATCTCGCCGATACGGCCGTCATCGAATTCGCCGGTCCTGAGATAGACCTTGTGGCCGCCGACGACCGCCTTCTGGGTATAGCCCTTGCGGCGGTTCGGCAGTTTCTCGCGGTCGCGGTAGAGGCGTTCGACGACGCGCTCGACGATCTTTTCGGTCACCTGTACGGCGCGCTGTGCGGCCGGTGCCGCGATCAGCTGCTCGACCGCTTCGTCCTCGTCGTCCTCGCTATCGGCGAGCAGCGAGGAATTGAGCGGCTGGGAGAGCTTCGAGCCGTCGCGATAGAGCGCGTTGGCCTTCAGCGCCAGCTTCCACGACAGCATGTAGGCACCCTTGGCGTCTTCCACCGTCGCGTCGTTCGGCATGTTGATGGTCTTGGAGATGGCGCCGGAGATGAAGGGCTGCGCCGCTGCCATCATCATGATGTGGCTGTTGATGGACAGCGAACGCTTGCCGATCTTGCCGCACGGGCTGGCGCAGTCGAACACCGGCAGGTGTTCGGCCCTCAGGAACGGCGCGCCTTCCAGCGTCATCGCTCCGCAGACATGGATGTTGGCGGCCTCGATGTCTTTCTTCGAAAAGCCCAGCGCCGGCAGCATCTCGAACGAGAAATCATTGAGCTGCTCGTCGGTGAAGCCGAACGTCTCCTTCACCCAGTCGGCGCCCAGCGTCCACTGGTTGAAGACAAACTTGATATCGAACGCCGATTTCAACGCAGCATTGAGTGCTGCGATCTTTTCGTCGGTAAAGCCTTTTGCCTTGAGCGAGCCGGGGTTGATGCCCGGCGCCTGGTTGAGATTGCCGTGGCCGACAGCATAGGCCTCGATCTCGGCGATCTGGCTCTCGGAATAGCCGAGCGTGCGCAGCGCTTCCGGTACGGCGCGGTTGATGATCTTGAAATAGCCGCCGCCGGCGAGCTTCTTGAATTTTACCAGCGCGAAGTCGGGCTCGATGCCGGTGGTGTCGCAATCCATCACCAGGCCGATCGTGCCGGTCGGCGCGATCACCGTTGCCTGCGCGTTGCGGTAGCCATGCTCCTCGCCAAGTTCGATGGCGCGGTCCCAGGCAGCCTTGGAATGGTCGGCAAGCTCCTGCTGCTTGAGATCCGAGGCGACCAGCGGCACCGGATTGACGGCTAGCTTCTCGTAGCCGTCCCTTTCGCCATAGGCCGCGCGGCGGTGGTTGCGCATGACGCGCAGCATGTTCTGCGCGTTGCGGTCGTAGTCGGGAAAGGCGCCCAGCTCGGCGGCCATTTCGGCCGAAGTGGCATAGGCCGTGCCGGTCATGATCGCGGTGAGGGCGGCGCAGATGGCGCGGCCCTCGTCGGAATCATAGGGAATGCCCGAGGTCATCAGCAGGCCGCCAATATTGGCGTAGCCGAGGCCGAGCGTGCGGTACTCGTACGAAAGCTTGGCGATCTCCTTCGACGGGAACTGCGCCATCATGACGGAGATTTCCAGCACCATGGTCCACAGCCGCACCGTGTGCTCGTAGGCGGCAATGTCGATCGTGCCGTCCGCATTGCGATAGGGCAGAAGGTTGATCGACGCCAGATTGCAGGCGGTGTCGTCGAGGAACATGTATTCCGAGCACGGATTGGACGCCCGGATCGCACCGGCCGAGGCGCAGGTGTGCCAGTCGTTCATCGTCGTGTTGAAATGCAGGCCCGGATCGGCCGACGCCCAGGCGGCATAGCCGATCTTTTCCCAGAGATCGCGCGCCTTCAGCGTCTTCAGCACCTTGCCGTCCTTGCGGGCGGTGAGATGCCAGTCGCCGTCCTGCTCGACGGCGCGCAGGAAATCGTCCTTCAGCGACACCGAATTGTTGGAATTCTGGCCGGAAACGGTGAGATAGGCGTCGGAATCCCAGTCGGTGTCGTAGGTCTTGAACGACATCGAGGTATAGCCCTGCCTGGCGAACTGGATGACGCGGTAGATGTAGTTCTCCGGCACTGCGTCCTTCTTGGCCGCCTTGATCTCGCGCTTCAGCGCGGTGTTGACCGCCGGGTCGAAGCAATCCTCGCCATTGCCTTCGCAGTTGATGCAGGCCTTCATGATCGCTTCGAGGTGCTTCTTGACGATCTTCGAACCGGTGACCAGCGAGGCGACCTTCTGCTCCTCATTGACCTTCCAGTCGATGAATTCCTCGATATCGGGATGGTCGGCGTCGACGATGACCATTTTCGCCGCGCGACGCGTCGTGCCGCCCGACTTGATGGCGCCCGCCGCGCGGTCGCCGATCTTGAGGAAGCTCATCAGCCCCGACGAGCGGCCGCCGCCCGACAGCTTTTCGCCTTCGCCGCGCAGGAACGAGAAGTTGGAGCCGGTGCCGGAGCCATATTTGAACAGGCGCGCCTCACGCACCCACAGGTCCATGATGCCGCCTTCGTTGACGAGGTCGTCCTGCACGCCCTGGATGAAGCAGGCATGCGGCTGCGGATGCTCGTAGGAAGACTTCGACTTGGTCAGCTTGCCGGTGAACGGGTCGACATAGAAATGGCCCTGGCTGGGGCCGTCGATGCCATAGGCCCAGTGCAGGCCGGTGTTGAACCATTGCGGCGAATTCGGCGCGACGCGCTGGGTGGCCAGCATATAGGCGAGCTCGTCGCGGAAGGCGCGCGCGTCCTCCTCCGACTTGAAGTAGCCGCCCTTCCAGCCCCAATAGGTCCAGGTGCCGGCAAGCCGGTCGAAGACCTGGCGGGCGTCGGTCTCAGAACCGTAGCGCTCGGCTTCCGGCAGCTTGGCCAGTTCAGCCTCGTCGGCGACGGAGCGCCACAGGAAGGAGGGGACTTGCGTCTCCTCGACTTTCTTCAGCCGTGCCGGGACGCCCGCCTTGCGGAAATATTTCTGCGCCAGGATATCGGCGGCAACCTGGGAGAACTGCGCCGGCACGTCGATATTGTCCAAGCGGAACACCACCGAACCATCCGGATTCTTGATCTCCGAAAGCGCCTTGCGGAATTCGATCTCCGCATAAGCTGATTGTCCCTGTTTGGTGAAACGACGCTCGATGCGCATTGGTCCGGTCCCTTTTGTCTACATATAGCGCTTTTCCCAGAGGATTTCTGCCCTCTTGACGAAACGCGCATGCTCGCCGTCTGCCGGCGTTCGAAAACCCCGGCTCTCATCGTCACAGTCTCCGCCGCCCTGCCGGTCGAACCTCTTGCGAGGCCGCTGTCCAACGCGCTCACGGACCCTGTGGGTCCCTCAAAACTGAAAACTTTTTGTAACGCCCTCGGTCGAGGGAAATTCACATTATCTAGCGCCGAACCTACCTGCAAACACTAAATATAGTATTAACAGACAATTTATTCAAGTCCGACAATCCTCCCTTTCGCCCCAAAAGAGCTTCAAAATTCCACGCCTTCGCCGGCCTCGTGAACAGGCGGGAATGCGGCTCAAAACGCACATATTCCGGGAAAAAGACCGGCCTCGAAACTTTTCCGGTCGCACTCTCAACAGGAGCGCATGGCCTATAAAAGGCGACTCGTTTTGCGGCGTCAAGGATTCGTTTGCGTAGCTTTTATGACCCCAACATCTTGTGTGTCACATATGTGGATAACGGGGATAGAAGCGGAGCGGGGCGAGGAGGTTCGGCGCGGCGCGGCGGCGCTTCGGCCATGGCGTTCGCGGCACCTGACCGCAGCTATGCGCGACTCGGGCTCAGGAGAACCGGCGTGGATCGGCGCAGAAATGGGCGATGATCTGGCGAAGATCCGGTTCATGCACCATGCGCACCGCCTCGGTGGCGCTGACCCACTTACGGGTGCGTGCCCGCTTTTCCTTCCATCGGTCGGCGACCTTGTCGACCTCCAGCGGGAACACCAGCACCTCGCACGGCACTTCCTCGCCGGAATCCAGCACCTTGGCATAGAAATAGCGGCCGGCCTCGTGATGCGAGATCGTGCCGCGCAGCCCGGCCTCCTCGCCGGCTTCGCGCGCCGCCGCCTCGCAAAGCGGCTCCTTTGCTTCCGGCCAGCCCTTGGGAAGCACCCAGCGGCCGGTGTCGCGACTGGTGATCAACATGATTTCGACGCCGTCGCCGCCATCGCGCCAGGGCAGGGCTGCAACCTGCAGGCGGGACGGCACCGTGCCGAAGAGTCGCCGGACCCTTTCGGCCAGATGGTTGTGCGTCGTTGGCCTTGTCAACATCGGAGAAGCTTGCCCCAGCTTCCAGAATCGTTTGCCGTCTTACGAATCTTACGGCTAATCATGAGCAATAAAAGTAAAAAATCTTTCATGGACCAACGAAATTGCGCCAATTTGCGCCGGTCCCGCCCAAATGGCGCGGCCGCGCGAGCATCACGCCGGCATTTGTCGGTCGCGGATGGTGCCTTGGGCGACCGGCTGCAATGAGCGGCGTTGCCGCGAATCAGCCGGCGTGGTCGTCGGCGATCGGCTTTTGGTAGGTGAAGCCCATGTCCCAGGGGAAATAGATCCAGGTGTCCTGGCTGACTTCGGTAACGAAAGTGTCGACCATCGGCCTGCCTTTCGGCTTGGCATAGACGGTGGCGAAATGCGCCTTGGGCATCATCGCGCGCACGATGCCTGCCGTCTTGCCGGTGTCGGTGAGGTCGTCGATGATCAGCACGCCGGCCCCGTCATCGGCGAGCAGCGCCGGCGTGACCTCCTTCAGCACCTGCAATTGCCCCTGGCTGGTATAATCGTGGTAGGAGGCGACGCAGACCGTCTCGATGATGCGGATGCCAAGCTCACGTGAAATGATGGCGGCCGGAACCAGGCCGCCGCGGGTGATGCAGACGATCGCCTTCCATTGCCCCTTGTTGGCGCCGGCAAGCCGCCAGGCGAGCGCGCGCGCATCGCGGTGGAACTGGTCCCAGGAGACCGGGAAGGCTTTTTCGGGCAGGGACATCTTTCGCGCACTCCGCAAAGCGCGCATCGCGCGCATACACTATGGAATGCGCGCGGAATTAACTGGAAAGGCTTGGTCTTGGCAAGGGGAGTGGCAAGCTATCCCTGTGAACCTAGAGCCTGTTCCATCCCGACATAATCGGGATGGGGCTCTATTCTTTTTTCTTGAGCATGATCTTTCCGAAAACCGGATTCCACTTTTCGGGATCATGCTCTACCGCGACAGGAAAGCCGCCACCGGCGCGGTGCGCAGCACCGTCCGCGTCACTCCGCCGAACAGCAGCTGGCGCAGCCAGGAATGGCTGTAGGCGCCGAGCACGAGCAGGTCCGCACCCGACTCGGCGACCCTGGTCTGGATGATGTCGTCGACCGAGGCGCCGCCGGACCTCAGCACCGAGACGCTGACGGTCGCGCCGTGCCTGGACAGCGAGGCGGCGATCTCCGCGCCGGCCGTTTCCGGCGCCTCGTCGAGCGTATCCGGCGGGTCGATGACGACGATGTCCGTCTTCTCGGCCTCGATGATGAAGGGCAGGGCATCGAAAGCCGCGCGCGCGGCTTCCTTGCTGCCGTTCCAGGCGAGCAGCACATGCTTGAAGCTGGTGACGAGGGGACCCAAATGCGGCACCACCAGCACCGGCCGGCCGGCATCGTAGACCAGCGTGTCGACGTCGGCGCTCGGGTCGCTGCCGGATTCGCGCTGCGCGGCGATGATCAGGTCCGCGGTGCGAACGGTCGAGATGCCGGTCAGCGCACTGTCGCCGGAAAAACTCTCGAGGCTGCGCCACTCGAACGACAGGCCGGAATTCTCGATGCGCTTGTAAAAGGCGGCCTGCAACTTCTCGGCGCGCTCCCGGTTCATGTCGGCGGAAACCTGCAGGAACTCGGTGTCCGGAAAGCCGGTGGCCGAGGTGTAGGGCACGGGCAGCGCCTCGGCATGAATGCCGGTCAGATGGCTCTGGAATCGGCTGGCCAGCGGGATCGCGCAGTCGAGGACGCGCTCGGCATCTTGTTCATTCTGCAATATGGCAACGATGGTCTTGAAGCGCATGGCAATCCCTCAGTTTTACGGCGATCCCACTCGTGACAAACGTCACTGCGCGATGCTGGTTCCGTCAGGCCGGCCGATCAGCCCACCCTGCTTGCCCTGGTCAAGCCCGCCACCATAGCCTCTACGTCGGCGCGTGCCGAGTCCAGCGCCGGCTGGCTGCGGGCCCGCACCACCAGTTCCGTCCAGAATTTGCCGTCGCCATATTTCGGGTAGGAGCCGATGATCGTGTCCGGATGCGCCTTCTGGATGTCGCCCAGCGGCCCGCCGATCAGGCCTTCGCCGAACGGGCATTCCACGGTTGCCGACAGCATTTTGGTGCCGGCCCGCAATGTCGGCACGACATTGTCGAGCATCGCCTGGAAAATCGCCGGCACGCCGGCCATGACATGGACGTTGCCGATGCGAAAGCCCGGCGCAACCGACACTGGATTGTTGATGTGGTCTGCCCCGCGCGGCATCCGCGCCATGCGCTTGCGCGCATCGGTGTATTCGATGCCGCGGGCAGCATAGCTTGCTTCCAGCAGGGCATAGGCCCTGGCGTCGTATTCGCATGGCACGCCAAAGGCCTTGGCAACCGAATCGGCGGTGATGTCGTCATGCGTCGGGCCGATGCCGCCGGTGGTGAAGACATAAGTGTAGCGGGCGCGCAGCGCATTCACCGCAGCGACGATCTCGTCTTCCTCGTCCGCAACGATGCGCACTTCCTTCAGGTCGATGCCGATCGCCGTCATGATGTCGGCGAGGTGGCCGATGTTCTTGTCCTTGGTGCGGCCGGACAAAATCTCGTCGCCGATGACGAGCATGGCAGCGGTGACGATTTCGGTCATGACTGGCTCCGGCAAACGGGTCGCCTGAGATAGCGCGGCGGACGGCCCGCGGCAATGCCGCCAAACGACGGATCCACCTGTGCCAACTCTCTTGCAGTGGATCCTTCGGCGGGTGATGCTGCGTGCCGGTTTGGAGCCTTGAGCAAGACATGCCGGTATCGATTCTGCTATGGCTGCCCGGCGCGCTGTTTCTGCTGGCGCTCGTCATGGCAGCCTATCCGATGCTGGCGACGCGGCGGATCGCGGCGAAAGCCGAAAGGCTGGTGCCGGCCAGCGGAAAATTCATCGAGATCGACGGCAACCGTATTCATTATGTCGAGATGGGCGAGGGACGGCCGATCGTCTTCCTGCACGGCCTCGGCGCGCAGCTTCATCAATTCGGCCACACGCTGTTCGGACGGTTCGGCCCGAACTATCGGCTGGTCGCGCTCGACCGTCCGGGTTCCGGCTATTCGGTGCGGGCCACGGGCGCCAGCGGACGGCTGCCCGAGCAGGCCGAGATCGTACGGCGCTTTATCGAGGCGCTTGGGCTGGAAAAGCCTCTGGTCGTCGGTCATTCGCTGGGTGGCGCCATCGCGCTGACGCTGGCTGTCGAGCATCCAGAGGCGATTTCCGGTATCGCCTTGCTGGCGCCGCTGACCCATCCGGAGCCGGAGGCGCGCCAGAAGTTCGGCCCGCTATACGTCAGGTCGCCGCTGCGGCGGCGGATCATGGCGCATACGGTGGCGATCCCGGCGGCTCTCAAATATGCCGAAGCGACGCTTGCCTTCATTTTCGCGCCGCAGACCGCGCCGGCCGACTATATGGTCGAGGGCGGCGGCTGGTGCGGGCTGAGGCCAAGCCATTTCTACGCAACGTCGACCGACGTCGTGGCCATCGAGCACGACCTTGGCCGCGTCGAGCAACGCTATGGTGAGATCACCATGCCGGCCGGCATTCTGTTTGGTGCTTCCGACCAGGTGTTGGGCATCGATATCCATGGCTGGCCGCTGATGGAAAAGATCAGCGGGCTCCATTTCGAGCCGGTCGAAGGGCTTGGCCACATGCCACAATTCGTCGAGCCGGAACGGGTCGTCGCTTTCATCGAACGCATTGCCGACCGCGCATTTGCGCCGAAGTCCGACACCATCAGCTGACACCTCCTGGAACCTCACGCATTCCCGATCATGCCGCCTATTCCTTCACGGCTCCGGTCATCGAGGAAACATAGTGCTCGACAAAGAACGAATAGAGCACCACGACCGGCAATGAACCGATCAGCGCTCCCGCCATCAGCGCCCCCCATTCATAGACGTCCGAGCGCACCAGCTCGGTGAGCACGCCGACCGGCACGGTCTTGTTTTCGGACGACTGGATGAAGGTCAAGGCGTAGATGAACTCGTTCCATGACAGGGTGAATGCGAAGATGCCGGCGGAAATCAGCCCCGGCACCGACAGCGGCAGCACGATCTTGGTGAGGATCTGCCAGCGGCTTGCCCCATCGATCAGCGCGCATTCTTCCAGCTCGAACGGGATCGAGCGGAAGTAGCCCATCAGCAGCCATGTGCAGAACGGGATCAGGAAGGTCGGATAGGTGAGGATGAGCGCGAACGGCGTGTCGTAAAGCCCAAGGTTGAACACCATCACCGACAGCGGAATGAACAGGATCGAGGGCGGTACGAGATAGGCGAGGAACACCGCGAGGCCGACCTGCCGCGCCCCGGAGAACCGCAAGCGCTCGATCGCATAGGCGGCGAACACCGCAGCCAGCAGCGACAGGAACGTGGCTGCGGTCGAGATGATGATCGTGTTGAGCAGCCAGCCCGGATAGGATGTCTCGAAGAGCAGGTAGCGGATATGCTCGAGCGTCGGATGCACCACCCAGAACGGATTGAAATTGGCGTAGTCGGTCATCTCGAGGTTGGGCTTAACCGCCGTGATCGTCATCCAGTAGAACGGAAACAACAGCACGATGACGAAGATCAGCAGCGGCAGGTAGACCGTCACCACGCGGCGCGGCAAACTCTGCAGGTAGCCCATGCCGCCTTCGTCGAGTTCCGGGCGTTTGCTCGTTTCGATCGCGGTCATGTCAATCTCCGCCGCCCTGCTGCCATTTGCGGCGTTGCAGGCCAAAATAGCTGAACAGGATCGCCGCCAGCAGGAACGGGATCATGGCGACTGCGATCGCAGCGCCTTCGCCAAGCTGGCCGCCGGAAATGCCGCGCTGGAACGACAGCGTCGCCATCAGATGGGTGGCGTTCACCGGCCCGCCGCGCGTCAGCACATAGATCAGCTGGAAATCGGTGAAGGTGAACAGCACCGAAAACGTCATGGTGATGGCGATGATCGGCGTCAGCAGCGGCAGCGTCACATAGCGGAACAATTGCCAGCGGCTGGCGCCGTCGAGCGTGGCGGCCTCGTAGAGCGACTGCGGAATCGTCTGCAGGCCGGCAAGCAGCGTGATCGCCACGAAAGGAATGCCGCGCCAGACATTGGCGGCGATGACCGAAGCCCGCGCATTCTCGGGATCGCCGAGGAAGTTGATGCGGTGGTCGATCAGGCCCATTTCCATAAGTGCCCAGGACAGGATCGAGAACTGCGAATCGTAGATCCACCAGAAGGCGATCGCCGACAGCACCGTCGGCACCACCCAGGGCAGCAGGACGATCGCGCGGAAGAACGATTTGAACGGCAGGTTCTGGTTGAGGATAAGCGCAAGCCAGAGGCCGAGCGCAAACTTCAGGATCGAGGCGCTGATCGTGTAGAGCAAGGTGTTGAAGACGGAGAGCCAGAAGACGGCGTCGTCCCACAGATATTCGTAGTTCTCGATGCCGATGAAGATGCCGGGGCGGCCGATGCGGGCATCGGTGAAGCCGAGCCAGACGCCGAGCCCGAGCGGATAGGTCAGGAAGACCAGCAGCAGTGCCGCCGCCGGCAGCATGAAGCCGAAGCCAAGCGCGTTATGACTTTCAGACACGAACGTCAAAATGCGCGACAGCGTCGACCGGCGTGGCTGAGCGGCAGCGGAGGTCACGGCCATGGGTCGGCTCCTCTAAGTCTCATTGATCGGCCGGGCGGCCATGCGCGATTCGAAGCCGGGCAGCATGGCTGCCCGGCAGAACCCGGCTCAAACGCGATAGTAGCGGTTTGCGCGCTTCTCGGCTTCTTCCATCGCTTCTTGCGGCGTCGCCTGGCCCGTCACCGCCTTGGCGAACATGTCGACCAGCACATAATCGGCCATGGTCGCCGCCGAGGCGTAGCCGAGCGGGCCGGCATAGCCGTTGGGCCGCAGCGTCGCCGAGGCCTTGGCGTAGGCGGCATTGTTCGGATCGGCCGTCCACACCGGGTTGTTGTCGAAGGCTTTGAGCGTCTGGCAGCAATAGCCCGCCGAGGACGTGATCCACTTGGCCATTTGCGGTTCCTCGAACATGAACTGCAGATAGGCTTTGGCCGCGTTGGGGTAGGGCGTGTAGTCGAAGATCACGGCCGTGGTCACCTGGAACAGCTCGACGGATTTCCCGACCGGACCGATCGGCAGGTTGGTGGTGCGGATGTCCTTGGCCATCTCGGCCAGTTTCGGATCCTTGTCCTTGTTGACCTTGGCGGTGTTGTAGGCCGAAATGCCGTTGGCGATGACGCTCAATTCGCCGGCCAGGAAGGCGCGGTTGTTGTTGACGTCGAGCCAGCTTTCGGTACCGGGAATGAAGGTCTTGTAGAGCTCCTGCGCGTATTCGATCGCCTTCAGCGTCTCGGGGCTGTTGATCGTCACCTTGCTGCTCTCGTCGACCATTTTGCCGCCGTGGCTCCACAGCAGCCAGTGGGCGTAGTTGTTGCCGTCGCCGACGCCATGGCCGTGCGTGAAGCCGGCCGGATGGCCCTTCGCCTGCAACGCCTTGCAAAGTTCGAGCAGGCCTGCCGTGTCCTTCGGAAACTCGGAGAAGCCGGCCTCCTTCACCCAGCTTTCGCGATAGACGATGGCATTGCCGATGGTCGCCAGCGGCAGGCCGAGGAACTTGCCTTGCCGCGTCGCATATTGGTGCGGTCCATCGTGCCAGCCGCCATATTTCGAGCCGAGATATTCGCCCAGTTCCGTCACGTCGTGCAGCTTGTCGGGATATTGGTGCGGGTCGTCGAACCAGACGAACATCAGGTCCGGGCCGGAGCCGACATTGGCGGCGACCGCCGCCTTGGGGCGGATGTCCTCCCAGCTTTCCTTGTCGACGCGGACCTCGACACCGGTCGCTTCGGTGAAGCGCTTGGTGTTGGCCAGCCATTGATCCTCGTCGCCCTGCACGAAGGGCGACCAGCGCAGCAGCCTGAGCTTGGCGCCGTCCTCGGGCTTGTACTTCAATCCCTCCTGGGCAAAGGCGGGAGAGCCGATGAGCCGGCTTCCCAAGGCTCCCGCCGCCACGCCGGCGGTGGTGCGGATCACGTCGCGTCTGGTGAATTTCATGCTCGCTTCCTCCTGCTTATTGTCCTTGCCGTCCTACTGCTCGATGGGTGTTTCGAACCGCTGTCCGGTTTTGCCGTGAAAGAGATGGATGAGGCCGGGCTCGGCCGTAAGCCGGATGGTTTCGCCCGGCGTGAAGGAATGGCGTTCCCGGAAATTGGCGACGATCTCCTCGCCCCCGGCGGTGCGGCCGATGAGCTGCACTTCGGACCCTGTCGGCTCGACCACCACGACGGTGACCGGGATACCGTCGTGGTCGGACAGCCGTAAATGCTCGGGCCGTATCCCCAGCACCACCGGCTCGCCATTGCCGATGGAAAGTGCCGAGGCCAACGGGACCGAAATCCCTCCGGCGCCGCGAAACGACGGCGAGCCGTCGCTTACGATCTCGCCCCTGAGCATATTCATGGCGGGCGAGCCGATGAAGCTGGCGACAAAGAGGTTGTTCGGCCGGTCGTAGAGTTCGAGCGGCGGCCCGATCTGCTCGACGATGCCGTCATGCATGACGACGATCTTGTCGGCCATGGTCATCGCCTCGATCTGGTCGTGGGTGACGTAGACCGTCGTCGTTTTCAGGCGCTGGTGCAGTTCCTTGATCTCGGCGCGCATCTGCACCCGGAGCTTGGCATCGAGATTGGACAGCGGCTCGTCGAACAGGAAGACCTGCGGATCGCGCACGATCGCACGGCCCATGGCGACGCGCTGGCGCTGGCCGCCGGAAAGCTGGCGCGGATAGCGGTCGAGCAGCGGCACCAGTCCCAGGATCTCGGCCGCACGCCGCACGCCGGCATCGCTCTCCGTCTTGGGAACGCCCTTGAGCATCAGCGAGAACGCCATGTTCTCGGCAACCGTCATATGCGGGTAGAGCGCATAGTTCTGGAAGACCATGGCGACGTCACGCTCCTTTGGCGCAACGTTGTTAACGACACGTTTGCCGATCGCGATCTGGCCGCGCGAGATTTTTTCCAGGCCGGCGATCATCCTGAGAAGGGTCGACTTTCCGCAACCCGAAGGACCGACCAGCGTGACGAACTCGCCGTCGTTTATATCGACGCTGACCCCGTGCAGGACCTCGACGGTCCCGAATGATTTGTAGACATCGCCGATTGCGACAGACGCCATCGATCTCCTCCCGATTGATTCCTGCAACGACTTCGAAGGAAACCGCTTTCCTGCCTGGCCCGCGACAGCGCCCAGACTCCTCCCCGGTCACGCGCGATGTGAGACGGTAGCGCTACCAAACCGACCTGTAAAGCACGCCGGCATCACCGGGATGTCGACACACCCTAATCCGAAACCTCGGTCTGCGGCCGGTCGCGGCCGTCGGCGAGCTCGTCGTGCCATTTGCCGTCGGCGTCCTCGTACTGGATGCCGTCGGTGTTGCCGGCGACCTGCTGTTCGGCGGAAGCGATCTCGGCGGCGCGCAACGCGTCCTGATGGGTCGGGAACGTTTCGGAGAATGTCGAGCCGACCTTGTAGGCCCAGCCTCCGTCATGCTCGACGATCTTGTAGGTCAGTTTCGCCATGAAACCCTCCGGTTGAAAGCCCGTTGCCTCAATGCAGCCTGTCGTCGGCCAGTCTGTCGTCTGGCAGCCTGTCGTCTGCGACCAGCACGTCCGATTCCCTGGCGGCTTCGATCAGTGCCCGGCGCGCATCCGCCGTCGAACGATAACCTTCCAGCACTTTTAGGCAAGTGTCGAGGGCATCACGATGACGGGGCCCGCGATTGAGTGGCCAGATCGTCATCAGGCACTCCGCCGCCTCCTGGGCGCTGCGGATGTGGCGATACTTGCCGACATGGCCGAGTTCGACCACGACCGGCTTTTCAAATGGCTTGCTGTCCATCATCGCCGCCAACGCGGAGCGGCCGATTTGGTTGCAACTGCTATTTTAGCTCAGGCGAAAATAGCTCAATAGCCGCAGTCATTGCGCAGCCAGCGCGCATTCGCCCAGCCGGTGCGGCCGCCGAAATCGACCTGGTACCAGTTTCCGCGGCGGTCGAAGATCTCGGTTTGGTCGCCGTTGAACAATTGCCCGATCATGCGTGACGACGAGTTCGGTCGGGCTCGAACGGCGAGAAAGCCGCTTCCCGTTGCCAGATTGTAGTGCCTGGAAAGTCCGTGCACCGTACCTTCGCAATATTGCGCCCCGGCCGGCGTCGATGCGCCGAACGACAGCCCGGCCAAAACCGCGGCGGCGGCCGCAATGGAAATCCCCCTGAACGACATGTCTCTGCTCCCCCCAACCCGCCGCGCCCAGCCGCGGCCGGCCACTCTACACCGGCAGTGGATCAATGCGAAGCTGTGCTGGCCCGTCCAGCGAGACGAACCCGGCGTCAGTTCGCCGCCTTCATCCAGTGCTGCATCGTCGTCACCGAGCGGGCAAGCTGCGGCGCCGGGTGGATTTTTTCGCCGAAGGTGGCCGCGGCGCGCCAGCCCCAGCGCGGATCGGCAAGGAAGGCGCGCGCCAGCGCCACCATGTCGGCGCGGCCGTCGGCAACGATCGCCTCGGCCTGTTTCGGATCGTCGATAAGGCCGACGGCCCGCGTCGGGATGCCGACGGCCTTGCGCACCGCTTCGGCCAGATGCACCTGGTAACCGGGCCCGGACGGCAACTTCTGCAACGGCGAATTGCCGCCGCTCGAGCAGCAGAGATAGGCGACGCCGGCTTCCTTCAGCGCTTTTGCCACTTCGATCGCATCCTCGACCTCGAAGCCGCCATCGACCCATTCCTTGATCGACAGACGCGCGCCCAGCATCAGCCTGGGCACTGCCTTCTTCACCGCCTTGGCGATCTCGACGGCGAAACGCATGCGGTTTTCCAGTGAGCCGCCCCAGCGGTCGGTGCGCCGGTTGGAGAGCGGCGACAGGAACTGGAAGATCAGATAGCCATGCGCGGCATGCAGCTCGATGAAGTCGAAGCCGGCCCGCTCGGCCCGCCGGGCCGCTTCGGCGAAGCGTTCGATGATTTGCAGGATCTCGGCGTCCTCCAGCGCCCGCGGCACCTGCCAGCCGGTGTCGTAGGCGATCGCCGAGGCCGACACGATCGGCCACGGGTCCTGATCGGCGCTTAGCGGGCCGCCGCCCTCCCAGGGTTTGCGGTTGGAGGCCTTGCGGCCGGCATGGGCAAGCTGCGTGCCGAATTTCGTGCCCGGTGCGGCGACACGCTTGGCTGCATCCAGGGTGCGCCGGGCGGCCGCCTCGTTGTCCTCGGAATAGAGGCCGAGGCAGCCGTGCGAGATGCGGCCGCGCCGCTCGACATCGGTCATTTCGACGGTGACCATGCCGGCGCCCGACATCGCCAGGTTCATCCAGTGATAAAGGTGCCAATCGCTGGCCGAGCCGTCCTCGGCCGAATACTGGCACATCGGCGCGACGGCGATGCGGTTGGGGAAGGTGAGGCCGTCGAGGGTGATCGGCTGGAAAAGCGATGAGGTCATAAAAAACTCCGCGAAGGGTTGCCGCTATTTATGCAGCCGATTGTGCCAGCGCCAGACACGAGACGGTGAACCGGTGCTCTGGACCAATAGCTGGCCGGATTGCACGAACGGGCGTTCGCGGCTACGCCTTGCCGCGGCAGCAGGGAGTCCACCATGGAAGATCGCATTCGCATCCGCTCTGAGGAAGTCCTTTCCGACGAATGGGCGGTTTTGAAAAAGACCGTCTTCGACTACCGCCGGCGCGACGGCAAATGGGAAACGCACACCCGCCAGACCTACGATCGCGGCGACGGCGCGGTGATCCTGCCTTTCGATCCGGAGCGCTCGACGGTGCTTCTGGTGCGGCAGTTCCGCTATCCGGCCTATGTCACCGGCCACAAGGAGCCGCTGATCGAGGCCTGTGCCGGCCTGCTCGACGAAGACGATCCCGAAACCTGCATCCGCAAGGAGGCCGAGG
Source organism: Mesorhizobium sp. M0166 (assembly GCF_040322255.1). Classification (NCBI taxonomy): domain Bacteria; kingdom Pseudomonadati; phylum Pseudomonadota; class Alphaproteobacteria; order Hyphomicrobiales; family Phyllobacteriaceae; genus Mesorhizobium; species Mesorhizobium sp. M0166. Next base: position 886 of record NZ_JAMYTD010000003.1, on the reverse strand, counting down.
AGGAACTCGGCTACTGGCTGAAGGACGTGCAGCGGCTGTTTTCGCCCTATATGAGCCCCGGCAGCGTGACCGAGCGGCTCTGGTTCTTCGTCGCCCGTTATTCGCCCGCCGACCGCATTTCCGACGGCGGCGGCGCCCACGACGAAGGCGAGGACATCGAAGTTTTGGAAATGCCGCTCGACGAGGCGCTGGCCGGTATCCACGACGGTCGGATCATCGACGCCAAGACGATTATCCTGATCCAGCATTTGAAGCTGAACCCGATCGGGAGGTGAGGCGGCCAGAACCGGGTCGAGCGCCCTGGTCTCCAGTTACGAAGCTAAAAACGAAGACCAATCTGGTGCGGACGACGGGAATCGAACCCGTACGATCAGAGATCGAGGGATTTTAAGTCCCTTGCGTCTACCAATTCCGCCACGTCCGCAGGCCAGTCCTTTTCAGATGCCGGGCAGGGGCCGTCAAGCCGTCTTCTGCGGTCGCGGGTTGGTGGCGCGGCCCATGGATGCATCGAGAGCTCCGAGTCGAAGCCGTAGCGGTTCTGAGTGTCGACTGCGAAAACCGAGACAAACCGGCTAAAACAAAAAACCCGCCTTTGCGGGCGGGTCATCGGTACGAATCAGTACCATACCCAAATTAGTAGCATAGCTGCCGGCACAAAGCAAGAACAAAGTTGCCTGTCAGCGTTGAATCGCCGCTTCATTTCTCAGCTTGGGTTCCTCGCCCCCACGAAAGTGGGGGAGAGGTGGCTCGGCGAAGCCGAGACGGAGAGGGGGACCGCGCTCTATGAAAGGCCCCCTCTCCGGCCGCGTCGCGGCCCCCACACCCCCCCCGGGCGGGGGGGGGGGGACCCCCGGCGTGAGAGGTCGGCGCCCCCCCCCCCCAGTAG